>JALFSW010000073.1 GCA_022779305.1 Prevotella sp. | reverse complement strand
GCAAGCCAAAGCTCACTTGTCGTAAACAAGCCGTTGCGGCGTTGAAATTCCGACTTCTCACGATTTTCTCTATGAGTTCGTCGGGCATTGGTTCACCCGTTTCATAGTGGTAAGCAAAAGTTCGGAGGAAGTCTTTTTCTACTGCGTAGTTCTCCATGAACTGTGAGGGTAGTTCCACAAAATCCCACCAAACGTTTGTGCCCGACTGACTTTCAAAACGTGAGTTGGCAAAAATGCCATGGAGCGAATGTCCAAATTCATGCAGAAAGGTTTCTACTTCGCCCAAGCGCAACAAGGCAGGCTTTTCTGCAGTGGGTTTCGAGAAATTCATCACCAGCGAGGCGTGTGGACGTATGTTTTCGCCTTTTTCTGTGATGCGTTGACCTTGAAACTCGGTCATCCATGCACCATCGCGTTTGCCTTTTCGTGGGTGAAAATCCACATAAAGCACGGCAAGATACGTCCCATCTTTGTCGAAAACCTCATAAGGTTTCACGTCGGGGTGGTACACCGAGATGGCGGTGTTTTCTTTGAACGTAATACCATAAAGGCGAGTTGCCAAACCAAAAACACCTTTGATAACATTGTTGAGTTCAAAGTAAGGGCGCAATGTTTCAGGATCGAGATCGTATTTCGCCAATTGCAGCTGATGTGTGTAATAGGCAGCGTCCCAAGGCATCATGCTGAAATTATCGCCCTCACGCTCACGTGCCAAATCGTGGAGTTCCTTTCGTTCCTCCAATGCCGTTGGTTTATAGGCGTCTATGAGGTCGTTGAGCAATTTATAGACGTTCTCAACATTACTTGCCATGCGGTATTTCATCACAAAATCGGCATAGGTGTCATAGCCCAAAAGTTGAGCGATTTCTCTACGGAGATTGATGAGTCGCTTACAAATATTGAGATTGTTTTGTTCGTTGTCTTTGATGCCCATCGTGTTGCGTGCCATGTAGAGTTCTTCTCGTAGAGGACGACGCGTGCTGTACATCATGAAAGGTCCATAACTGGGAGCATCAAGTGTGAAAACCCATCCTTCAAGGTTGCGCTCTGTGGCAGCCGTGTGTGCTGCTTCCCGAATGGTTTCGGGCAGTCCGTCGAGGTCTTCCTCGTTGGTGATATGAAGTGTGTATGCCTTGTTTTCCTTGAGCAAATTTTGCGAAAACTGCAACGAAAGCTGACTGGCTTCTTCGGTGAGTTGGCGCAGTTTTTCTTTGTCGTCTTCGCTCAGCAGCGCACCACTTCTGACAAACCCATCATAGCTTTCCTTGAGCAATTTATCTTCTTCAGGCGTGAGTGGTCGGTGGTTTTCGTAAACCGTTTTGATGCGTTGGAAAAGTTGAGGATTGAGACTGACGTCATTGGAATGTTTTGTCAGGATGGGGCTCATTTTTTGTGCCAAAGCATCCAGCTCATCATTGGTTTCCGCACTGAGCAAATTATAGAAAACGGCTTCTGTTCGTGAAAGTAGGTCATAATAATGTTTACGACCTTTCACCTCGTCTTCGCGAATGAGCGTGTTGTCGAATGTGGGTGGTTCTGGGTCGTTTATCATCCGTTCGATCTGTTCATCCTCACGGCGAATTCCTTCAAGCAATGCCTCTTCGATATAGGCTGTGGTGATGCGTTCAAAAGGGAATGTTTCGTGGGGTGTGTCGTAGGGTTGAAGAAAAGGGTTACCAGTGTTTGTTTTATCTATATTGTTTTCTGTCATTGTACGTCTCGTATATTTAAACCCAACTCGGTCCTTAGACCGTTAGGGTGTCCTTTTTATCTTATTTATTTACTTCCCAATGTCTTGCATCTGCTTATCGCATCTTGTTCATCGTTTTTTCTTGAAGTAGCCCGCTACATCTGCGAGAAAACGCTAAACAATCTGCACAGATAATCAGACGCAATCCCTTTGGTCTCTAATGACCGAATTGGGTTAAATTGTAGCACAAAGTTACGAAAAAAAAGTAATTGGTATATAAAGAAAAGATGATTTTCTTTGCGTTTAACGCAAATTAGCCTTTCATGCTTTGCTCGTTGGTTGAGTTGAATTAACGTGAGTTCGATGAAATTAGCCAGACGTTTGCAGAACGGATGACTACAAGGGCGCACCCTGCACGAGGTCATTTTTAATGTGGAATGGAAATGGCAGGTGTGGCACGAAACCAACCCCAATGAATAGAATTCATAATTCGTCAAACTCACGTTATTTGGTATATAAGGTCTGTATTGTATTTACAAAAACAGCGCCAAAGAATTATCCCAATATCGAACCCATGTAAAATCAGCAAGTATTATATGAAAATAACAGTTGTTTTTCAGTTCTAAAAAGGAATAAAAATAAATTAAAACGGCGCAAGCCTTGTTTCTCAACAAACCTTGCCCACAAATTAGAGAGTTATTAAATTCGCATAATAACGTAAGGGAATTCTCGCCGTTATGAAGAATTGAACGAGTGATTTGGCTGCCACACGCTTAGCTACCTGCTCGGTAGTGATGGTCGAACCCACGAGAACGGACTTGGGATACCACTTGCCATTCACTTTCATCTTCATTTTCCTGTAGAATGCCATAGATATTGATTGTTTTCTGCTTTCGGGGGGTGAATTGTTAACGAGAACTAAAGCATAAGTAGTGGGCATCTAAAGTATAAGTAGTGCCCCACTGAGTTATATTTAGCCAACGTCTCCATATACACCACCCATCGGCTGATGATGTGTTAACAAATCTGTATGGAGTGCCATGCCCCAACTGTTTAAACATGATGGGGCACGACAGATACACGTGGTCAATCTTCCCAAGGATTGTATTTTTCCACGTTCCAATCGGATTCCTCCTCAAACCATCCTTCCTTGGCATCGGGCTCACCGCCCTCTTCGCCGTCTCCTGCCAAAGGGACAGAGGTCTGATACATCACAGAAGTAATGTTTGCTGATATAATCTCCATCGCAGGAGATTCGTAGAGTTTCTTATGCATTGTTTTCATTTTACTGTTACTTTTTTACCGTTATGAATGTATATGCCCTTGGCAGGCTTGCTGACTCTCTGGCCGTTGAGGTTATGGTAGGTGTTGTCGGCTCCGGGAGCTGTGTTGCCTGCCGGGTTCACTTCCTCGATGCCGGTCGTCTCGTCATCGCCAAAGAGAAGCGAAAGTTTGGCGCCTGCCGGAACGTTGATATTGATGTATGCCTTGTGTACGCCGATGGTAAGTTTGCCCTTACTCTTGAACTGCTGCGCCTGCGATACACGGAACGCCTTACCGTCTGAGATATAGAAATTTGTGTTTCCTCCCTCTGTTGCCACGATATCTTTAGCATCCACCGTAACAGGCTTCAAAATATTAGCGCCGGAATAACTCCATATGTCATCCTCACCGATGCGATAGTAGAAGTCGGTAGGCAAGGTGCCGTCAATGGCCTTGAGTACTACGCCTGTGTTGGCTGGAACATAAAGACCATCCTTAGCTTTGTCGCTGCCGAGATTGATACTCTTCATGCGGATGACGCTGTTTCCGATCTTCTCGCCGGAAGTGAAGGCGATGACCTTCGGGCAGTTTTCTGCATTGTCCCAGAAGAGGCGGTTGCTGCTTTCGTCAATGTCGCCGAAATCCACGTCGAACTCGCGCGAGAAGGTTGAATAGAGCTTGTTGGCCAGTGCAGGCGTGCCTTTGATCTTGTAGTCGATCTGGTTGTAGAACTGATAGTCGTCCGGGCTGTCTTTCATCATACCTGTCGCAATGTCCCACATCTGCTTCTTCCACTTGGTTTTATATTCTTCGGCTACCGATTTCTTCACATAGATCTTAGTGGTACTTGCAAATTCCTTGTAGTTCTTACCAGTCTCATCAAGTTCAAAACGGGTGGTGCTGAGCATCTTCTTGCTCGGAGTCTTGTTGATGAAGAATACATTTTCTATCGTACTGCTGTTGTCGTTGATGTTGGTCATGAACGCCTTTGCTCCTACATACTCAATATGGTTTTTCACAACTACTTCCTTGATTTTGTTGCTTGCACTTTGGAAGGCATAGTCGCCAATGAGTCCAACTTCAAGTCCAGAATGGGTCTTTTCAGGAATCACGAATGTATGGTTTTCGTTCTTGACTGAAAGAAGATCCACTACAGTAGCCGCAACTTGCAGGTATTCGTTTCCGTCCTCAATGAATGAGGGCTGGATGCTCTTGAAAGTATTGAAGAAAGGATGCGCCTCGTATTCGCTCTTCAATTCCTTGCGCACATAGATGTTAATATGGGATGGCATATTGGTTGTACCTGCTGTACCATCATCAAAACTTTTGTGGTTGGTCAGATGATTGATGTTTGCATCTGGAATAGGGTGATCGCAGAGGAAAGCAATGTCCTTCAAGTTCTTGCAAAGACTGAATGCACGGGCACCGATAGACGTTACCTTGTTAGGAATCATCACACTGGTCAGGTTCTCGCATTCGTAGAAAGCATAGTCGCCGATCTTTGTGATGGAAGGCGGGAGAAGCGTGAACTTGGCATGTGCCTTTCCGTGAGGGAAGAGTACGAGAGTTTCCTTGTTCTTTGTGAGTAAGTAGCCATCGACACTGGAATACGCTGGATTATTCTTGTCAACATTGATGTCTACGAGGTTTTTGCAATACTTGAATGCCTCAGAACTGATATTAGTTAGATTCTTAGAAATGTTAACTGTTGTCAGAGCAGTACAATTTCGGAATGCCTCGCGGTCAAGTTTCGTAACGCTGTTCGGAATATCAATCGATGTAATACCGCAGTCCGCAAAAGCACCTGCACCAATAGTTGTGATAATTGCATTCTCATCGAACTTTACCGTTGTCATGTTTGAACATTTATTAAATGCATTACTTCCAATAGTGGTAACACCTTTGGGGAAGTTAAAACTTTCAAGTTTAGTGCCGGAAAAGGCGCTTTCTCCGATAGATGTCAGTTCGCAACTACCTTCAAAGATGAATTTCTTCAAGTTCTTGTTAGCACTGAGAGCGTTGCCTCTGATGTTTGTAAGTTTAGAACCATTAGGAACGATGATGGTTTCCAAGTTGTCGCTATACATAAAAGAGTTACGCAATTCAGTCAGTGATGTCGGAATAGTGACTATTTTTAAGTTTGGACACCAACCAAAAGCATTTACTCCTAAACTATTCACATTAGAAGGCTCTAAGAAAGTTATTTTTTCAAGAAGTGCAGAGTTTTTGAATGCGAAGTCGTTAATTTTTTCCAAACCTTGCGGAAAGGTAATTTCAATGATATTCCTATTACCTGAAAAAGACTGATTTCCTATTACTTTGACAAATGGTTCCACTGTATATTTTCCATCCGTAATAGGTTTAGCCGGGGGGAAGAAGTAGAGAATAGAATGGTCGCCCTTTGAGTAAACAATTCCATCGATGACATCGAAATTCACACAATCAGCCGGTGCTTTGTATTCACTTATCTTCCTATTTTCGTTAATAGCACCTTCAATATCGGTCAGTTGCAAGTTTTTAGGCAACGTAACAGTTTGAAGTTCCCAATTTGATACGATACTGTTTTTGTTGAGCTTGGTTACTTCATTCAAATCAATAGTTTTCATAAAACGATTGGATTCTATGCCTCGCTCTACAATTTCGGTAACACCATTTGGCACCTTATAGTCAGTATCAGGTTTTGCCTGCGGATATGCTATCAATTTATGGTTATTAAATAGCACGCCATCCATCACTTTGAAAGGCGATGTTGAGTTTGGTGTCATTTCAAATGCTGCCAAATTTATGCAAGATGTAACGAAAGACGGAAATCCGGTTTCCACATTCTGAAGATTTGCCGGAAGCGTTATCTTGGTAATATCCTTTGCTTTCGTAAATGCACCATTACTAATATTCTCTACGGCAGCATCTACAGTATAAGTACCACCTGCGGGAGCAATAGCGGAAGGAACAGTATAAAGTTTCTTCTTGTCGTGCGAATAAAGAGCCCCATCATTATCAGATATAAAGTAAGTACTAGAAGGATCTACCGTAACTTTAGGCAATGTTCCGATATTATAAAAAGCAGAATTGCTAATTTCCACTACAGAAGCAGGAATATTGAGTTCTTCCAATTTAGCAGCACTGAAACTTGCCGATTTAATCTTGGTAATGGTTGTAGGCATAATAACCTTGGTGATGTTTTTACATCTATACGTTTCATCGCCACCAATTTCCCTTACTGTAAAGGTTGTTCCTTTACCATCCGACCATTGGGAAGGAATGGTGAGGGTTCCTGAAACATTGTCCTTAGTTCCCAGAAATGAAACATTAAAATTAGTAATATCTAACACTCTGTAGTACAAACCATCTTTTTCGACAGTTTCTCCAACAATGTAGGCTTGCATCGTTGCCGGTATTGCCATCAGCAATAGCAGCAGAAATAAAAGTTTTGTTTGCTTCATATTTACTTTGATTAAAATATTATTATATAACTTTCGCTTATTCTTGATTTTCTTTAAAATTAAGTTTTATTTTCGTATACAATTACTTAGTATACGAGCACGATGAAACAAGCAAAGAAATCTCTTGAGAGTCCTTTGCCCAAAGGGATTGCGCGGGGTCTCCTCGCGCGCGTACGCAAGAAAGTTTTGGGGGTGACGTTACACCGGTAGCGCCAGAGAGAGAGAGAGAGAGAGTAGCAAATTATTTGGAACTGCCAAATAATTCAACGATAAATTTACAAGAAAAATTGATTTTTCCTGCTCTGCACTTACACCTTTATAATATAAGGAAAGATGCCGTGAATAGTTATGTCTCTCTAATGCGTTCAATGACTGATAATTAGAATCTTAGTTGCAAAGGTAATACTTATTTTGTTAACTACCAAATAATAAGGAAGATTTTTGTTCTATGGAACTTATGCTTATGCCTTCAAGGAAAAGTTTTTCATTGCTTGATAATAACAATGTGAAGTATCCCTATAAGTTGGTATTGTGGAAGACATACGGATTTTTCTTTTTCCTTTAAAGAACGACAGATTATGCTTATTTTTCTAAATAAGCCATGTGATAACGGGTTTGTTGTTCTAAATGTGGCTTTATGTGTTTTTTAATTTGTTGGATTATAATTTTTTTGTGGGTTGGGTTTTTAATCTGTTAACAATCTGTGCATTCTTATTTTGATACACCAAAAATCACTTTGATTAGGTATTGTGCATTCTTGAGGATGTTCATACCTTTGCACATACTCTATTTGAGAATGTGCAGATTTTTAGAAATATAGAAGCTCTAAATGATGCCTAAAACCAAAATAGATTATACATATTTAAAACAATAAAAAATGAATAAATTTATCTTTATCGTTGCCCTTGTATTGACAATGGGCTTCACGGCAAATGCCAAAAGTACAAAAGATGGGACACTGAAAACCAATCAATTAGCTCCAGCGAAAGCCCCTACGACTATCCCCGATGGGGTTATCGT
Source organism: Prevotella sp. (assembly GCA_022779305.1). Lineage (GTDB taxonomy): Bacteria > Bacteroidota > Bacteroidia > Bacteroidales > Bacteroidaceae > Prevotella. Next base: position 11,174 of record JALFSW010000073.1, on the reverse strand, counting down.
TGAAAGTGGTGTTATTAAGTCATGGCCTGCCAATCTTATCCCAGAAGATGGCATCATCACGCTCGATAGCTCGATTACGGGTATTGGTGCGCAAGCTTTCCAAGAGACGCCCCTGCGGAGCATCATTCTGCCTTCAACTTTGAAGCATATTGATGCTAATGCCTTTGCCTATTGTAACTTGCTCCAGAGCATCGTCATTCCTAACGGAGTGGAACGATTGGGCGAAAGTGCGTTCTTTCAGTGTCATGCACTCATGACCGTTTCGCTTCCAAAGAGCATTACGACGATGGCACCTAATGCCTTTGCCTATTGCGACAAATTGCAACGGCTGCTCATTGAAGAAGGTGCTTCGGTGATTGGTGAGAGTGCGTTTTATGGTTGTTCGGCATTGACGGAAGTTCATCTACCCAATTCGCTGAAGACATTGGGTGATAACGCTTTTGGTGGCTGCACAGCCTTAAAGGCAATTGCTGTTCCTAGCAGTATAAAGTTGTTACTCGGCACCACCTTTAAAGATTGTTCAGCACTCGAAACCGTTAATCTTGCAGAAGGAATCGATAGCATCGGACGTTATGTTTTCCAGAACTGCACTGCCTTGAAAACCATCGCACTTCCCAAAAACTTGAAAAGCATTGATGGTGGCGCATTCCAAGGTTGCACAGCATTAGAAAGCGTGATTATGCCAACAACGCTCACACAAATTAGCGGTTCTTTGTTCCAAGACTGTCGAGCCTTGCAAAGTATTGTAATCCCTGCAGGTGTGAATACGATTCACGTGAGTGCTTTTAGGGGTTGCTCAAGTCTCGGCAAAGTTATTCTGCCCGAAGGTGTGGAAACCATCAACCATTCTGCATTCCTCAATTGTGTTTCGCTTAAAACCATCGAACTTCCCACGACATTGAAGACCATCAGTTTGAATAGTTTCACGGGATGCAGTGCGATTGAAAAGGTGGTGTGCAAAGCCACCACGCCTCCCGCTGTAGTGAAAACGAGTTTCAATAAAACGCCAGCAACAAAGACGCTTTATGTGCCTGCCACATCCATAGAAGCTTATCAAGAAAAATGGAAAGCTCTCAACTTCTTTACCATCAAGGCAATTTCAGAAGAAACGCCAAGCGATCCAACTACTCCCGAAACAGCATCTGTAACGACAGCCGTCTATGATTTCGCAGCCAACCCATGGGGCATTGAAACTGCAATGAGTGGCGACGCACCAGAAGTTGGAAAAATTCTTGATGATCAATCGCTTGAAGTGGAGGGGGTTAAACTCACTTCCCAAAAAATCAATGAAAGATATTGGAACCGCATTATTGATGGAAAACTAAGAATTTATAAAGACAACACAATGACTTTCTCTGCTCCCGAGAAGAAAGTTATTACCAAAATAGAATTCAACAATGTTGCTTATCAATGCGATTTGAAAGAAATTTCTCAAACAGGTGGCACTTACGCATGCGCCGATGATGATGCCGATACGCCTTACGTGTGGACAGGTCGTGCTGTGATGGTTTCATTTAAATCAAATCCTGCATCTGCTTTTGAGAAGATAACAGTGACGCTTGAATCTGAAGTGGCTAATGACATTCAACTCATTGAAAAACAAGTGATAGATAGTGGAAAGGTCTATAATCTCAATGGGGTAGTGGTGGGCAGCGAAAGCACCATCTCCACCTTACCAAAAGGAATTTATATCCTCAACGGAAAGAAGTTTGTGAAATAATCAAATATACTAGATAAAGTGAGTTCGAAGCATTAAATCTCTACAAAATTCGATTCATAAATTGAATATCAATAAGTTATGCTGATAAAGAGTGTCTTGTAAGGTAGCTTTGCAAGAGTGTCATTGGCAGACGGACGGCCCCACAAGGGCTGCACCCTGCAAGAAACCATCTTTTGGAATGGGAAAAGTGAGATGGGAAATAGTAGGGAGCGGTTCTTGTGCTCGTCCGAAACTAAAAAACATATAATAAGATCTCTGCAAAGCCAAACTCGCCAAAGAAATAGATGGCGATTATCAATAAATTATATTAACAAAGAATAAAAAGGGGCGCAGAACTCTCAAATCGTCTGCCATACAAAATATTTCTGAAGTCCCTTGAGCTTGCGAAAATTTTGTCCTCAATGATCATAGCAATTTTTGTTTGTAATGTTTTGTGTTTCAGCACTATAAAGTTACAATAAATTTTGCTAATCATCAAATTTACAGACATTTACATTTCGTTGCACTCACGTTAATTAATTGAATCAATCTATAACTGACATAATTTTACCAGCCACCGATTTCATACATGATTTCTAAGCATCATTAAGGAGAAAATGCATACAATTTGCAAGAATCACAATTTTTAGGTATTGCAGCAAATTTACTTTACTAACGTTGCAAACGTTAATTTATCTAATCCATCCAACAGTTTAGTTGTCATGAAGAAAAAATGATAAAACTTTAAATACATAAAATGCCAAACCTCATGCATTTTCATGTAACGCTTATTGACATATAAACTTATATTTATCATGCAGTATAGAAAAAAAATGATTGTGACATTATTGAATGTCATCTTGCTTATCATAGGATACAGTCAGCCGGCCTTGGCGCTGCCACCAAAAAAGATTAAAATATTTGTCGTGGAGACCGGGACGAAAACGCCCATTCCCGGCGCACTAGTAAAAGAACGTACAAACACATTCATAACGGACGCTTCAGGAATGTGCGAGGTGCCTTACCAAGAGAACGACTCCATTACCTTGTCTGTCAGTTCGATAGGCTTCTGCAACATTGTTTCGAAAGTATTTCGCATCAAGCAGGGTTCGGTCACAATATCTATGGTCTTATCTGAACATGTCTTGGAAGGCGTCATTGTCAACGCCCAACGCCGGCGGCACACCTCTATTCTCCAGCAAACATCCGCCGTCAGCATAAAAGACCTAGAGAAGGGTGCCGCGCTCTCACTGGCCCGCCTGTTGGAGAACCTGCCGGGCGTAAGTAGCATCAGTTCAGGAAACGCCATTGCCAAACCCGTGATACAGGGTATGCACAGCAGCCGCATCCTGCTGGTGAATGACGGCGTAAGGCTGGAAAGCCAAAGTTGGGGCATGGACCACGCGCCCGAGATTGACCACACGATCTCCAGCATCGTGGAAGTCATCAAAGGAGCAGAATCTATTCGCTACGGTTATGGCGCAGTGGGAGGAGTGGTCTTGCTCAACCAAGAGTCGCTGCCCTATGGACACAACAGCCTCAAACTAAAAGGCAAGATAAACACGGGCTACTCCACCAATTCGCGTGCTTACGATGGTGCCGGAACCATTGAAATGGGATACAAGCAGTTTGGCGCAAGGCTTCATGCCATGTATCAACGTGCGGGAGATTATTCCACGGCAGAATACTTGATCAACAACACCGGATACAAGAACATCAGTCTTTCGGGACTTCTGGGCTTTCATTCCAGAAATATCACGGCAACGTTGTCGGCAAGTCTTTATTACTCGCGCAGCGGAATATACTATGGTAGCAAATTGTCTGATATTGACCAACTATTGACCCGCTTCCAAATCGGTCGTCCGGAAGAGAGTACCCTCCGCCCTTTCTCGTACCGCATAGATCCGCCCTTTCAACAGACGCAGCACGTCACATTCAAGGGCGATCTGAAATGGGACATATCACCCATCCACCATCTGCTCGTGAGCCTGTCGTTTCAAGAAAATCTCAGAGAGGAGTATGAGAACCGGAAAACGACCAAATTCAGTTGGTTACCGGTGCAAGACCTGCGCCTCTCGACATATCACGCAGAGGGAATATGGACTGCCGACTGGAAACCGGGAATGACCTCACAGGTCGGTGTTTCGGGCATGTATCAGTCTAATTACAATGTACCCGGTACCAGACAACCGGCATTCATCCCCAATTTCGCAGCACTGACAACGGGCTTTTTCTTGCTGCACAAGATGACCTTCGGCAAACTTGTTTGTTCGGCCGGCATGCGGTATGACATCAGAGGCCTGGACGTAAACGGCTATACGAGCCTTTCTAGTTTCAAATATTACGACGACTTTAAGGTATATAGCAATTTTACCGGGAATCTAGCTGCACACTATCAGTTCAACGAAAACTTCGACGCGCGGATAAACGTGGGGTGGGCGTGGCGTCCGCCCGATGTAAACGAACTGTATGCCAACGGCCTGCATCATGGATCTTACTGGGTGGTCGGCAACAGTAACCTGACCAGCGAGCGTGGATACAAATCGGTGATAGGCGCCCGCTATCGCACATCATGGTTCTCGGTGGAGCCAAGTGCTTTCTTCCAACAGATTACCAATTATATTTATGACAACATTGGCACCGGGGCAGACCGGTTTCACAACCACCCAAGTGGCAAATACCCCAAGTTTATCTATGGACAAGACAACGCGCGCATCATGGGTGGCGATGTTGTTGCAACGATAGTTCCCGTTCCTCACCTGTCGTTCAACGCAAAAGGCGAGTGGATTTTCGCAAGGAACATCAGTCAGGACAGTTGGCTGCCATTCATGCCTTCAGATAAGTATGGACTATCGGGCGAGTACCAGATGACTTTAGGGAAGGACAACAAATGGAGTTTGTCGGTCATGCTCGAAGGAACATATGTAGCCAAACAAACACGATTCGATCCAACCAAAGACCTGGTAGCGGAGTCTCCGGCAGCATACTTCCTGTTGGATGGGATGGCAGAAGCGAGCACAAAACTTGCCAACGGGCATAGTTTAAAGTTTATGATAACGGGAAACAATATACTCAACAACCTGTATAAGGAGTACACCGACAGGTTCAGGTATTATGCCCACGAAAGAGGCGCACAATTTAGTTTTAGGACAATATATACTTTTTAGAATGAAAAAAAACAAACTGAACATCTTGCCGATAGCAGGCATATTGGCAATACTTACAAGTTGTTCGACCGAACAGATAGAGAGGGTTCTTGATCCTCTGATAGAAGCCCCAGCATCGACTATCGAACGAAACGTAAAAGGACATGAGCAAATTTACGCAGTGCAGGTCATACTCAGGCTGGCGCAGAAAAGAGCCGACGGACATGCTTACGTAGCATATGGACTGAGTAACTTTGTAGAGCCGCCCATTCCCGTCTATCAGCAGATAGATATCAGCAAAGATGATTTTGGAAGAATAACCATTGTATCTGCACGCAAACACTTTGACGTGGTAAAGTCTAACAAATACTATTATGCTTTAGAGCTAAAGTATTACGATTTGAACGGAAAACTCATCAATCACCAGTTTTCTACCTATGACGCGGCAGACCTGGAAGGCTCCACGCTGTTGCATCATCAACATTTCTTCACCTTGCAAAACTATTCCCTGTACGGACAGCAACTGGTTTATCCCATGACACTCGACAGTTTATACTATGACGACTTCACCTTTCAGAAAGACGGGAGAAACAAACGGATTGAAAGTTCTGAAATCTCTCCCAACAATGTGTATGTGCCCATTGAGGGCAGTGTGGAGAATGGGGTAAGATACAACGAACGGCTGGCACAGAAAGCCATAGAGAACTCCACGACCAAGGCGGCAACCAAGGTATATACGGACCCCTCCACCGGCATGCAATACAAGATGTATAAGACGCTACTGCCAACAAAACTCGACGACAAAGTAAAACAGATATTCACTTACACATATCGTGACACCGATCCGGTAGAAGACGAACTCTTCAGCAAGGTCAAGGGATTGGACGATCTTGGACGGCAGCGTGTAGGAAAAAACGTACAGTTGCTTCAGCAGAACCGCGACCTGACAACAGAGGCACGACGCGACTATCTTGGGTTCAAAGGTATACTGCAATTTAAGAAAAGCAACATTTCCTTCCAAATGCGCGTATGCATTGCGCACATGATTACCTCTACAGAGAAATACATCGGTCCATCGAATGTAAGGGGAGTGATGCATGAACACAATGAAATTTCGCCGGCATGGAACAGTTATGACATCGATTATCCGATAGCATTCAGGGTAATTGCTGACACCGAGTCGGACAGCAGGACATTTGTGAAAGACGTGCAAAGATTCTATCCTGGCGCAAGCGAAGACAAACTGCTAAAAATGTTTGCCAACGACTCCGACTGGTTCAGTCATTTTTCAAAAACAACCATGTAATGAAACCAATATCTCCAATGAAAATAATGAGTAAGACTGTGAAAATATCGCGATACATTTTGGTCGGAATGCTATGTGCATCCATGTCTTCATGCGACGACTTCGTATTTGGTAACGTCAGCATAAACGACGAAGAAAATCCGTTGATTCAAAAGAAAACACCTTCTTCCGGCGCCGAGATATATTATGGTGTCGAAGAAGGACAGCATCGGCTGCCTGTAAACAAAGATGCCGATGTGAGCAACCCCGACCCCAAGGGGGCTTTTGCCAATTGGTACACTTGCCTCGTCATGTTCAAAGAAGGGCACTCTCACTATGGAGGCAAGATGCATGGCAATGCCGTTTACACCAAAGCAGCGTGGCGGCAAGAGCAGTTTGCCGAAGTACACAATACCAAATCAGGAATACCCGAAATCGTTATGGACAGACACAGTATCAGGACATACCTCGAGGCACAGCGGGGCGAGGAGGGACCCGCTTACTTCAGGATTATTGGCGGCGCATCTAAACTGTGGGCACTTTGTCTGTACTTCTACGACAAAGAGGGAAAACTGCTGAATGACAGTATTCTGGCTCATTCTGATGAATACCAGATATTCTTCAGCATCAGTGATGTGGATGATAAGAAGCAACAATATAAAGTCATGGACGTGCGCTATCGCGACAAGATGCCTGCCACTGGCGTAATAGACGGTGAGGAGGCCGACTGTTTCAGAGACAAAGATAGTTTTGAGGAGCGGCAGAAAATGACACCGCAACTGTTTGACTACACCTATCGCGACACATGGACACATCAGGACATGGGAGACGGAGTAAGAGATTTCTTCAACATACGCTTGCTCCCGCCTCTTACCAACAAAGATGCAGACAAGGCGCATGCAGAAGATCAGGACTGTATAGGGTTAAAAGGGCATTTCAAATTTGACTGCACTGATTACGAGAGTGGATTGGATGAACGCGAATGGCCATTGCCGCTTAGTGGAAGAGGATTCAGCACTATTTATAAACGGCAGACATACCTTTTGCCAAAATTCTATTTAGCCATACGCGTCATGAAATGTCCTAAGGGAAAGAAAGCTGTTGTTCCTGTCAAGTATTCTGCCAATAGTCCTTACCGATGCGCTCCGTTCTACGACCCCAACCCACTGTCGGGATGGACGGAAATTATACGTATAAATGTTCCGATAAAGATTTATACAAACACATTTGACAGCGACCCCACCAACATAGACCCTTATGAGCCTTTCTATTATCATATAAGCAGGGAAATAGGACTCTCGCCCGAAGATGCTTTTGAGTATGTCTTCTCCAATTCTGGTAGCGGAGGCTTGGGTTTTGATGCTTGGTTCTTGTAAATCCTCAACATGTAAGAATAACTATTTTAAAATAATAAAAGAATGATGAAAAGTATTTTTAAAAATCAACTTTGGGCAACACTCTTGGCAGTGACAACCCTTACCGCCTGCAACAACGGAGACCCTGCGGATACACCTGATGCCAACAAAGTATTAGACCATCTTATCATTGAAGAGGTATGCTACTCGGGCAGTTGGCACGAAACCTGGAACTCTGTCTACAAGGAAGACCGATACATAAAAATAACCAACCCTACTGACAAAGTCATCTATCTTGACGGCATGGCATTGGCACAAAGCGGACTGTCACCCAGAAAAATTGTGAATCTACGCGCAGGCACTGACTATCGCAATTCTCATTTCGGAGCGTCCATGCTAATCAGATTCCCAGGCAACGCAAACGGTCAAGAATATCCGATAAATGCCGGACAATCAGTGTATATCGCCAAAGTAGCATACAACCATACCATACCTACCGAAGAGGGTCTCTGGTGCAAAAACTCTTATGACCTGTCTAAAGTAAACTTTGAGTGGGCCACAGTTACCCAAATAAACAACGATGAAGACTACCCCGAAAATCCCGATGTGCCCAATATGCTGACCGTATATCCCATAGACGAAGGCGACACGGGACTTCCTCTCCAAATTATTCCGGAATATGGGGTACTAGCATTAGTCAAGATTCCGGCAGACGTCACAAACGATATGCTCTTGAAAAACGATACTTATAAATGGTCGACAATTTGGAGCAGCGAAGATAAAATTGACGGAGGAGGCGTTGTTGATGATGGTGGCGGGCATTCTCATGACAACGAGTTTGACCCGGTGGTATTTTTGAAACTGCCAAACGAATGGATTGTAGATGCAGTGCAGATTTGTCCGCAGCTCGAATTTCAATGGAGCGTAGTTTCCGACAAAATAGACAAAGGATGCAGCAGTGTATATACCTCGTCATCTGACAAAAACCGCAATCCCAAGGAATTTGCTGGAAAAACTCTTAAAAGAAAACACGACGGAAAGAAATTCGTGGATACAGACAATTCGAGTATCGATTTTGAGATTGCCACAGCCTCACTGTCAAAACAATAGGGCAACTATCAGCAAGAAGGGTACAAACACACTTAAACTTAAAGAAAGAGCTGTCTAAAAGCAAAAAGTGTACTGCCTAATATGCTAATTACTATTCCTAAACATGAAAAGAGCCGTATCAAATCCCTGTGTATTGATATGCCTCTTTTCATGGTCCTTGGAAGTAGTCAAGTTTTAGCTCCCCAACCCGTATCTATAAAACCGTGTTTTTTAAATACATTTCACATTGTCTCCCCATGTACAGATTGCACGGCAGACAGCCTACGCCGAAGGTTCTGAAAGTACCGACACCATCAAAAGTAGGAAAGCTTCAATGATAAAACATTAAAATAACGTGAGTTCTACGAATTTAGAATAAAGTAAGTTGTGTGCCTAATGTCCTTTTTACATTTATACACGGCTTCTTCGGAAACAGGCAATATGCAGCGATGCCCCCCAGAAGGTTGACGGTGAAATTGTCAAAGCATCAATGTCTGGAGTGTTCCATCTGGGTAATGTTCTTAAGCTCGTCATTAACTGTTTCAATAATCGCTCTCTTCCTGAGAGAGCAGCAGTTTATCGTAAACACTCATCAACGCCCCTTTCATATTGCTTTTCAACTTTGCAACAAGCTGTATGCCATCAACGAAAAGCCTTTGGAAGAGATTTCTGCTGATATAGCCCTTGTCACCGACTAACTTTCCATATATGAATTCTATAAATGCTTTGTATTCTAACGGTTTACGGTCATCCACGTCTCCCGGTGTAATCATGAAGTTGAGCAGTTCTCCTTTCTCATTGCAAATCAGATGCAGCTTGAATCCGAAGAACCATCTCAGGCAGCGATAGCCTGAATCATGAAAGAGGATCATAAGCAACATGATCTCTGCCTTGGACAATGTGGAATCACGGTGATATTTTCTCTTGTTAATCGGTTTTAGCGTGTATTTTGTCATTATTGCATCAAAAAACTTGCAGAAGTCGTCTGCAATACAAAATATTTCCGGAGTTCCTTGAGCTTGCGAAAAACTTTGTCTTTGGTGAACATAACGATTTTTTTGTTTGTATCTATTTGAATTTCAATACTATAAAGATATAACAAATTTCGCTAATCACTAAATTTATAGACACTTATATGTCATCGAACTCATGTTAATGCAAGTGTGTTCAGACCAGCCTATTGTTGTCTGAACACACTTTTTTATACTAATGTTTCTCTAATCAATATAGGAAGTATTCGATTTATTCAGCCAAGCGAAAATTAAGCCAACGAGCAAACCACCACCGATATAGTTGCCAATATATGCAAACGTCCATTGACGGATGGTGTTGATGAAGGTGAGTCCATCGATGTCCTTGAAATCATTGAACATGGCAAGGGAGAAAGATGCGAAATTGGCAATAACGTGGTCGTTACCAAAGAAGACGAACATGAAGATGGCAGAAAGCACAACAGCGATTTTCGCACCCGATTCTTTTATTAGAATGAACGACATGATGGCTACGTTGACAAAAAGATTGGCAAGGACACCTTCCCAAAAGATGGTGGTGCTTGCTCGGGCAAGCTTTCCTTCCACGATTTCAACAAGCATGCTGTGAGCTGTAAATCCATGAAAAGCAGTGGTTTGATTGAAAAGCCAGCCTAAGGTCAGTGCACCCACGAGGTTGAACAGTGTGCAAACGCCCAAAATGCGTGCAGCTTTTTTGAAACGGATATTTTTCAGGTAAACACCCGCTGTGAGATAAAGCATATTCGATGTTGCCAGTTCGCTGTTGAGAAACAGAATGTAAATCAGTCCCCAAGCAAAAAGAAAGGCAAAAGCGAATTTACCTAAATAGGGGTCAATGTGGTTGAGTTTGTCTCCAGCAATCGCACCAACGGCAGTTGTCATCGTAAGGAATGCACCAGCATAGGTGGAGCGTGCCGCATAACGCCAAAAACTTTCTTCCATTAATGCGGCTTTTTTCGTGCACATGAGTTCTATTTTGTGCTTAAAAACAGATGTATGATTTTCCATTATCATTTGTTAGATTTGGGTTTAAACAGCGGTAAGCAAATTTGCAATCTGATAGTTTTATTTATGAATAAATGTGTTACTGATCGACAAAAATTATCTTTGATTTTGTCTTACTATGCCATCCTTTTTTACCATATCATGAATGGTGAAAGGGAGGATTTGTAAAGTAGACGTTGCAAAATTACAAATAATTTCTAATAATCGCTTGCTTTTATGAGAAATATTTTTTTCTTCTTGCTCTGGCGTACAGCGGTATGTTGTGTAGGAGCTACTCGCAGGTTTTTTTGTCAGTTCGGCATTCAAATTCTTGTTAAACTCATCGAAATACAAAATATTTCTGTAATTTTGTCCTTGGTAATCATCACTTAATAGTTTTGTAACTTGTTGATTTTCACCTATAAAGATACAAAATATTAGTGAGATTACCAACTTTTACAAGGATTTTCTTATCCCGAACTCACGTAGATTCCTTTACAAAGTGCCTCTACGAGAGGATTTTAAAAGATGTAATTTGTTGATAATCAACTATATTGTTTTTGAATAAATAGGGTTTTGCAGAGGTCTCGACTTGGGTTAAAAATT
>JALFSW010000050.1 GCA_022779305.1 Prevotella sp. | reverse complement strand
CAAAACCAGCGCTACTGCTTGTGTAATTGGAAATAATTTCCGAAATTTGTGACTGTGTAAGTTCCATTCTTTTTTGTTTTTATTTTCAACATTACAAAGATAAGAAAAAATGGGCTTACACACTTTTTTAGGACACTACCTACAGAACCCTCAACGCTTATAAATAAAGCATTGCGGGTATGAAAATAACATAGCCTTATCTTTGAAAAAGAAGATAAGAGCGAGAATGTTTCAAACGAAAAAATAGAGAGCGGACGACTACAAAATATCTTGCACGCTTTGCATGCCATCAACTTTCAAGAGCGTATCAACTTATGCACCCTCTTTGACAACAAGCCAGAGGCATTGCCAGTACATGTGGAAAAGACAAGGCAATTGGAACTGTTTGTATACTAATATTATTCTGAACTCGCGTATATTCTGAGGTCGAAAGCTTATTTCCTCCGACTTGTTTTCGGTGTCTTCAATGCAAAGATAGAAATAAGGATAACGACTTTGAATAGTTACTACATTACTCGTAAGCACTTGTACACCTAGTCTACGAAACTTAGTACGACCTTACCAATAGAGCCTGCCTGTGCCACCTTGGCAAGCGCTTCATTCGTTTGTTCAAAGGTGAAAACCTTATCTATTGAGGGACGAATATCCTGTTGTTCCATCAATTGCGTGATTTTTGTTAGTTGACTTCCGTTGCTCTCTACGAATAAAAAATCATATGTTCCTTTCCGTTTCCGCACTTCTCTATCCAGCGGAACTGCAACCAAAGAGAATAGACATTGTTTCCACCAAGGTAAACCAAAACGTTTGGCAAAGCTCCCGTTGGGCAATCCTCTTAATGATACTATTTTACCGCCCTCCTTGAGAAGCTTCATCTGCTTATTCAGTTCTTTTCCTCCCAAACTATCCAATATATAGTCCACAGGAGGGAGAACTGCGAGATAATCCTCTTTTCGGTAATCCAAATATTGATCCACCCCGAGAGCGAGCATTCGTTCACGACTCTTTTCGTTACCATTGGTATAAACTGTAAGTCCGAATGCTTTGGCAAGAGGAACAGCCATTGCACCCAGCCCTCCAGATCCTCCAGAAATAAAGATAGTTGCTCCTGGCTTAGGGTGTATCAGATCCAAAGCCTGATAAGCGGTAAGTGCTGTGAGTGGAATACTCGCAGCCTCCACAAAAGTAAGCCCCTGCGGCATACGAGCGACGGCAGAAGCTGGAGTTGCAACATACTCAGCAAAAGCTCCGATCCGATCAGTCGGAAGGCGTGTAAATACTCTGTCGCCAATGGTAAAATTACGAATCTCCTCCCCAACTTGTACTATAACTCCTGAACACTCGTTCCCCAATGTCAGTGGGAAATTATAAGGTGTTATCAGTTTTACATCACCTCGGATGATCATATTATCAAGAGGATTAACCCCTGCTGCCTTTACCTCTATCAGCACCTCATCAGGTTTGATATCAGGGCGTCTAATCTCTACTTTTTGGGTTATCAAGCTGTCTTTATTGTAGCCGAATATCTGGAATGCTTTCATATCGCTTTCTTATTTAACATTGTTCATTAGAGGATCATTTGCTTTATAAAAGACTATGGCTTGCTGAGTAAACAACTCTGCTTCTTGAAAGATAGCTCCATGCCCAGCTCCCTTATAGATGGTTAGGCTTGCATTGGGCAGGCGATAAGCCAAATCATGGCTTCCTGCAGTCGGTATCATACGGTCATGATCACCATTGACAACCCAAACCCGATGTTTGACATTTGAGAAATCTTGTGATTCCGCCTTAGCCCAAGAAACCACAGCTCTAAGTTGCCTAAGCAAAGCTTTCAGGGTTGTAGGTTTGTCCTTATTTTTGTGTGATTTTGTGCGTGCGATGAATGCTTTGGCTTGATATCGAGCCTCTGCCGTCTTGGGAAAGAATAGGAAGTAGCGTGCATCATTACCTGTCAGGAATCCGCGCAGCATATCATAGAATGTTATTCTAGGAACAAAGGAAATAGCCTTATCTCCTGCGGGACCCGTACCTGCCAATATAACACTCTCTATCAAATGAGGAGCCATTTGCAACATAGTTTGCGCCACAAATCCGCCTAGAGACAGTCCCAGTAAATGAACCTTGCTATATCCCAAAACTTGGAGCAATGCAATTGTTTCTTGAGCCATTTCTTCGACTGACAGAGCTGAGCTACCTCCCGACAGCCCAATACCTTGATAATCAAAACTAATAATCGAGAAATGCTTAGCCAAACCATCCATAATAATTGGGTCACAACCATCTAAATTTGCAGCCAAATGATTAAGGTAGATTATGGGCGTTGTTCCCTCCACCCCGATACGGCGGTAAGCAACAGGGATTCCGCCGACATTAGCCGTCTGAATCGGGGTCTGAATATACGTTGTTTGCATATCTTTTGTCATTATTTCGGGTGCCATCCGTTATCAAATTTCTGATATTTCATTGCTTTTCAAAAATTCTTTTGTTGACTGAATTTTATTGCGTTTTTATGTTCTGAATTTTCTCCCTTGTCCAAGATATACATCTCTGAGAGTAAGGCTATTAAGCGATTTATGAAACTTTTTCTCATTATATTATTTCTCCATTGGGCAATAGCCTTCTCCAATTCAGAGAGACAGATATAATGATTTAATTGAATTGCATCTTTCCATAATTCAGAATATTTCAAACGAACAAATAGAGAGCGGAAGACTACAAAATATCTTGCACGCTTTGCATGCCATCAACTTTCAAGAGCGTATCAACGATCAACTGAACATCAGTCCTGTTATGTACCCTCACCTCTATATTGCCCTCAAAGATGCCATTGTCGGTCGTTATGGAAATGCGACGGATGTTTACGCCCAATTGTTCGGAAAGCACATCCGAAACATCGCGCAACATACCACGGCGGTCAATGCCTCGCACTTCTATCGTCGCATCAAACAACATCATGCGGTGCATATTCCATTTTGCATCCAAAATACGCCCACCATAACTTGCTTTTAATTTTGCAGCTACACTACAGTTGCGTTTATGGATCTCAATATTGTCTTTATTATTGATATATCCCAACGCATCATCACCAGGAATAGCGTGGCAACAAGTGGGAAAAACATAACCTTTGATGTTTTCTTCGGTGATAAAAATTGGCTTCTTCTTATTGAGCGATTTATCTACCACTATCAATCCATTCTCTGCCTTTAGGTTGCTCGTTTCAGAAGACGAATTTGCTTGATTGGGTTTGAGGAAAGGAACAAACTTCCGCCAATTCGGAGCATATCGACTACTGGTTTTCTTGCGCCGCCCATTGAGCTCTTCGATGTCCACCGAGCCAAGAATAATTGTCTTGCTGCCAATGGTTTCAAAGAGATCGGCATGGCGTTTCATGTGGTGAAGTTCGCAAAGTTTGTCGAGCGAGGAAGTAGTCATCTCGAAATCATTGCTTTTTAGCCATTTCTCCAATTGCTCTTCTCCCCGCTTCTGCACCTCACGACTTTCACGACGAAGAATAGCTTGAATCTTGCTTTTGGCTTTTGCCGTGGAAACAAAATTAATCCATGAGATATCTACACGTTGTGATTTTGAAGTGAGAATTTCCACTTGATCGCCACTTTTCAACTTATGGCTCAATGGCACCAACTTGTGATTGACCTTTGCGCCGATGCAGTGGCTACCGAGGAATGTATGGATTTGGAACGCAAAATCAAGTGCTGTACAATTCGCAGGCAATGTTTTTATTTCGCCCTTGGGGGTAAAAACAAAAATCTCTGACGCAAAAAGATTGAGCTTTATCGCATCCAGAAAATCCATTGCGTTAGGTTGTGGGTCGTCGAGAATTTCTTTAATGGTTTGCAACCACTCGTTTAAGTCGTGTTCATCCTCAGAAATTTCGTTTTCTCCCTCTTTATATTTCCAATGCGCTGCAAAGCCTTGTTCTGCCATTTCATCCATTCGGTCAGAGCGGATTTGCACCTCTATCCAGCGTCCTTGTTTCGACATAAGCGTGATGTGGAGTGCCTGATAACCATTAGCTTTGGGATGGCTCAACCAGTCGCGCATCCGATCGGGATGTGGTTTATAAAGTTTACTGATTGCCACATAGATATTGAAACATTCATTGACTTCGTCTTTTCTCACCTTGGGCTTAAAGATGATACGAACCGCCAGAATATCATAGATTTCCTTAAAAGGAATATGCTTATTTTGCATCTTATTCCAAATCGAATAAGGCGACTTTACACGGGCTTTTATCTCATACGTTATGCCCATCTTGTCGAGCTCAGCACGTATCGGAGCCGTAAAACTATCGAAGAGCATATCACGCTGTTCTTGCGTTGAAGCAAGCTGTCGTTCAATGGCTTTATACGCTTCTGGATGCTCGTAGCGAAAACTAAGGTTTTCGAGTTCAGACTTTATTTTATTGAGCCCTAAACGATTGGCAAGCGGTGCATAGATATAAAGCGTTTCCCCTGCAATTTTATATTGTTTATTGGCAGGTTGCGAGTCGAGCGTGCGCATATTGTGCAAGCGATCGCATATTTTGATGAGAATAACGCGTATGTCATCGCTCATTGTGAGCAACAATTTCTTGAAATTCTCTGCCTGTGCTGAAGCCTTTTCGCCAAAGATACCCCCCGAAATCTTTGTAAGCCCATCAACAATCTGCGCTATTTTCTCACCAAAGATGTTTGCAAGGTCTTCCACGGTGTAATCAGTGTCTTCCACGACATCATGCAAGAGTGCTGCGCAGATGCTCGTTGAACCTAAACCTACTTCTTCACAAGCAATCTGGGCAACCGCAATGGGGTGCATAATATAGGGTTCGCCCGACAAACGCCGCACACCTTTATGTGCTTGGCGTGCGAAGTTGAATGCTTTATTGATGATGTCGACCTTCTTTCGGTGGCGCGAAGCTAAATAAGTATCCACCAAATGTTGAAAAGCCTCATCCACCATCGTTTCTCTTTCAGCCTCATTGATGGCAGTTAATTCCATTTCCTTTTCCATTCTTGTTCTCCTCTTATACTTTCTAAGGTTAATTGCCGTGTTACCTTTTATCGTTTTCAGTTCAGTGTAAGAATTTGTTGGTTTTCCGTTTCACCAGTGCTGGTACTCATCTGTCCTTCAAGTGAACGAGATTCATACAGCCGATAAGCTGTTCTGTTAAATCGCTCAACCAATTCGGAAGGAATCAATAAGGTTGCATCGCCGTTGATTGTTTTGATAATTCCTTGTCTGAATTGAGGATTCAGCAGTTTTAGCAAGTCGATATCAAGATTCAGAAGCGTAGCGATTTCTGTAAAAGAAAGGTCTTTGCTCACCTTCACACGCCCAGGCTTGGAAGGTAAGCCCGTTGATTCGGGCAAGATGTTATAATCTCCTGAATAATTCATTACATAATTTGCGGCAATGAAGGCAGGCACGTAACCACGTGTTTCTTTGGGCAAAAAACGATAAATAGCCCAAAAATCGCTCACACCACTAGCTTTTTCGATTGCCGCACTGACCCTATTTGGACCACAATTATAAGCAGCCAAAGCCAAATTCCAATCTCCAAAACGATGATAAAGTGTGCTTAAAAACTTTGCAGCAGCATAGGATGACTTTATCGGATCGCGACGTTCGTCTACAAAACTATTGATAACCAAATCATATTCTCGCCCCGTGGTGGGCATAAACTGCCACAAACCCGCCGCACCTACACGAGAAACCGCATTCGGGTTCAATCCTGATTCCACCACAGGAAGATGTTTGAGTTCCATTGGCAAGCCGTAGGCACGGAGTGCTTCTTCAAAAAAATGGTTGTAATATTGCGCTCTTGCAAGTAAATAGGAGGTTGATTTTCGGCCAACCGTTACATAGCGATCAATATAGCGTTTTACTTCTTCATTATAAATAAGCGGCATAGACGCTGATAAACGTTTTATTTGTCGGGTGAGTACCTCTTGTTCGGGTTCAAATTCCACCTCATAGCCATCGAAATAGGAATAGCCTTCTTGTTCGTAGAACTGTTTATTGTTTCGCTGATTTTCTGCATCCACAACTTCTTCAACGATGGGAATGTAGATATCCATCGTTCGTCCTTTGTCGTCTGTAACTTGTTGCTGTTGCGATTGAGCAGAAGCAAGCACAGAAAAAAAGCCTAAACAAGCAAGAAGAAAGATGTATTTGGTCACTTTCATTGTGCTGTTGGTTTTATGCGTGAAATTTAAAAGGTGAGCGTACAACCTACACCTAGGGCTGTTTGCCCAAAAGAGAATCGATTGTTTTCGGTCGTTCCCGTGTTGAACATAACAGGACTGATGCGCAAAGAGAGGTCATTGGAAATGTCAAAATCAGACAATGAGGCATCCACATAAGCATCAATGACTGACAAAAGATAAACGCCTATCGTTGCAAAAATACTCATGTCTCTCCAACGGCGATAACGGTCTTTTCGGCGTTTGAACAGATTCTGATAATAACTGAGGCTCTCGTCGGTTATCGTTGCCCCTAAATGTAAGAAATCGGCATAACGCTGCGTAGTCGGATCATCGTCCATGATATCTACATAAGCATTGGAATAATCTGTATACATTTGATTGTTCCACGTCCAAGCATAGATACATCCCGCGATACCACCATAGAACAATGGAATTTTCCAATATTTTCGATTATAGATCTGTCCTGCACCGGGGAGAGCAATCGCCAACCATGTAGCTTTTTTTGGATTGGGTTTCCACTTTGTCCAATCTTTTTTTGCTTGCTTGCGCTCTTGCTCTTTAAGAAGACTATGCTTTGTTTGTGTTACAAGTTTTTTCAATGTGGCATCCGCTACCGTATCGGGCAAGGCTTTTCCTTCCATTACTGCAATACTATCCTTAGGGTATAGGATCTTTACGGGCATTTCATCGTCGGTCTGTGCCACCACACGAACCATACCCACAAGCAAGAAAATCCCTGCCACCACATACTTACGAACTATATTTGGTTTACTCACGTTTGCCTCTTAAATACGTTTATTCCTTGAATTAAGCTCTATTTGATTTTATCCATCAATTCCATGATATGCAAAAGTTGTTCTTCTGACTCAAAAGGAATACTGATTTTACCTTTTCCTTTGTCGTTCACACTCATTTGCACCTTTGTTTCAAAGAAGTCGGAAAGTCGTTTCTTAAGCATATTAAACTCTTCGGGGAACTTTGCTTTAGCGGCAATCATCTTCTTTGCCGTCTGTATGTCTTCCCCATTTTTAAGTTTTTGGCAGAGTTCCTCCACCTTTCGCACGCTGTAACCATTCTTTTGAATTTCTCGAAACAGTTTCAATTGCAACGAAGGACTATTCAGTGAGAGTAGCGCACGTGCATGTCCCATGTCTATTTCCTTTTTTTGGAGTGCCATTTGGACTTGTGCAGGGAGCTTGAGCAAGCGCAAATAGTTGGTTACAGCCGCACGACTTTTCCCTACCCGTTCTGCAACTTTCTCTTGCGTCATGCCACTTTTCTCTTGCAAATGCTCATAAGCAAGGGCAATTTCGATAGCATTAAGATCTTCACGTTGTATATTTTCAACGAGAGCAAGTTCCATAACACTCTCGTCTTTAATTGTTCGGATGTATGCAGGAATAGCCGTTAGTCCAGCCATTTGCGACGCACGCCACCTGCGTTCACCTGCAATGATTTGAAAACGATGATCTTCCACTTGGCGCAATGTAATCGGTTGCACCAATCCTAACTGACGAATGCTGTTTGCCAATTCTTCTAATGCAACCTCATCAAACTCTCTTCGTGGCTGATTGGGGTTGGCTTCTATCTGGTTGAGCGGCACTTCATTAATGGTTGAGCTTCCCTGCGTACTCACCGATTCTGTAGAGATGAGCGCATCGAGACCTCGCCCCAATGCATTGGTTTTCCCACTAAGATTATATTTCTTTTGTACTGCCATCTTGCTTCTTTGCTTTTATTATAAGTAGGTTTTCTTTATTGCAGGCTTAAGCCTTTTTGTTTTTCTCTATGATTTCCTTTGCCAAAGAGAGGTGGTTCTTTGCACCCGTAGAGTCGGCATCGTATAAAATGACAGGAAGTCCGTGACTCGGACTTTCAGACAACTTTACATTGCGTTGAATTACAGTCTTAAACACCAGCTCTTGAAAGTGCCGTTTCACTTCATCGTATATCTGGCGTGCCAAACGCAAACGACTGTCATACATCGTCAATAGGAAACCTTCTATCTCAAGTTTGGGGTTCAATCGACTTTTAATTATCTTGATGGTGTTCAGAAGTTGCGTAATTCCCTCGAGCGCAAAATATTCACACTGAACAGGAATAACCACAGAATCGGCTGCCGTCAGTGCGTTTACAGTGATAAGTCCCAACGACGGACTGCAATCTATCAGAATATAATCATAGTCGTCTTTTATAGGCGCAAGCAAACGTTCCACAACATTTTCACGATTTTCAATTTGCAGCATCTCAATTTCAGCTCCTACAAGATTAATATGACTTGGAACGATGTCTAAGCCTTCTATATCTGTGGTGTAAATAGCCTCACGAATGTCGGTATTATTGATGATACACTCATAAAGCGAGCAATCTACTTCTTTCACATCCACACCTAAACCGCTGGAAGCGTTGGCTTGTGGATCGGCATCTACTACTAAAACGCTTTTCTCCAAAGTTGCCAAGGAGGCGGCTAAGTTGATCGTTGAAGTGGTCTTTCCTACACCGCCTTTTTGATTTGCTACTGCTATTATTTTTCCCATCTTCTGTTTATCCTAACTTGTTTTGATGGCAAAGATACATATTTTATATGAGATTGTCCCATATATAAACCTTTTTTCGTACTTTTGCAGACAAAAGAAAATAAATTTTATGAGCATAAAAAGACCATTAATACTCATCTCCAACGACGATGGATACTACGCTAACGGCATAAAAACTTTAGTTTCGTTCCTTTATGATTTTGCAGATATAATTGTTTGTGCGCCTGACTCAGCTCGTTCTGGCTTTTCTTGTGCGTTTTCGGCAGTGCAGTATCTGCGCCTCAGACGACAAGCCGACATCTACAACAGCGAAGTTTGGTCATGCTCTGGCACACCAGTAGATTGCGTAAAACTTGCACTGAGCCAACTTCTTGGCAACAGACGCCCCGACCTGATACTCGGTGGTATCAACCATGGAGACAACTCATCGGTCAATAATCATTACAGCGGAACAATGGGAATTGCACGTGAAGGTTGTATGAAATACATTCCATCTATTGCTTTTTCAAGTTGCGACTACGATACCCATGCTGATCTGTCTTATTTGAGGGACTATGTGCAAAAAATTGTGAAACGCGTGCTCGCAGAAGGACTGCCTAAGGGCGTATGCCTAAACGTGAATTTCCCTAAAGCCAACCCTATGAAGGGCATTAAAATGTGCAGAATGGGCTACGGAAGTTGGATAAACGAAGTGGAACCACGCAAACACCCACGAGGATTTGATTATTATTGGCTCACAGGCACTTATAGGAATGATGAACTTTCAGCAACAGACACTGATCAATGGGCTTTGGAAGCGGGTTATGCCGCCATCACACCCTTGCGCATCGACATCACCGATTATGAAACAATGAAACAGATGAGTGATTGGGAGGAATAAATCCACCGAGCATTCAATTTCATTTAGCCGTTGCCCTTGCTTTAGCAAGCGTTCGAAGAACGATTTTTCCGTTACTCATCTGGCTTAAAAACATCCCTTTTCTACATAAATCTTGTCTTATACAGCATGAAATATTATCTTATTGTGGGAGAAGCCTCAGGCGATTTACACGCATCAAGATTGATGAAGTCACTCAAAAAGTTTGACACAGAAGCCGAATTTCGGTTTTTTGGTGGTGAGCTTATGAACAACGCTGGTGGTACACGTGTGAAACACTATAAAGAACTTGCTTATATGGGATTTGTACCTGTATTGCTCCATCTACCTACAATTTTGAAGAATATGAAACTGTGTAAGGAGGACATTACAAGGTGGAAACCTGATGTTGTCATTTTAGTGGACTATCCAGGGTTCAATCTCGACATCGCAAAATATGTTAGGAAAAACACGAATATTCCTGTTTTCTACTATATTTCGCCCAAAATTTGGGCGTGGAAAGAATGGCGTATTCGTGCCATCAAGCGAGATGTAGACGAACTTTTCTCTATTCTTCCCTTTGAAATTTCGTTCTATGAGAAAAAACATGGCTACAAAATTCATTATGTTGGTAATCCAACTGTGGAAGAGGTGAACACTTTCCGCAAAAGTTACACCGAAACTTGTGCGCAATTCTGCGAGCGCAACCAATTGAGCGACAAACCTATCATTGCACTCCTTGCTGGCAGTCGAAGGCAAGAAATCAAAGACAACCTACCCGCTATGCTTGAGGCTGCTAAACATTTTGAGGACTATCAAATGGTAATTGCAGGCGCACCATCAATCCCTGATACTTACTACACTGCTTTCTTAGAAAACAGCCAAGCAAAAATTGTGAAAGAACAAACCTATGCTTTACTCTCACATGCAACTGTGGCGCTGGTTACCAGTGGAACAGCTACGCTTGAAACTGCACTTTTTAACGTGCCACAAGTGGTTTGCTACAAAACACCTCTACCTAAATTGATTCGTTTTGCTTTTAAGCATATCATTAAAGTGAAGTTCATTTCGCTGGTAAACCTGATTGCCAATCGTGAGATTGTGAAAGAATTGTTTGCCGATCGGTTCAAGGTTTACAATATTGCAAACCAACTCTATCAACTTCTTCCAGGAAAACTAGAACGAGAAACAATGCTAAAAAGCTATGAAGAGGTTCGCAATCGTTTGGGCTCGCTTGTTGCACCAGACAATGCCGCAGCTCTTATGACAGAACTTCTTAAACAAAAGAAGCATTATGAAAAACACTATACTGAATAAGATACTATTTCTTTTGGTGTAACTTTTTTTCCACTCCAGAAACCCTAACGGTCTAATGAACGATTTTAGGTTAAACTTAGGAACAAAAGTAGAAAAGAAAAATGAGAGAAATCCTTTAAAGGAAATTCTCCCATTTTATGGGTGGATGATGGGACTCGAACCCACGACATTCAGAACCACAATCTGACGCTCTAACCAACTGAACTACATCCACCATGTTGGTTGCTTTTTAAATGCGGTGCAAAGTTACATCTTTTTTTTCATACACCCAAATAAAAGCCCCTTTTTTTACATCCCCTTTCGCAATTTTATTATTGTTTTGGTGTTTCAGCAGCAGGTTTTGCACCTTCAGTTGCCGTTTTTGTTTCCGCAGCCTTTGACTGTCTCTGCTGACTTGCACCAAAATTAGGCAAGTTGTTAGGATTGGTTGTGCTGCTTTCTGTTGCCGAACGTTCAATAACACTTGCATCGGTATTTGCTGAAGGCACTACGAAAGAAGATGCAACGCTCAACACCACCATAAAGATGACACATCCCCATGTTGCTTTTTCTACGATATCAGTGGTTTTTCTCACGCCCATAATGGCATTCGATGAAGAAAACTCAGAAGCCAAGCCTCCGCCTTTTGACTCTTGAATCAACACAACGCCAATCATAAGGATGGCTGCAATTACGATAAGTACGACTAAAAACGTATACATTGTTTCTTATTGTTTGTTGTTATTTATTATCAATTTTTCTAAAAATCGTATTTGATCTGCAAAGTAACAATTTTTTTCTGGATATTCCAAATTTAATCGCTTAATAATTTCCAAAGCCTTAGAATATCTTCGTTGTTTTATGTAGATCCGTGCAAGCGTTTCTGTGAAATACTCATTTTCGCCTATTTCTACGTTTCCTTGTTCATCGGTTTCGGGCTCATATTCTGGTTCTTCTTGCAAGATGATGCGCCCGCCTTCTTTGTTGATAAACTCATCTATGAGGTTTTGACCACGCAACTCGGGCGTAGCTTCTTGTTGCTGAAGTTCTGTTTCAAGCAAATAAGCCACATAATCAACCGTTGCATCAAGGGGTGTTGGCTGTCGTTTGGGTAGTTCAGAGGCAGCGTTCTGCGCCACAACCTGTCCCAAGAAATTATCAATGAGAGAGGCTGTTCGGTCGGTAGTGCTTTCCCTGACTGCCTCAGGAACATCGACCGATGTTTGCTTTCTGTCTTGCGGGGTAGGCGTTAAACTGTAATGCGTTTCTTCCACAAGAGCAAACAAGATGCTGCGATCAGTGATATAGACTGCCGCACGACGCAATTCTTCATCGAAAGTGGGGTCATGCAACAGAAAAAGATTTTTCAGCAACAACACTCTTGCAGGTTGATAGTATGGATAGAGTGCAAGAAGACTACGGAGATCGTAAAGTGTCTCCTTGCTGAGTTCTTCCGGATGCTTGAAGTAATAGGCTATATCCATCGATTTTTGATTACCAATTTGCAACTGTTGCATTGAATATTTGCTCTGTAATATCTTTTATCATCTCCTGCACCAAACGTTCTTGAACAGCATTAAGACTTTGTGTTGTGTCATAGGTTGCAGTAGCCGTAAATTGCCGTTCAAAATTTTCTTTGGTGTTGGTCCTGTTCGTAAACCGCACATTCACCGTCATAGAGAGTTCCGTCTGTGCCGAATAGCCTTCGCTTGAGACGCTCTTATTGCGCTGTTGATAGCTGATAATTTCGCCTTCTATCCGCAGATCGCCATTTCGCTTGACTTGTTGCAATCGTGTATGGTTGGCATAAATATCTTTCAACTGATTATTGAACATCGAACCCATAGGTCCCCAAACATACGTGGAACGCACAGGGAAATCGGCTATCTGAATGGTTTTGACTTTCGTATAATCAATGCTTGCACCATTAAATTTATACTGCACCGAGCAAGACAAAAGGCTGGCGCAACACATTATTATATATAGGAAATGTCGCAGTCGCATTTTATTTCTCATTATCAAGTCCATATTGCTTTATTCTTCTGTAGAGTGTTCTGTCACTTATTCCCAACTCGAGGGCTGCCTTCTTTCGGTTGCCATTGTTGCGATCCAGTGCTTTTTCTACCATCTGTCTGCCAACATCACTCAAGTTGAGGGTTTCGAGTTCAGAAATTTCTTCTGCATCTGCAAATTCCAATTGCTGTGGTGATGCGGGTGCAGAGTCTGCAGATGGCACAGGCAACCTACTAGGCATCTTCTCAGACATAGGTTCAAAGCCTTTTGCCCCGTTCAGTCCACGGGTTTCTTCCAATTGTTTCCTCACATTGGTCAAATCACGTCTCAGATCGCTCACATTGCCTCGCAATTCGTACAAAATCTTATACAACAATTCACGTTCGCTTTCATAGCTATGCTCATTATTGGTTTGAATAATTGCCAATTCTGTACTTTCTGGGGTCTGCGGAATGAAACGTGTGAGGGTTTCTGCCGTGATTTCCCTTTGCTCGCTCAAGACCGACATTTGCTCTGTGATGTTTTTCAACTGACGCACATTCCCTGGCCATTTATAG
Organism: Prevotella sp.; assembly: GCA_022779305.1. Classification (GTDB taxonomy): domain Bacteria; phylum Bacteroidota; class Bacteroidia; order Bacteroidales; family Bacteroidaceae; genus Prevotella. The sequence continues at coordinate 1,106 of JALFSW010000050.1, read as the reverse complement.
TGAAGCATGATTTGTTTAGCATCTTCTGTTAAAATGATTTTTGGAAAACGATACTTCTCTGCCATCTGCATTGCAAAGAGTCTGAAGAGCAACAAGATATCTTCTCCACGATCTCGAAGTGGCGGCATTTGTATAGGGATGGTGTTCAAACGATAGAAAAGGTCTTCACGGAATTTTCCTTCGCTCACAGCCTTGGGCATATTGACATTCGTTGCGGCTACAATGCGCACATTGGTCTTGCGAATTTCCGTTCCTCCCACACGTATGTATTCGCCTGTTTCCAATACCCTAAGGAGTTTTGCTTGAGTCGCCAGCGGGAGTTCTCCTACTTCGTCTAAGAATATCGTACCCTTGTTGGCAATACCGAAATAACCTTCGCTCTCGCCAATTGCACCTGTGAACGACCCTTTTTCGTGTCCAAACAATTCGCTATCAATTGTTCCTTCGGGGATAGATCCGCAGTTTATCGCAAAATATTTCTCTCGTCTGCGGGGCGAATTGTCATGGATAATACGTGGAATGATTTCCTTTCCCACCCCACTTTCACCAATAATCAGCACCGAAAGGTCTGTAGGTGCAACCTGCAACGCCACGTCTAAAGCCCGATTAAGCGCATTGCAGTTTCCTACGATATTGTATCGCTGTTTTATGCGTTGTAATTCCGTATTATTCATCTTGCTGACAAAATTACCTATTTTATTCTTATGTTCTGCATTTTTGGCAGAGTTTAACAGATATTTTAGTTTACAGGTCTTTTAAGTTTAAGTTCAATTTCTTCTTTGAGCGATACTCCTTCACATTCTTTCCACCAATGTTCCTCGAAAGAATAATTCCAATAATCGCAGATACCATTTTTGTGAAATTCTACATGTCCAACGGTTTTATGCGAAGACAGCGATACCACGCACATACCAATCCATATCTTGCCCTCATCGGTCAATAGAATGGGAGTAAGCTGGTGGTTAATCAGTTTGCTCTTTGTTCCACTCTTCAGATGAAAGTGATAGGACATAGAGCATTGGTATTTATCGACGTTATCGAAAGTATCAAAGAACTTAAATCCACTACTGTTTAGCTCAACAAGCATTTTCTGCTCTTCTTCCGGC
>JALFSW010000049.1 GCA_022779305.1 Prevotella sp. | reverse complement strand
CAATGCATGGATGGACAGTTACAGGACTGTTTTAAATCGATTTGAAACAACGGTCAGGAATTGGGAATCATGGAACTATATTGCCTTTATGGTAATTCTGCTAAGGAAATGTTTGAGAAAAAGAAAAGTTTAAATCACTTCGATAGGAATGAAGCCTGAAGATATTCTCGCACAATACAATGCGGAAATAAGAGGATTCTACAACTACTATTCTATTGCTAACAACATTTCATATCTCGGCAATTCATTCGGATTCAATATGAAGTACAGTATGTTCAAAACTATTGCCCAAAAGCAAAACATGACTATGGCGCAGATGATAAAGAAACTCCGCAAAGGCAAAGACTTTATCATACACTACATAGACAAGAAAGGGCAAAAGAAAGTCAGAGTGCTTTATAATGAAGGTTTTAGACGAAAGACAGCTAAAGATTATGCCCAATGCGACAACATTCCGAACACAAACATCAGTCCTTATCCGAGTCTTGTTGAGAGATTGAAGGCTGAAAGGTGTGAATTATGTGGAGCAGAAGGTAAAACGGTGATGCATCACGTGCGTACACTCAAAGACCTCAAGGGAGAGAACGAGTGGGAACAACAGATGCTCAAAAAACACCGTAAAACTTTGGCTGTTTGTGAAACCTGTAATGCTAAAATTCATGTTCGCTAAAATGAGAAAAACCAACGGAGAGCCGTATACAAGGAGACTTGTACGTACGGTTCGGGGGCAGGCTCTCGGAAACCTACCGTCGCAAGACGGCAAGGCGCCGAGTGCCGAGCCTACCATTTACACACACCTTAATTGTAGGAAACCTTTCGACCGACTTTGGAGACAAAGCTATCTGTGAGGGACTTTCCTGTCTCAAACCCAGAAGCGACTACGACAACGTACAAACTACAATAAGAGATAATATAGTAAAAGAAAAAGGTTTGTACTGTAATAGGAAGAAGGAATGGCTATGACTACCAAGCAGCTACGTTCTACTTTTCTTTTCCTACTTTTGTAAAAGAGGTCTTGCTATGATTAAGATTAAACTCCAAGTCGGTTCATTGTATTGTAAGTCTATCCTACCATTGCTTCCTGTCCTCTTTTATTCGCTTCTCAGTGTCTTATACGCCATTCTTTCTTTTCAAATTAAAACACTTAATACATCGTTGGTTTTGCATCATGCCGGAAGTCTTTGGAAGAGTTGTTGGTGTCTCGCCATTTACCTGCAACTTTTCTTCTGACGACCGCTGTTCCATAGTCGTCTCCCACATGGTGTTCGGTGGCGTATGTGAAACCACTGTCAAGTTCCCCATCAAAGACATTCCATTGCCGGTCTGCCCTTGCGGCAATTTCCACCACATCCACTGCCCATGCATTAGGAACGATATGACCGCCTACATACGGATTGACAAAGCCAGAGGAAATATCTTTCTCGGAATAGGTATAGTAAAAATATTCCTTGAATGTCTTTCTGTCCACCCCTATCTTCACTAATCCAAGAGCCTTGCAACCGCGTGTGGAGAGCGTGGTCTGTCCGCTGTTGGTATCTGTCCAGTTTTCTAAATCCGGCACATCCTCGTTCTGTGTGTCCATCCCTGTATTATCAAAGAATTCAAAATCGGCATGACTCAGATCAAACGTTCCGTATTTTGTCTTGTAGTTGTCGGCATTGAGAGCAATGACTAATTCTTCACCCGGCTGTACTGGTACATCGTGTCCTGTTCCGGGAATGACGTATGCCCAAATGATGGTCATCATTTCATCCATGATTTGCGGATCATTTTCTGTGCTGTCGTTAGTGTTGAATCCACTTTCCACGATGGCTAGTCCATCGGCATACTTCACACTGTCCGTATTGTTGCCTATTTTGATATATTGGTCATCATACTCTCTGCTGGGAGGTGATGCGTAAAATACTTCCGTAATCAAGAATCCATCGGCATCAGTATAAGTCTTGAGCGGAATGCTTACCGTCTCGGTTGAGCTGTTTCCCGATAATTCAATCTCCTTGTCAGCTTTCACCTGAGCTTTCATTTCCAATATGTTCCATTTCTTCTGTTTCTTTACCCATATTCTTTTTTCAAAGTCTATCGTTCCAATGGCAGCAAGGCTGTATCTTCCGTTTGGAACATTGGTTTCCGCCACAATCACTTTATCTTCTATGCGTTCTGCCGTAGTCTTGTAGGTTTGCTTTGTTTCAAGATTGGTCAGTGTGAGTTGCAATCGTGCCGCTATAGGACTTTTGATGGAACGTGGCGGTAAGAGACGGATGGCTTTCTGTTGGTTATCGGAAAGAGTGAAATAGATTTTCCTAATCTCTCCTTTCTCATAATCCGTCTGTGTGCCATTCTTACCTTTTATTCGTATGTCTCCATTCTTGAAGAGAACCTCCTTTATATCGTCAGCCTGTGTTTCCACAGTTTGTCCATCCTTCTTGTCCATCTTCATCGTGTAGTTCTGTGCCGAAAGCGAGGTACAGCCTGCGAAGAGGAGTAGTATCAATGTGTAGTGTCTCATCCTTTCGTATGATTTTATTGTTGTATAAAAATGTAAGTCCGATGAAAAGCAGAGTGCTTTCCATCGAATCTGTACAGTATCGGCTTTATCGGATTATCACTTTCCTGCCGTTACGGATATAGATGCCGCTACGTGTCGGCTTCTCAATACGGCGCCCCTGCAAATCATAGTAAGGAGCAGTGTTCTCCCAAATGGTTGTCGGGGTGCTGATGCCGGTCGGGGTTATGCCCGGATAAGGGTTACCCTGACTGTCGACAATGTTCCATCCTTTTGCCTTGGCTGCCGCAACGTGTTCGGTATTGCAGTAGTTTGCATTAGAATTATCTTGTCCCCACACCAGCAATGTCCCATTGTTGGTTTTTGGCAATGCTTCGACAAAAGCCGTCATATCGGTTTCATTTATACCGTTGTCTTGGCAATTAATAGTCTTCAATTTGCTTTCTGTCGGGAACTTTATGTTGCGTATTTGGTTATATTGCACGCTAAGGGTGGTAAGTTCCTTGCATGGTGTCAGGTCGAGAGAAGTCAGATTGAGCCTGTCACATTTAAGTTCGATCAGTGTTGCCGGCAAAATGGGTAGTGCTTTTATTTCATTAGAGACGCACTCAAGAATTTGCAGTCCGGAAGGCAATTCGGGAAGCTCATAAAGGCGACAATTAAAGAAAGAGAGTATTTCCACGCTTGCGGGAATGAGTGTTGAGGTTTGCATTTCGGGGCAATTTTCTATCCTTAGCTCTTTGAGCTTACTAGTTGGTGAAAAAGAAATATTTGTAAGCTTTAACAATCCACCAAGGACAAGCTTTTCCAAATTCTTTGCATTAGAGAAATTAAGTTCTTTAAAATGACAGTTTAGTAAATCCACATTTTTCAGTCCTTTGCAATCTTCAATATTAAACTGAAACGTTTCGGACATTCCTCTCAATGATAGTTCTGCGAGCGTATTATCTTTAGGCAGTATTAATGATCGTATACCACTGGCAAAAAGATAATCATTAATGATAAAGCGTTTAAGGCTTATCGCCTGAGATGCGTCTATATCTGCTTCGCCATCGCGTATGAAACCAAGATTTTCGATGTCGGTTATCTTCCCGCGGAAAGTGATATTGTCATCATAGGCTTGGAAAGTGATGCCTGACTTGTCTCTTGCTATGTTGGCAGTACCCTCTGTCCATATATTTGTATTGTCTTTCAGTTGTTGCAGGGTTTGATCTTCTTCGTTTATGCTCATCTTTGTGCAATGAATCTCCCCTCGCTTTTCCTTAAAGTGAATGGTCAGGCGGTCTGTACCGAACCTATCGTCTCCTTCTGTCTTATCGATATAGGGATCTTCTCCCTCAGTTCCTTCATAGCTGCGCTCTGTCCCCTCGTGAAGTTCCAATACCATCCAGCCTTTGGCTTTGAGTGCTTCCACTTGTGTGCGGGTGCAGTAGTTCCATTCCTTTGTTCTGTCAGAATGGAGTACGATGCGATATTCCATACCGCTTTCTGATGAATGGTCGGCAAGGGCTGTTACGAGTTGGTCGAAAGCCACTTTCTTCAAACGGTTGCCATAGCATCGGATAGTTTTGAGTTGTGTGCAGCCCGTCAAGTTAATCTGTTCCAACTGGCAGCATTGTACGTCCAATTGTTCGAGTTGTGTGCTGTTGGTAAGGTCGAGCGTTGCCAGACTGTTGTTTTCCGAAAGTGTCAGATTGCAGAGGTGATTGTTTTGCGGAATGCTTACCGTTGTCAGCCAACCGCTCTGCGTAACACTTATTTTCTCTGCGTTGGCAGGCAGCAAGAGAGAAGTTGCACCCAATTGTCTTGCTCTGAACTCCTTGAGATAAGACTGCTCTGAAAGGTCGAACATTGTGATTTTATCTGGGCAGCCATCAAACCATATTTGAGGCTGCTTGCATTTGATGGTGTACTTTCCTGCTTTTGTACAAGTGATTTGTACCATATTTCCATAGCTGAAGAGCGGATCATAAACAATCCCTTCGCTGAAAAAGAGATTGCTGCCCACTCCCGGAGCCGGAGCCGTACAGAAGAATAGAGTCTGTTCGCCCATAGTCTCAAACCGGATAATGCCCCAATCTTCCTTTCCCTCGCAGATTTGGTTGTCGGTGTCATAGACGATCCATCCCTTTTCGTTAAGCCGTTTGATGTGTCGTTTGGTGAAGGAGTACTCGCCGTTGCTGCCAAAGCGCACATAGATTTTGGCACCCGAAGCATGGGTCGGGAGTTGCTCTACAAGTTTGTCCACCTTCGTTTCATTAAGTCCGCAGGTGTAACATTTTAGTGTTTTGAGTCCTTTGCACTTGCTCACGTTGAGTTCGTTGATGCTCTGATTGACGGAGCAGTCAATGAATGTCAGGGTTTCGCTTTCCGGCAGATAGAGATTATTTATTCTGTTGCTGGAGAAGTTGGCTGTTGTGAGTTTCTCGCACGCTTCCAAATCCATCGTGGCGATTTGATTGCTGCTGCAATCCAACTCTTCCAAATTCTCTAAATAGGTAACATCTAACTCTGTGAGTGTGTTGCGCTTACAATGGAGTTTTCGTAGTTTCTTGGCATTCTTGAGGTCGAGGGTGGCAAGGAGAGCTTTCTCACACTTGAAGAGCGTGAAGTCGCCGTTTAGGGTAACGAGAGCTTCCGGCTTCTCTACTATCAGTTCGAGTATTCCGCCTTTGGCACTTTTTACCTTTGCTCCGCTTATGGTAAAGGTCTCATCTATTTTCGTTTCGGCAGCAGAGCCTGTTTCCACTGTAACTTTGATGCTCTTATTGACAGCTTGCTTTGAGGTAAAGCTGATGCTTCCCTTTCCCACATTGGCATAAAGCGGCAGTGCCGACAAGAGTAGCAGAAAGGAAAATAGGATGTATATTTTTTTCATTACATTTCCATATTAGCAGTTCTGCCAAACCAATATTTGACAGAACCGGATTATTACTATACTATTAAAAACTTTATTTGAAATACACTTTCTTTCCATTGTGGATATACAGACCGCTGCGGGTAGGCTTTTTCATCTGGCGACCCTGCAAGTCGTAGTATGGTGCGTTGTCGTTGCTGTCAGTCTTTATGGAGTTCAGGCTGTTTACCACTGCTCCGCTGCCCGCATATTCTTTGCCTTCGGCATCCACCACTTTCCAGTTCTTTGCTTTTGCATCTGCTACCTGTTTGGCAGTACATTCGTTGTTGTTGTCTGCCGCTTCATCGTAGATGCAAAGTTCACCACCGGTTGCAGGGAGTGCGGCAATGAGTTTGTCTACTTCCGCTTCCGAAAGGCTGTTTCCGCTACAGTTGATTTTGTTTACTGCACTGTTTTCAGGAATGACAAGGGTCTCTAATTCGCAGTTAGAGCAATCAAGCGTTTTGAGGAGTGTACTCTTTCCGATGTTCAGCTCATCTATTGGTAACTTCCTTGCTACGAGGTTTTCGATGCCCTCACATTCAGAAAAATCAATCTCGGTAAGGTTCGAAAGATTTTCCAATGTCACGTCTTTCAACACCGTATGGGTAGGTAATTCTATCTTGGTTATCACAGGATCTTCTGTCAACATAAACTCTTTCATCTCTTTGGGGTCTTTGGCATTGATAGTGATGAGTCCTTTTATATTTGGCCATTTGGCTATGCTCAGTCCCACAAGCGTTACTGGATATTTTATACCTTTTGATGTTATTTCATACCCTCCCGCAGTAGGTCTACATATAGCAGCCCCACTTGTCCTAATTAGACCTCCAAAAGATTCTTTCTGTTCTTTTGTAATAATTAATTTATTTGCAAAAGTTACTATAATCTTTTGATTTGGTATTTGTGCTTTAGTTGTTAAAGATGCAACCGCAATAATAAATAGAAGTAAATATTTTTTCATTGTGTTTTTTTTTAATGGTTCTGCCAAACCAATGTTTGACAGAACCGAATTATTACTATACTATATAAAAACTTTATTTGAAATACACTTTCTTTCCATTGTGGATATACAGACCACTGCGGGTGGGCTTACTCATGCACCGTCCCTGCATATCGTACCAAAGCGCATGGTCGTTAGCATCAATATCTGCGATGGAACGTATTTCTGTAGTCTGCCCTCGTTGCTGTTTCATAGCATTGAAAGAGAGGTTTGGTTGTGGATATGGGATCCATATTGGATATTGAATAGTTGTGTCAAAAACAACATATTTGGGAGACCATCCTCTGTTGTAGCAACTACTTATCTGTGCAGATGTAAGTACATAATTGTGTTCTGAACCCGTATAGTCGTCATAATAACAGAATTCATAGAGTTCGAGGTTATCATCCGTGGGTTGGTGATAAGGCAAGGAGTTAATCAGATTGGTGAGAGCAGTTTGTCCAATCTGATTATGCTGGCAGAACAACCGCTCCAAACTCGTGCAGTTTGCCACGCTGAACTGCGAAAGGTTGCAGTTGAAGCAGTACAGATCGGTCAGGTTGCTTGCTCCTGTAACGTTCAGGCTACTCAAATTGTTGTCGTTGCACCATAATTCGCGCAAAGATGTATTATTGGCAACATTGACGGTTGTCAGATTTGTATTCTGACAGTAGAGATATTCCAAATTAGTATTGTTGGAGAGGTTTAATCCTTGAATTGGCGTATTGTTGCATGCCAAAGTTTTCAGAGCCGGCATTGACGTGAGCGATAAGCCTGTAAGGTTGGGGCATGAAGATACCCACAGTATTTCCAAGCTGTTGTTGGTGGGTAGACTGATATTGGATATAGGGCATCCCGAGCAGCCTAATTCTATTAAAGCCGGATTGTTCGCTAAGTTCAATGTTCCTCCTAACCGTGCATTTCCGGAACACATAAGCGTTTCCAAAGCTGCATTTTGAGAGAGGTTTAATACCGAAATTCGATTATTTCCACAGTCTAATCCTTTTAGGGAAGTTGCATTACCAACATTCAAACTAGTAATCAATTGATGCTCACATGAGAACCAAGATATAGTTGGTGCAGAGAGAGTAACTGTGTTTTGAGTTAAAACCAAATGGTATATTGTATCATTGATACAAATATAGTCAGGTTCTACTCCTGTTGCTTGCAAAGAATAGGGAGGAATTTCCAAAGCTACCTTTAAGGTATCACCAATGGGAATATCTGTTGTTAGACTGATGGACTGTTGTCCATTTTGAGAACTCACTTGACCTGCTGTAAATATAGACAGCATGATCGCTAAAAGTAGATTTTTTGTCATAATTTTGATAGTTTATGCCACATACAAGATGCGGCGAGATTATTATATGGTTGTTTTGTTATCTGTTCATCACTTTCAACTGTCCTGCCGGCAGGTGGAGGATGTAAACGCCTTTCGGGTAGAAGGTCAGGTCGATGTCGGTATCCCCTGAATTAGGTATTGTTTTTTCTGCAACGCAGCGTCCGTTGGTGGCATAGAGGCGCACCTGTACTCCTGCGGGCAGTCCGCTAAGGCGGATATGTCCGTTTGATATGCTTGTTGCCTGTACGGCTCTGTCCATTTGGTTGTTTTGAATGCCGGTGGAAATCTTGTTTTCAAGAAAATAGAAGCGACTGACGTTCTGGAGGCTTGTCGATAATCTATCGGCTGTGCTTTCCACTATGAGTTCCTCTTCGGCGACTTCCATCACGGGATTGTCTGCCAGCGGAAACACGACCTCGCTGCCGTCAGTCAGGCAGAGGAACAGGTATTTTACAGGTTCTTTGGAGCGCAAGGGAAAGTGGTCGGCTTGCAATGGGCTACCAGTTGGTGGTGCTGCACACGTCTTTGTGGGCAGCAGGGCTGCGATACCTAACAGGATGTTGAAGATTTTATGATTCATATACGTCTCTTTTTGTAAAAAATGATTTTGTTTTTTCGTCTCTAAGTAATTGTACTCGTACAAGAGTGTTACTATTTTTTTGCAAATTAAGCTACTTTTTAAAAGTTCTGCAATACCTAAAAATGATGAAATTCTAATGGTCTATTTGGATTTAGAGAATATGACGACGAATACTTACTGAACATATATATATAGAATGGCAAGAATGTAGCGAACGTGTCAGATAGAACTTTATTATGAATGGAATAAAGCGTTTATTGAGGCCGGCAAAGTGTGCCTTGATGGAGCTACCGTCTGTGGTAAAAAAGTAAAAGAACTTTGTCAGAAAAACGTTTGTTTTTACTGTAGAATGGTGCCTCTCTTTTCGTACTCCACTCATGGGGTACGAAAAGAGGGGGCACGCTTTACTCTTTCAGATTCTTTACATTTATCGGTGTTCCCTTCCAGCTGATGGTATGTTCCTTACTATCGCCTCGCTTGCTGTCGGGTTATCTTTCAATTTTATTTAGTTGTTTTCTTGCCATGCAAGCGTCTGAAAATAGAAAACGGCACGATAATTGCAATTAGAATAAAAACAGACGTTTTTGTCAAGCCAAATGAACTGGTGGAAAATGAGGGACGAAGTTTTACATTGTCATGGCGAATAACCGTCCTTTTGACGCTTGCGCTAGCAAGTAATCGTCTTCCAGACGCTCGCATGGCGAAAAAACTACTCAATGAAATTGAACAATTATGGCAAACATACGCGAAACGATTAAATCTTTGGCACATTTCGATCTTGATGGTGCAATCAAAGAGACGCAACAGCTTTTAGCGATAGACCCATCACTGCAAGGAAGGGATGAACTGACAACTATCGCCAATGACTATACATTGATGAAGCAATTTATGCGACAAGGAATGAAAGACCCAAAACGCAACGATTTGTTTTATAGTTTGATGCAACGTTTGTATAAAGTCATTGCAGAAATAGAGCTGAATCAGCTATGCCACACTGCGGAAATCTATATTAAGGCGTTTAGCACAAGCAAAGGGCAAAACACAAGTCATGATTTCATACGCTCGGTGCTTGAGAATTTTGTTTCGGAAATAGCGATGCTTTCTTTGCAGAACGAAACGACCCAACAAGCCGAAAGCCAAGCTATGTATGAGCGTCACTATCTCTTTATGGATAAACTTTTCTGCCACATTCTCGTTTCGTCACTTTGGAGTGAAGACGATGCAGCATTCTATGCTTCATTGCTCACCAATCCCATCATTGATCAAAATGACCAACTACTGATCATTAGCGCAATCTCGCTCAGTGTAATGAATGTTTATGATCCACAGAAAGCAAACACACTTTTCAGCGTATACACTTCTGCAAATGAGACTGCCGTGGCACAGCGTGCATTTGTCGGATGGACGTTATCGTTTTCGGAAATCTATAAAATCTATCCAGAGCAAGTACAGGCGTTCGCTGAAGCGTTACAGAACGAAAAGATTAGAACCGAATTATTCGATCTCCAGTTACAGATGTTCAGTTGTATGAACGCTGAAAAAGACAATGACAAAATTCAAAGTGACATCATGCCCGATATTCTTAGTAATTCCAACTTCCACATGGGGCGATTTGGTGGCATGCAGACAGAAAAAGACGAGCTGGAAAACATTCTCAATCCTAATCTGGATGACGAACGAATGGAGAAAGTTGAGCAAAGCGTACAGCGTATGATGCAGATGCAAAAAGCTGGGTCGGACATCTATTTTGGTGGATTTAAGCAAATGAAGCGCTTTGGATTCTTTGCACGAACATCCAATTGGTTTACACCTTTCAGTTTGCATCATCCCGACCTTCACGTGGTAAGTGAAAAATTAAGAAATTCGCCTTTTGTCAAACTCCTGTCAAAGCAAAAGACCTTTTGCGATTCTGACAAATATTCATTGTTTTTGGCGATGTCGCAGGTCTTTGAACGCCTCCCAAATGAAATGCAGGAGATGCTCAACACGGATCCAAGTGCGAGCATGATGGGTATTCCTGCCGAAATAGATGAGCCTGTTGCTTATTCACGGAGAATGTATCTTCAAGATCTTTACAGATTTTTCCGCATACAACAGTCCAACAGAACAGAATTGCGCAATCCTTTCTTTGCAACAACTTCCACTGATACATTCTTTTTCCTGTCGTCCGTTTTTCACAAGGACGAATTGAGAAAGGAGCAAATTCGTTTGGCAAAATATCTCTATAAGCACCATCAATTCATGGAGATGAACTTGCTTTTAGAGAACATTGCTCCCAACGATGCAGATACTTATATTTTAAAGGCTTATGGAGCATTATTCCATAAAGATTTTTCACTCGCAAAACGCCTTTTTGATGAAGCTCTAATTCGTGATGCAAATAGCTTATGGGCACTGAATGGGCAAGCAAATGCTGCCTTGGAATGCAACGATTATGAGGCGGCTGAACAAGCCTACAAGCAACTTGTTGCACTTGAACCCACGAAACAAACCTATCAGCTCAATCATGCTGCAACGCTCATTCGTCTTGGTAGAGCGACCGAAACATTGAACATTCTTTATAAGCTCAACTTTGAAAACCCTAACAGCAAACGCATAAAACGTACACTTGCTTGGGCTTTGCTTTGCGACGACCAAACAGAAAAGGCACGTAAGCTCTATGAAGAACTTTTAGCTGATAATCCTTTGGCAGTTGATTGTCTGAATGCAGGCTATGCCTTTTGGTTCAGTGGGGACATAGCGCAAACCTATCTCACCTTTCAGCGGTGGCAAAGCTACGACCCAACAAAGAGTTTACGCAATGAACTAAAGAAAGATGCTTATTTCTTGGAGCAAAAAGGTATGAGCGAAATCGATCTACAGCTCATCATTGGAATGATAGAAGAGCCATAAAATCCTCACTTAAAAACGCATCATATTCTAAAAAGCATGTGTTTCATGCGATGTCCGCCCCATTCATTGACACCCACAAATTGAAATCCTTCACGCAGATAGAGTCGCTCAGCATCGGGGTTGCATTCGTCCACCAATAAACCTACGGGCAGCCCCATCTTTCGTCCCTTTTCTTTCGTTGCCTGAAGAAGTTTTGCAGCAATACCTTGCCCCCTGTATTCACGCACGACACACAAAGAATCAACATATAGTTCACCAGCCTCTGTTTCATCGGGCATATTCGAATGGTCTTGCCCGAACGCCGAAAGCATCACATCAAAAAAGGCTTTCCTAAGCACGTGTAATCTGCCACCGTCATAACTGACACACATTCCCACTATTTCCGACGATGCACCCACTGCTACCAACACGTTGTGATAGGAATATTGCGTTCCTTCAGCTTCCACCAAACGCTTCATCACCACAAAAAACTCTTCTAATGTGTGCCCCTTTCCAGCAAACCACAAACAACATTCATGGTTCATTGCTTCCATAATGAGCTTTGCGATGGTGGGTGCTTCTTCTCTTTGGGCTGACCTTATTGTTATTTCCATTTTGCGTTCTTATTATCCCAAATCGGTCATTAGACCGTTAAGGTTTTTTTTTATCTTATTTATTCACTTCCCAACAGCATCATCCGCTTGCCGGCAGCTTTTTTAGTGTTTTCTCTTGAAGTAGCCCGCTACATCTGTGGTAAAACACTGAACAATCTGCACAGGCAATCAGACGCAAGCCCTTTGGTCTCTAATGACCGAATTGGGATTATTTTATCCCCCTCATTGTCAGTCCGATGCGTTTTCTCCGTAAGTCGATTTCTGTTACTCTGACTCGCACATGCTGGTGCAAATGCACCACCTGTGTAGGGTCGTTTACATATCTATCTGCCAATTGAGAGACATGTACCAGTCCGTCTTGATGCACCCCAATATCGACAAAAGCTCCGAAGTTGGTGATGTTCGTAACAATGCCTGGTAATTCCATCCCGATTTTTAGGTCATCGATGCTATGCACGTATTCATCAAACTCAAAAATTTCCAATTGTTGGCGTGGATCTCGCCCTGGTTTGTCGAGTTCTGCCATAATATCTTTGAGAGTTGGAAGTCCAATTTCTGCCGTCAAATAGCGTTCAACATTGATTTTCTTTTGCAGCGTTTTATTACCTATGAGTTCCGACAAACTGCACCCCTGATCCTTTGCCATTGCTTCCACAATGGTGTAACTTTCTGGATGCACACCAGAGTTGTCCAAAGGGTTGCGGGCATTGGGTATGCGCAAGAAACCTGCACATTGCTGATAGGCAACATTGCCCAAACGTGGCACTTTTTTTAATTCTGCTCGCGATGTGAACGCTCCATTGGCTCGTCTGTAATCCACAATATTTTGTGCCAAAACAGTTCCTAAACCACTGACATACATCAACAAATGTTTAGATGCCGTATTGAGATTTACTCCCACTTGGTTTACACAACTCACCACAGTCTGATCTAACGAATGTTTCAGTTTTGTTTGATCAACGTCATGCTGATACTGCCCAACACCGATACTTTTTGGATCTATCTTCACCAATTCTGCTAAAGGATCCATCAAACGCCTACCGATGGACACTGCCCCACGTGTCGTTACATCTTCATTGGGAAATTCTTCGCGTGCCGTTGCCGATGCAGAATAGATAGAAGCCCCATCTTCGCTCACAACAAATGTTCCTTGCACAAGATTCTTAACGTCTGGATTTTCAGCAAGTACTTGCTCTACAAAACTTTTCGTTTCCCTACTGGCTGTTCCGTTTCCTATGGCAATGGCTTCTATTTTGTAGCGTTTAATCATCTCGATCACAGCCCTGCCAGCTTGCATTCTGCGTTCCTTTGGCGGATGCGGAAAGATGATTTCGTGGTGAAGAAGGTTGGCTTGCTCGTCTAAACAAGCTGTTTTGCAGCCATTGGCAAATCCGGGGTCGATTGCCAAAACACGTTTCTGTCCCAAGGGTGCGGAAAGTAACAATTGTCGAAGGTTTTCTGCAAACACACGAATGGCTTCTTCGTCGGCACGTTCTTTGCTCAATGTTGCAAATTCGTTTTCTATACTTGGGTCAATGAGTCGCTTAAAGGCATCTTCGATGGCTGCCGAAACGATGGCTTGACATTCGCCAACACCTCTGACATATCGCCTTTTGATGTGCTCGATACATTCCTCTCCTTCAATGCCGATACCGACACGCAAAAAACCAGCTGCTTCGCCTCTGCGCATTGCTAAAAGTCGGTGACTGTTACAGCGGCGCAAGGGTTCAGAGAAATCAAAATAATCGGAAAATTTCTGCGCATCTTCTTCCGCTTCTTTTTTCTTTACCACTTTTGAAGAAATCAAGGCTTCACGCCGATAAAAGCCTCTAACAACATTTCTCACCTCTGCGTCTTCGCTAATCATCTCTGCAATAATATCTTTTGCACCTTCAATGGCTGCATCTGCACTTTCCACTTGTTCGCCCACAAAGCGTTGAGCTGCCACCAGCGGCTTGCGTTCTCGTTGCAACAAAAGAAGATTAGCAAGCGGTTCCAATCCATTTTCACGGGCAACTTGCGCACGTGTGCGACGTTTAGGTTTGAAAGGCAAATAGAGATCTTCCAATTCGGTGGCATTCTGGCAATGTTCGATTTTCGATGCCAGATCGTCCGTGAGTTTTCCCTGCTCTCGAATACTTTTAAGCACAGTTTCCTTGCGCTTGTCAAGTTCTTTGAGTTTTGTGAGCATGTCGCTGATATTCGCAATAGCAATCTCGTCTAAATTTCCCGTTCGTTCTTTTCGATAGCGTGCAATAAACGGAATGGTGCATCCTTCTGCTAAAAGATTCAACGTAGCTTCAACACTTTTCTCGTTCAAAGAAAGCGAAAGGGCAATGTGCGCTGTATGTTTGTCCATATATTTGTTTTTGTCTTTTCTTTCAACCCAAATCGGTCATTAGACCATTAGGGTTTTCTTTTTACTTTATTTTTAACTTCTCAACGGTTTGCATCTGTTTGCCAACATCTTCTTCAGCTTTTTCTCTTGAAGTTGCCTGCTACATCTGCGTTAAAACGTTGAATAATCAGCACAGACAATCCGATGCAATCTGTTTGGTCTCTAATGACCGAGTTGGGTTCAATGAACAAAGATAATAAGTAAAATGGGGATACACAAACTTTCTGCAAACATTGTTTACTTGCAAATCAAATGTAGTTTATTTGTCTCGCAACTGAGCCTCAGTTATCAGGTAAATGAGGCTCAGTTGAAAATCGCCCATTTATCCTCAAAAAAGAGCAAAATTTGAGAGCTGTCTATATGTATCAAATAAATGAAAGAGCAATAGAATTAGAATAATTTTGTATCTTTGCACATCAAACGTTTTTAAGCATGATTTCAGTAGAGAATTTGAAGGTAGAATTTGGTGTGAAACCCTTATTTGATGGAGTTTCATTTGTTGTCAATCCACGCGATCGCATTGCGCTTGTGGGCAAAAACGGTGCAGGCAAATCAACGATGTTAAAGATATTGAGTGGATTACAATCACCTACATCTGGAATTGTTGCCATTCCCAACGATACGTCAATAGGCTATTTGCCGCAGGTGATGAAACTTTCCGACGACACCACAGTAAAAGAGGAAACCCGCAAAGCCTTTGCCGACAACCGAAAAATAGAAGAACGGTTGAAAAAGATGGAACAAGAGATGGCAGAGCGAACCGACTACGAAAGCGATGGTTATGCACAGCTTGTGGAACGTTTCACGCAGGAACACGAACGTTATATGATGATGGGCGGTGAAAATTATGAAGCTGAAATAGAACGGACGCTGATAGGTTTGGGTTTTCTTCGTTCCGACTTTGAGCGACCTACAAAGGAATTTTCTGGAGGATGGCGTATGCGCATTGAATTAGCAAAGATACTGTTGCTCCGTCCTGAAGTTCTTTTGCTTGATGAGCCTACTAACCACTTAGACATTGAATCGATTCAGTGGTTAGAGCAATTTTTGTCGCAAAGTGCAAAGGCGGTTATCCTCGTTTCACACGACCGTGCTTTTATTAATAATGTTACGAACCGAACGTTGGAAATCACGTGTGGAAAGGTGGAAGACTACAAAGTGGGCTATGATGAGTATGTTGTTTTGCGAAAAGAACGTCGTGAGCAACAGCTGCGTGCCTATGAAAATCAACAAAAAGAAATTGCTGATATTAAGGCTTTCATCGAACGTTTTCGCTATCAAGCGACAAAGGCGGTTCAGGTGCAACAGCGCATCAAACAATTAGAAAAAATTGTGCCCATCGAAGTGGATGAAGTTGATAATTCAGCAATGCGCCTAAGATTTCCGCCTTGTCTGCGCAGTGGCGATTATCCCATTATTGCTGAAGAACTGAAAAAAGTTTATGCAAGTGCGAATACGGCATCTGCTGGGTGCGACCATTTGGTGTTCGAGCATGTGAACATGACCATCAAAAGAGGAGAAAAAGTGGCATTTGTGGGCAAGAATGGCGAAGGAAAGTCTACGCTGGTAAAGTGTATCATGGGAGAAATACCCTATGAGGGTGAGTTAAAAATCGGACACAACATTCAGATAGGCTATTTTGCACAAAACCAAGCACAATTGTTGGACGAAAATTTAAGCATCTTTGAAACCATTGACTATGTTGCAAAAGGCGATATGCGACTGCGCATCAATGACCTATTGGGTGCTTTTATGTTTGGAGGAGAAACCTCCGAAAAGAAAGTAAAGGTGCTTTCGGGAGGCGAACGTTCGAGGCTGGCAATGATAAAATTGCTGTTGGAACCTGTAAACTTTCTCATCCTCGACGAACCTACAAACCACTTAGACATTGCTTCAAAAGAGGTTTTAAAAGAAGCGATAAAGGCTTTCGATGGAACAGCAATCATAGTTTCGCACGATCGTGAATTTTTAGATGGTCTTGTGAGTAAGGTCTATGAATTTGGTGGAGGGAAAGTGCGTGAACATTTAGGTGGCATCTATGATTATCTGCAACATCACAATGCTACCACGATAGAGGAATCGCTCAATGGAAATGCAGTGTTTCAAGCCAAGACAAAAGAGAAGAAAACGCCTGCCGAAAATATGGTTGAAACAAGTGCGGATAATTCAGAAAACAAGGGGGCTGTTTCCTATGCTGAACACAAAGAACAACAAAAGAAAATACGAAAAATTCAGCGTTCCATTGAGACAAGCGAACAGCAAATTGCTAAAATGGAAAGTAGGCTTGCGGAACTTAACGACCTGTTGATGTTGCCCGAGAAGGCATCAGACATGAAACTTGTGGCTGAATACAGTGACTTACAGGAGAGACTCGACAAAGAAAATGAAACGTGGATGTCGCTTTCCGAGGAATTAGAAATATTGCAAAGATAATCTTTAGGATTTGTCTAAAAAGACCCTTTCAGACTGATTATGGCATAAGTCTGAAAGGGTTTTTCTCTATTGATTTAGCAATTAATCTTCTTCTGTTGTTGTTTTAGATTTTGGAAGAATAAGGTTGAGTACCACGCCAATGATGGCAGCCAATCCTATACCACTCATTGCAAAGTTGCCCCAATTGAGAATGGCACCACCAATGCCCATTGTGAGCGTAACAGAAATAATGATGGTATTGCGCGTTTGATTGAGGTCTACTTTGTGTTGAATGAGGTTCTGAATACCTACAGAGGCTATCGTCCCAAAAAGTAAAAGCATAATGCCACCCAAAACAGCAGTAGGAACACTCTGAAGCAAAGCACTCAACTTGCCAATGACCGAAAAGATGATGGCGGTGAGAGCTGAAATACGAATTACTTGAGGATGGGTTATCTTCGTAATACTCATTGCCCCCGTTACTTCGCTGTAGGTTGTGACCGGAGGTCCACCTAAAAGACTTGCCACCAAGCATGCCAATCCATCTCCAAACATGGTTCGATGCAGACCTGGATCTTTTGTAAAGTCTTTCTGCGCCACCGCACCTACTACGTAAACATCGCCAATGTGTTCAATCACTGGCGCAATGGCAACGGGAATCATAAAAAGAAAAGGTTCCCAAGCAAATTCAGGGAGCTTGACATTGACTAATGCTGGAGGGAGCGCAAACCATGGGGCTGACTTCACCGATGTGAAATCGACTTCGCCAAGAAGCACAGCCACAATGTAGCCAGCCACAATTCCACAAACAACGGGTACTAATTTCACCAATCCTTTGCCCAAAGTGAGCACCAAAATGGCAACAGCAAGCGACACACAAGCCAACAGCCAATTGTTTTTTGCCATATCAACAGCTGCACTTGAGAGGGAAAGCCCGATGAGAATGATAACAGGACCGATTACTACAGGAGGAAAAAGTCGGTCGATTAATTTTCGTCCTTGCAGTTTAACAAGTGCCGACATAAGGAAGTAGACCAATGCTACGCCTACCATTCCTGCCAATGTGCCAGGCATTCCCCATTGTTTTGAAGCGGCAATAATAGGGGCAATGAAAGCAAATGAAGAGCCTAAAAAAATAGGAACTTTACCTTTCGTGACCAAATGAAAGATAAAAGTTCCTAATCCGGCGGTGAACAATGCTGTTGCTGGGTCTAAACCGACAAGCAACGGAACAAGGACGGTGGCTCCAAAGGCAACAAACAGAAACTGTATGCCCACTATCGTTCGCCTAAATGGTGATAAATTGGATGTGTTCATTTTTTATTAAATTAGATAGATGTGACAACAATATAATAATCGTTTGCAAAATTAAATAAAAAAAAGCTAACAACAACGCTTTTCTATTATAAATTTAACCCAATTCGGTCATTAGAGACCAAAGTGATTGCATCTAATTGTCTGTGCAGGTTATTCCGCATTTTATCGCAGATGTAGCGGACTACTTCAAGAGAAAATGCGGAAGAAGATGCCGACAAGTAGCTGCAAGCTATTGGTAAGTGAATAAATAAGACAAAAAGAAAGCCCTCACGGCTTAATGACCGATTTGGGTTAAACCCAATTCGGTCATTAGAGGCTAAAGTAGGATAAATGAAATGTAGCAATGGGAAGAAAGAGGATTACAGACACCTCCTATTTCTTTCCACTGCCACATCTTTCTACTTAAGGCGTGTTCTAAAAATCCCCCCTCTTAGCCCAAAATATGGAGCTCGCCAATAACAAAGAGCAATGCGTAGCCCAAGATGAGCGAAATGAGACCGCAGGTGAGTCCTGTCTTGAGCATGTCTTTTTGTTCAACAAGTCCTGTTGAATAAGCAATCGCATTTGGAGGAGTAGAAATTGGCAAACACATGGCCGTTGAGGCTGCAATAGCAATACCTATAAGTACTGTGCTTGTACCTCCTATCACATCGAGCTTGTCGCCCATTCCTTTACAAACTACAGCCAAAATGGGAACAAGCAAGGCTGCCGTTGCAGTGTTTGAGATAAAGTTCGAAAGGAAATAGCAAATCAAACCAGAAATAACAAGAATAATAATCGGACTCCAATTATCAAAAGGAATGCTTTCAATAGCCGCATCGGCAAGTCCAGAACCATTCATTCCAAGACCAATTGCAAATCCACCAGCAACCATCCAAATCACACTCCAATTGATTTCTTGTAAATCTTTCGCTGTAATGACGCCCGTGATGGCAAACAAACCCATAGGAATCATTGAAACGGTGTTGGTATCTATGCCTGTAAGGTCCTTTGGAATAACCCAAAGGAGAATGGTAATGATAAACGTTCCTATTACTACCCACATTCTCCAACCACTGTGTATCTCACCTTTAATTTCAAGGTCGATGGTCTTTTGAGAGAATGGGAAAAAATAGATCAACACGCGCCAGCAAATCAAAAGTAATATGATGACAAGTGGGAACATAAACATCATCCATTGCGCAAAATCAATATTCATATTCAATCCAGCTGGATCATTGAGATATTTCAAGGCAATGAGGTTAGGAGGTGTGCCAATAGGTGTACCCATTCCTCCTAAATTGGCAGCCAAAGGAATTGACATAGTCAAAGCAATGCGCCCTTTTCCATTTGCTGGCAAGGCTGCAAAGACAGGTGTGAGGAAAGTGAGCATCAACGCAGCCGTAGCTGTGTTAGAGATAAACATTGAGAAAAAACCCGTAATGAGAAGAAAACCAAGCAACACATTCTCACTCTTTCGCCCAAAAGGACGCATCAAGTTCTTTGCCAACAAAGTGTCTAAGCCTGATTTAGAAGCTGCAATCGCCAGAATAAAACCTGCTAAGAATAGCATAATAATAGGATCGGCGAACGATGCCATGATCTCTTTAGAATCCAAAAGCTCACCTACGTGGTCGTCTTTGAAGATACCAAATGAGTTTTGTGAGACTGATACACACATCATTGTCATTATCGACAGCGATGTTGCCCACGCTGGAATACATTCAGTGAGCCAAGAGAGTGTGGCGAAAACGAAGATTGCAATAATGCGCTGTTGTACCACGGTTAGTCCATTAATGCCAAAAACATCGCTGGGCAAGTTCCAAACAATGGCTGTTGTTGCAATGATTGCAAGCATTTGCCATACTTTTTTTGCTTCGATATGATTTGTCAAAGCATTCGAGTTTTTCTCAGACATATTTAAATTGTTAATTGGTTAGTCGCGTATTCGATTTAAATTGGGTGCTAAATTACTAAAAAAAATATAACCAGCCAATTATTCCTAGCTTTTTTGTACTTTTGTAGCGAATTATCATTGAGCTATGAAAAGATTTTATCTCTTTTACGCCTTTTTGGTGTTCTTTTTCGGTAGTTGTACGAATAAGGTGACATCGGTTAGCGACAAAGACAGTGTCGTGGTTTTTAAGTATGCGAAGAACATTCAGATGACTTATATAAAAAGTGGTATTAAGGTAACGCTAATTAATCCCTGGAAGTCCAATGCGACATTACACACGTATTACCTTGTAAAGAATAGGGCAGATGCTACATTCGGAGAAGATGGAACCATTATTCAGATACCGCTCAAAAGAAGTCTATTTTTCACTACTGCCCACGCCAATCTTATGACGATGTTGGGTTGCGAAGATGTGATAGCAGGTGTGGCAGATGCGAAATATATGCTTATCCCTAAGGTTCAAACAGGCATCAAGGCAGGAAAAATTGCTGATTGTGGCGAAAGTATGAAGCCAAACATTGAGAAAATCATCGATCTAAGCCCTGATGCACTTTTCCTTTCGCCTTTTGAGAACAGCGGCGGGTATGGAAAACTCGACCAATTGAATATTCCCATCATAGAATGTGCTGAATACATGGAAAGTTCTGCCCTTGGACGTGCCGAATGGATGAAATTCTATGGCGTGCTTTTTGGACGTGAAAGAACAGCCGATAGCCTTTTCAGTGTAGTAGAAAAAGACTATCTCAATTTGAAGAAAGAAGCTGAAACGGCAAAAGAAACACGCTCCGTTCTGCCCGACCGGAAAGTGGGTGCAGTGTGGTATTTGCCAGGTGGGAAAAGTAGTGTGGGGCGGCTCTATGCAGATGCAAAAGGATCGTATGCCTATGCAGCCGATACGCAAAGCGGAAGCCTTGCCGTGGCATTTGAGACGGTGCTCAACAAGTTTGAAAACAGCGATTTTTGGATTTTCAATCATTTTGGTTCGATAAATCGGAAAACCTTACTTGCCGAATACCAAGGCTACGCAATGCTCCGACCTTTTAAAGAGAAAGAAATCTATGGGTGTCAAACCGACAAGCAATCTTATTTTGAGGAGGTTAGTTGGCGTCCCGACTGGCTTTTAAGCGATCTCATACAGCTTTTTCATCCCGATCTTAAACGCCGTCCGTTGCGCTATTACAAAAAAATAACCGACTGATGCGAGGTGGGTCAGAATTGGTCGTTCTACATATAAATAAGGTGAAACTGCATAATCAAGGTATATGAAAAAAACATCTTTATTCTTCTTACTCCTACCGTTTTGCATTCTCTTTTTGTTTGCACTCAACCTCTGTATAGGTTCGGTTCATATTCCCATGTCTGATATTTTTGATATGTTTTTCGGGCGTTTTGAAGGTAAAGAAAGTTGGCGTTATATTGTCCTTGATAGTCGTTTGCCTCAAGCGGTGGCAGCGATGTTTTGTGGTGGTGCACTGGCTGTTAGCGGTTTAATGCTCCAAACAGCTTTCCGCAATCCGTTGGCAGGTCCAGATGTATTTGGTATCAACTCTGGAGCGAGCTTAGGTGTAGCAATTGTTATCCTTCTTTTGGGCGGAAACGTGTCTACAAGTCTTTTTTCTTTGTCAGGCTTTGTTGCTATTTTGCTGGCTGCCTTTGCAGGAGCAATAGCCGTAACAGCCTTGATCTTGTTCTTCTCTATGCTTGTCCGTAACAGTATTTTTTTGCTTATTATTGGCATCATGGTGGGCTATGTGGTGTCCTCAGTGGTTGCCTTGCTTAATTTCTTTGCTACGGAAGAAGGTGTGAAGAGTTATATAATTTGGGGGATGGGTGATTTTGGCGGAGTATCCAAGCAAGCTCTTCCTTATTTTGTAGCTATGATTGCTCTTGGATTATGTTGTTCACTCTTACTCATCAAGCCGCTCAATGCCCTCCTTTTGGGCACTCAATATGCCGAAAGTTTGGGTATTAATACGAAACGAATTCGCAACTATTTGCTTGTAGTAACAGGCTTACTGTCTGCCGTAAGTACAGCCTTTTGTGGCCCTATAGCTTTTTTCGGATTGGCTGTTCCACACATCGCTCGCCTTTTGCTTCATACTGACAACCAACGGTGCTTGCTCCCTACGACCATACTCCTCGGAAGTTGCATCGCCTTGCTCTGTAACCTCATTTGCTATTTGCCCAGCAATGGCGAAATTGTTCCGCTCAATGCCATTACACCTCTCATCGGTGCACCAGTTGTTATTTATGTTTTAATGCGCACAAAACTATAAACTTCATCTAAATATTGAATCTGTAAACTTCTAAAAATCAACGATATAAAAGCAATACTATAATTGTTTTGTAAATCATATTTAGTTGTGTCTTCACCAAGGTTTAGTTGGAAAATGTTCAATAAATCAAAAATACGATAAGATGAAAAAGGTTTTATATATAGCGGATTAGTTGAATTTTTGTTAATAAAGATTATAATATAAATTAAAAATCTGTCCTTCATATGAAGGACAGATTTTAGTTGCGGGAGCAAGACTCGAACCTGCGACCTCCAGGTTATGAGCCTGGCGAGCTACCAACTGCTCCATCCCGCGATATTAACCAAAAGTTTTATTTGCAATTTCTGAATTGCGGTGCAAAGGTAGAGCTTTTTTCTGAAACAACCAAATCTTTTTTCGTGAAAAATTATTTTTAGTGTTTATTTAACATTCCTGTTTGTTGTTATCACTTCTCTAAGCTACATCTCAATTTATATATATCGGTCATATATTTTATACCTCTGTATTTGGCATATTTACCACAAATGCCTGAGGAGTAGGGGAGCAAATGGATAGTTCGATTCTATAGAAATTAGGGGCACTGGCATTCGTTTTTCAGGATTTATTCATTGGAGAACGTGTGGTCCTTGCGTTCTTAAACCCAATTCGGTCATTAGAGCCCAAACTGATAGCAGCTGATGGTCTGTGCAGGTTGTTTAGCGTTTTCTCGCAGATGTAGCGGGCTACTTCAAGAGAAAACGATGAAGAAGATGCCGACAAGCAGATGCAAGCGGTTGGGAAGTGAATAAATAAGAAAAAAAGAAAACCCAAGCGGTCTAATGACCGGTTTGGGTTTAACTATTTCAAATTAACCAACCATCTTTTTAAGATCTTCTTCCACAGTGGTGATACCACCCAACCCAAAGCTGTCTACCAATACTTTCAACACGTTAGGAGAAACGAATGCAGGGAGCGTCGGACCAATATGAATGTTCTTAATTCCTAAGTGGAGCAATGCCAAGAGAACGATAACCGCCTTTTGTTCATACCACGCAATGTTAAACTCAATAGGCAGTTCATTGATATCATTAGCACCAAAGATTTCTTTCAACTTCAGTGCTACAACTGCCCATGAATAAGAGTCGTTACACTGACCAGCATCTAAGACACGTGGAATGCCGTTAATATCGCCAAGATTGAGCTTATTATATTTGAATTTCGCACAACCACTGGTGAGGATTACGGTATCTTTTGGCAATGCTTGTGCAAATTCTGCATAGTAATTGCGGCTTTTCATGCGCCCATCACAACCACTCATAACGATGAATTTACGAATAGCACCCGATTTTACAGCGTCAACCACTTGATCGGCAAGTGCAAAAACCTGTGCATGTGCAAAGCCTCCGATGATTTCTCCTTGCTCAATGGCGGTTGGTGGCTGGCACGTTTTGGCTTGTTCGATAACTTCAGAGAAGTCTTTGTGCCCGTTGGTATCAGCCTTAATATGTTTCCATCCTGGAAAACCTGCAGCATTTGTGGTGTAGACACGTTGTGCATAGTTCGCAGTAGGTGCAGGAGGAACAATACAATTTGTTGTGAAAACAATAGGTCCATTGAAAGTGGCAAACTCTTCTTTTTGCTTCCACCACGCATTACCATAATTACCCACTAAATGTTTGTATTTCTTCAATTGAGGATAATAATGTGCTGGTAGCATTTCTCCGTGTGTATAGATGTCAATGCCCGTACCTTCGGTTTGTTTCAAAAGTTGTTCAATGTCGTGGAGATCATGGCCTGAAATGAGGATACCTGGACGATTGCCTACACCGATATTCACTTTTGTGAGTTCTGGGTTACCATAAGCTGCGGTGTTAGCACCATCAAGCAGTGCCATTACATCTACACCAAACTTACCTGTTTCCAAGACAACATTCAACAAAGTGTTCATATCTGCATTTGGATTTGTAATGGTGAAGAGTGCTTTTTCGATGAAAGCAATGATTTCTTCGTTGCGCTTTCCCAAACGTGCAGCATGTTCATAGTAGGCAGCCATTCCTTTCAATCCTAAAATAGTAAGTTCTTTGAGCGAACGAATGTCTTCATTCTCGATACGAAGAATGCTCTCACGATTGCCCTCTGCCTCATAATCAGCTTTCTCACCACCCCATTTCACTTCTTGCCAGTCGGGCAAAGTAACATTGTTGGTAGCTGCAAGGGCTATGAGATCTTTCTTGAGTGCAATACCTATGTCTACCTTATTTAATATAGCTTGGTCATCGAAGTTGGCATTGGTAATCGTTACGAAAAGCGAATCGACGATATAGTCACCCACTTTCATGTCAGTAGTAACATTGGCATTGCGCAAGACGTTTGCAATAGTCCCCAATCCGCGTGTAACACTTAGAAGAAGGTCTTGCCAGCGACTTGTGTCTGCTTTCTTTCCGCAAACTCCTTGAATGGTGCATCCTGTTCCTTTGGCTGTTTCCTGACATTGGAAACAAAACATTTTGTTTTCTGTCATCTTGTTTCTTTTTTTTAATGTTTTTGTGGGTACAAAATTATCGAATTGCATATGAAGCTAAGGTAACATTTGTTACTTTAACTGCGTTAATGTAGGTTAATTTTGCGAGCGTTTTTGTCAAGCCAAATGAGCTGGTGGAAAAACGAGGCACGAAGTTTTTGATTGCTATGGTGAAAAAATGACTAAACGAAGTTGAACGTTTTATTCTAAAATAAACGAGCGTATTATTTTAGGAAGTTAGAAAAATAGACAAAAAAAATCACATCTTTTCGCAAGGATGTGACTCAGAAAATTCAATAATATGAAACTTAAACTTTAATGTTTTGTGGGTAGTGATGGATTCGAACCACCGAAGCTAGAAGCAGCAGATTTACAGTCTGCCCCATTTGGCCACTCTGGAAACTACCCTAAGGAATGTGGGCGTTGACGGATTCGAACCGCCGACCCTCTGCTTGTAAGGCAGATGCTCTAAACCAGCTGAGCTAAACGCCCTTGTTTAGTAATTCGATTGCAAAATTACTATTTTTTTCTGATACTAACAAATAATCATGCTGTTATTTTATGCTTGGTCTTCAATATAGGTAGAAGTGGGAAAAGAATGTAGTGTTTTTGAGTTGTTTATGGATACTATTTGACCATTTATAAGGCAACTCAAAAACACTACGCTCTTATCAATTATTTTGTAAATTTGCGAGTGCCACTTTTTTCTGATTGTAAGATATAAGTGCCATTATGGAGCGGAACGTTTGCTGGTAAGAAACCATCCCACATTTTTTGCCCTACAAGATTATAGAGCGTAGCACGTTGCTGAACAGCACTTTCAATGTAAACATCATTTTCGCGGAAGATGATAGCAATATCATTATGATTGTTTGTAGCTGCAACTTCATTAAGACCATTTGTCGTGGCTGTTAATTTAATCATGTAAGTGCTGATATTGTCAGAGTTTTTCTTGCCTATTCCAGGATAGCCTGGGTTTGACATGGTGCAGTAAACACGCAGTGTGTCATCTTCAGAAAGCGTCTTGTCGAATGTGAATACACCATCAACGTTTGTCATCTTATCACTTGGAACTCCCACATATTTTGCTGTTGCATTGGCTTTGTATTTCCATGTAAATGTAGTCGTTTGCTTAGCTGGTGCAAGTCCTTTTGCTGTTGTAAGATGGTTGAGATCTACTGTAAAGCCATTGATTTTATTTTTAGGTATCAAGATACTTCCTTGCGAAGAATAGCGGAAGTTTTCTAATTCCAAGTCTTCTACATATAAATCGGGAAGTTGGTCGAAAGCGAGTGCGTTTGCTCTGACGTCGAGTGTAGTGATTCCTCTCAGTTGCTTTACACCTTTGATGGCACGCAACGCTTTCTTAGGTAGACTGCTCACCAGAACTTTCATTTTTGGATTGTTTCTGAGGTCGAGTGTATCGATAGATGCCCCCACAAAACCTATTTCGTTGAGGTTAGGAACGTCTTGCAGGTTAATCTTTTTCAATGTTCCTTCGCCTAAAGCATTGGGCGAAACTTGAACTGATTCAAAGAGCTCGCTTTTTGGAAGAACTACTTCTTCAACGCCTGTGCTTGTGAGTGTCAAAGAAACAAGTGCTGGACATTTAGAAACATCCACTTTGTTGTGGGCTGTGAGCGACACATAATCAATGTTAAGATTTTCGAGCAATGAAGAGTTGATGTCGACAATGCCATTGATAGACTTCGTATTGACAACTCGCAAAGTAGTGATTTTGTTTGCAGCGATTTCGATTGTACGTTCTTGTGACGATGGTGTGTTAAACGTATATTCCAATGATGTGAGTGTTTCATCGGACACGTTTGTAAAGGTTTTGATGCCTTCACCTTCTCCAAAGTTGCATACTAAAACATCGCCTGTGTTCGACATGCGTACGGCAAACTTTACACTTTGTGCATTGGGAGCTACGCTGAAGGTTGCTTTTTCTGTAGGCATTTCTTGTGCGAATACCGAACTAACTAAACTTGTTACAAAAGATAACAACAGTAATTTTCTTTTCATAAATGATTTTGATTTTAAAAATGATTAATTTTTAATGCAAAAATACGACTTCTTTTAAGAATAGGAAACTATTTTAAAAGATTTTTGTAAAAGAAAGAGCAAATTCCTCTATAAAAGATGCTATTCAATCCTTTTATATAGAGAAACTTGCTCTTCATTGTTCATTTTCTTCCGAATTAAAAGAAAGACCTAAGCGAGTGTATACGATAGGTTTAGCGGATACGTGCAAAATCTTTATCGAATGATTTTGGATGGCGACCAATGAGGATAGTGTTCAATAAACAATTTGCAGTAATTTCCTCATTGGTGAGTGAAACCTTTCCATCTTTTCTCACTTCCTTGCCGAGTAAAACCTCCCATGGACCGTTGAAGTTGCTATCATCGGCTCCAAAAAACATTTCATTGGAATCTGGGTCTGCCATGAGCTGATAGTGGATATACTTTTTCGAGCTAATGGGTGTGAGTTCAAGCAATATGTTGTATGCGTTTTGGAACTCGGCTCTCAATTGCCGTGCCTTCGGATACATCAAACCTATGTAAGGATAGATTTCATTAAATTCATAGGCTTGAAAATATTGTTGTAATGTCATAAGCGTTTGTCGAGTTTTCTTTTCCTTTGAATATATTTGACAACCAAACGTTTAAGGAGCTGAAACATGTTTTATTCCTTGTTATGAAAAAGCGTGGGTCTCTTAGAATTTTGCCATTTTTATAGCAACAATAGCACACTCATCGCCTTTGTTTCCATACTTACCACCACTGCGATCTTTGGCTTGTTGCTGATCTTCGGTGGTGAGAAGTCCGTAGATAACAGGAATTTCGCAGGTGGCATTCAATCGTGCAATGCCGTAAGTAACACCTTCGCAGATGTAGTCGAAATGTGGAGTTTCGCCTCGAATGACACTTCCAAGGATGATGATTGCATCATATCCACCATTGAGCGTCATTTGGTGAGCACCATAAATGAGTTCAAAGCTTCCCGGAACGGTTTTAATATGGATGTTTTCGGGAATTGCACCGTGCTTTTCTAAAGTTTTCACAGCACCTTCGAGCAATGCACCTGTGATTTCAGGATTCCATTCTGCAACCACAATTCCGAAACACATATTGCTTGCATCTGGCACATGATTCGTGTCGTATGCTGATAAATTATGGAGTGATGTTGCCATTTTTATACTTGTTTGTGGTACGTTTTTCTCCTAAGTATGCACATTGGAGAATGTTTGTAAAATACAACAAATTGACAAGCAAATAATTCCCATCAGCTCAAAACAGCTTAATAGAATTATTCACTCGCCAATCCTGCATTGTGCGTATTAGTTGCTTGCTCGTTCAATGTATTTATCTATTTCTTGATAGATAGGCGAACTAACAAATTTTTGCTTTATTGTTTTGTAGATTTCCAATGCTTCCGCTTTCTTACCTTGGCTTTCAAGCAAAATACCCGCTTTCTTCAGAGCCAACGGAGCGATGCTCAGATTGATACTTTCGTAAGCCTTTGAGTTTGCCATCTCAGCTGCTTTCTTGAAGCATTCTACCGCCTTGTCATTCTGATTATTGTTTGCATAGATATCGCCCAAAGCCATTTGCGATGCTGGACTGATAATTTGGTCGCCAGAAGTGCTGAATTTTTCCACATTTTCCAAGGCTTTTGTCCAATTGGGTTTAGCACTGTGCGCATAACACAGACCTACGTAAAGATTAGCGAGGTTACCCGCCTTTGTTCCGCTATAATCGCTTTGCACCTTTTGAAAGCCTTTCAATGCCTCGTCATATTGCTGTGCATTGAAAAGCGTTTGGCTCTTTGCCAATTCTGTACTTGCTTCGTTTTCTTGTGGTTCATGTACATATGTTCTGTATGCAAAGAATCCTGCAAGTAAGACGATGCAAACTGCGAGAACACCGAGAGCCTGTTTTTTATATTTCATCAAAAAGGCTTCAGAACGATTGAGGTTTTCTTCGTAGGTCACCTCCACTTTTTTGTTTGTCATTGTTATTATTTTATTTTATTATTTTCTGAATAAATGAATTTTCAAAGGATGTCATCCTCTTCTTAGCGACTATACAGATGTCTATTTCCTCTATGTCGAAAGAGCTACACCCCTTACAGAGTGGCAAAATTAATGAAAAAGTCTCATATCTTGAAATTTATTTCATATTATTTTGACCATTCGCTAGTAAAAAGATGGTTTTTCAAGAATAAGTTTGTCGCATTCTTGTTTTTTTCTTATATTTGCATACAATCTCTATTTGATCAAAAATATTTTTGAAATTCATTTAGCGTATGTCATACAACAAAACACGGCTTAAGATATTAGAAGTCTCTCGTGAGCTATTTGCTCGATTTGGTGTAGCTAACACAACTATGCTCGATGTAGCCAAATATTCGGGCGTGGGACGGCGTACGCTTTACACCTATTTTAGGAGTAAAGACGACCTTTATTATGCTGTCATTGAGGCGGAATTAGAAAGGCTTTCTACTCGTTTGCGTGAGGTTTCACAAAAGAACATGAGTCCACAAGAGAAAGTTATCGAACTGATCTACACCCATTTAATGCTCATCAAAGAAACTGTTGTACGCAATGGATCGCTGCGAGCAGAGTTTTTCAGAAATATTTGGAAGGTGGAAAAGGTAAGGAAAGATTTCGATGAAGCCGAAATTGAGATATTCACAAAAGTCTTTGCTGATGCGAAAGCAGCTGGCATCTTCGATATTGAGAATGTTAAAATGGTGGCAGAAATCGCCCATTATTGTATCAAAGGATTGGAAGTACCTTTCATATATGGCAGACTGGGAGCAGGAATGTCGCCCGCATCTAGTAGAGACGTGGTTGCAAAATTTGTCTATGGTGCTTTGGGTGGAAGCAAAGATGTATATAATAAGGTGTAACGACCTCTCCTTTTAAAAGCATGTTGTGAGGATTTGTGAAAATCCTATACTGCGAAAATAACCCAACTTTGAAAAACAAGCAAAGTAACAATAAAAAGAAAATTAAATAAAATTTATATAGAAAATGAAGATAAACAAAACATTCATCTTATCGGCATTTGCTTTCTTGATGCACACTGCATCATTGACAGCAAGCAATATGCTGCGCTATGTTGCTCCGAATGACTCTACTGAAAAGGTAGCGGAAAAGAAGGACGAGAAGAAAAAAGAAGACAAGGACGCATCAAAAGACAAGAAAGAAAAAGAATCGCCCTATGATGCACTTATGAAAAAAGGCGGAAGTGTGCGAGAAGGACTTTTCACCGTGCGCCACATTGAGGATAAATGGTACTTGGAAGTGCCTGATTCGGTTTTGGGGCGGTATTTTCTTGCTGTTACGCGATTCACAGCTGTACCACAAGGATTTGGTAAATTTGCAGGAGAATCGGTGGCAGAAAACACCATCTATTTTGAACAACGCGACTCAAAAACCTTGCTCCTTAAAGCCTATGTGCAAACACAAGAAGCCAATCCGGATGATCGGATTGCTCAAACGCTCAATGCCTCTACTGCCAATCCAATCATTGCTGCGCTGAAAGTCATTGGACGCAATGCAAAGAACGACAAGCAATTGGTTGAAATTACACCACTTTTCACGAAAGATAATAACATTGTTGCTCCTTCTTCAGCCGTTGCAAAAAGCTTGAATATTGGTAGTTTGCAAGCTGATCGTACGTTCATCGACACGTTGAAAGTCTATCCAATCAACCTTGAAGTGGCATCCACACGCACCTATTCAGCTTCCAATCCGAAGTCGCGTGCATCTTTCACAGGTGCAGTAACCATCGGGCTGAATACAAGTATTGTTCTCTTGCCCAAAACACCGATGCGAAAACGCCTTTGGGACGAACGTGTTGGCTATTTCACACGCCCACTCACCATCTTCAAAGATAAACAAAATCGCACCCAAAGCGAACAGGTCATCTCTCGTTTTGAGCTTGTTCCCAAAAACATTAAGAAGTATTTGAAGGGCGAATTGGTTGAACCTATAAAGCCCATCATCTTCTATATTGACCCTGCAACGCCCAAACAGTGGGTCTCTTATTTGATAAAAGGTATCGATGATTGGAATGTGGCTTTTGAGGCAGCTGGTTTTAAGAATGCAATTCAAGGCAAAGAGTGGCCGAATGACCCTTCGATGAGTCTTGACGATGCCCGTTTAAACGTTTTGCGTTATCTACCTGCCGAAATCGAAAATGCGTATGGTCCCCGCATTGTTGACCCTCGCAGCGGACAAATTATTGAAAGCCACGTTTGCTGGTACCATAATGTGATGAACCTATTGACCAAATGGTACATGACGCAATGTGGTCCACTTGACAGAAACGCACAAAAAATGCGCTTCGATGATAAACTTATGGGCGAACTCATTCGATTTGTTTCAAGCCACGAAATCGGTCATGCGCTCGGTTTAAGACACAATATGGGTGCAAGCCATGCTACGCCAGTAGAAAAGTTGCGCGACAAGGCATGGGTAGAAGCCAATGGACACACAGCCAGCATCATGGATTATGCACGTTTCAATTACGTAGCACAGCCAGAAGACAATATTTCGGTGAAAGGACTTTTTCCTCGTATCAACGACTATGATAAATGGGCGATTAAATGGGGATATACCTATCGTCCTAACTTCAAAGACGCAGAGGAAGAAAAAGAAGCCATGATGACCGAGACAACAAAAATTCTTGCTGCTAATCCACGCCTTTGGTTCGGCGGAGAAGGTCGAGGGGAAGATCCACGTGCACAAATCGAAGACCTCAGCGATGACAATGTGAAAGCAAGCGATTATGGCATTAAAAACCTTAAACGTGTGATTGAAGGGTTGCCTGAATGGACAAAGCAACCTAACGATCAAACGGATGATTTAAAGGAAATGTGGAAGAGTGTGAAAGACCAATATAGCCGCTACATGGGACACGTACTGAAAAATATCGGCACACGCTACACAAACAATATGCCAGGCAAAAAACCTTACGAAGTGGCGCCTGCAAGCAAGCAAAAAGCTGCCGTAGAATACATTGGTCGTCAAGTGTTCAATGCCCCACTTTGGCTCTATCCAAACAACATCACAGATGTAACGGGCACAGATGTAGTTTCAGACATTAGCGCACTCCAAAATCGTGCTTTGTCTTACATGCTTGCAGCATCAACGCTCAATAATATCTACAAGAATCAGGAAGGGCGGAAAGATGCTTATCAGCTTGATGCCTATCTTGTGGATGTATTCCATACAGTATGGAAACCCCTTGCAAACAGCAAAGGAACCGATTTGAAGACAAGGCGCATGTTGCAAAACACTTATGTTCAAATGCTCAATAATTTGCTCAACCCAGCAGCACCAACTAAGGATGAGAAGCCCGCAGCTCTGAGAGCCCGTT
Source organism: Prevotella sp. (assembly GCA_022779305.1). Taxonomy (GTDB): domain Bacteria; phylum Bacteroidota; class Bacteroidia; order Bacteroidales; family Bacteroidaceae; genus Prevotella. The sequence continues at coordinate 23,058 of JALFSW010000049.1, read as the reverse complement.
TTGCGAACAGCGATGTTTTGCTTTATGTGGAAGCGCAATTAGAGCAGATTGAGACTTTCTGCAAAGCACAGGCAGCAAAAGAAAGTAAGCTCAATGCCTTACATTATAACGACTTGCTCCGACAAATTAAACTCATCAAAGACAGGAGAACAACTGTAAAATAAGCGTTCTGTATCGTAAAAGCGGATAGGTCAATTCCGACCTATCCGCTTTATTTTTCCAGGTTAATTAAATGTAATCATTTGATAATAAGGAGCATTCGAGCACTTCTCTGCATCTTATTTTCACTGAGGAATTCAAATTGTTTATTTCTTTATCAAGATATAGGATGTTAAAGGGGCAAGTGTGCCATGCAGGACACCTTTTTTGACATTGAACTTGCGCCCAGAAAGTTTATCCGTGTAGTTGCCAGCGGGCAGTGAAGTTTCCAATGCAACAATTTGATTTTCTGAAGAAATATTAATCAATGCCGCACCACGAATTCCACGTCCTACTTCCACAACTTTTCCATTTTCCGAATAAACAATTATTTCGGGCTGCCCCATCATCATTTTTCGGAATTGATTGACTGCAATTACTTCAGGATGCTTAAAGGCATCATTTCCTTTCAGCCCAACTATGTTGTTGCCCCACACGTTTTCTGGGCTACTTCCATCTGGACGAGAATAAAACAATGGTACTCCATACTTGCGAGCAGTGATGAAAACCCACCCCATTCTGATTTGTGCATCGGTGAGATGGGCTGACTCATGCGCATTGCAATACGTATCGTGCGACTCAACCCATGTTACCAGCTGCGAAGGCTTGGCAGGATGGCTATATGCCAGTACCTCATCCACTTTCCAAGGATTACCTTCTAACGCATGGCGCACATTCCATCCAAACGAACTTGCTGTTACTGCACCGATGGCATCAGCGTATTCAACTTCCTTTGTATTGCGATCTTGCAAAACCTCTCCATAAATAAAGAGACTGTCTCTTGCCACCGACAGACGCAAACCTTTTACGGCTTTGCGTCCCATTGCAACTTCCCAAAAGTCGTTTTCTGGCGAACGAGCATCTTTTGGGTCGCTTGGCAAGCCAATGTGTTTGGCTGTGTCATAACGAAAACCACGCACACCACAAGCCAAAAGGTCATTCACGTAAGTGAGATAATAATGTTGAAAATCTGGATTTTCCGTATTTACATCAGGCAATCCTCCCATCTGCCCAGTTGTGCATTGCATACGATCATTGTAATCTTTGATTTCATTGAAGCCATTAGCATGATAGAGATTTTCATGTCCGCCCACAGCTGCATCCAAAGCAGGTTCTACTTGACAATCGTTCACTGCCGTATGGTTAGGCAATACGTCTACGATGATGCGCAAGCCATATTTTTTTGCTTCGTGGCAAAGCTCCACTAAATCTTCCCGTGTGCCCATCTGGTAATTACCTATTTTCCAATCGGTTGGCTGATATTGATAATACCACTTTCCCTTGCCAAATAATTGATTTCCACCACCTTTATCTCGACTCACTTCCGTAACACAATGTTGTGCAGGCGAAGTCTGAATAATGGTGTAGCCAGCATCGGAAATGTCTTTTAGATTATTTTTTATTGTCTTGAAAGACCAGCACCAAGCATGTAAGATTACATCTTTGTTGCCCGAAGGCTCTTGTGTAGAGGTTGCCCATAAAGTTTTTCCACATAGGAAAAAGAGCATTAATAGAATAGATTTTCTTTTCATTGTCGTTATAGTTTTTTTGTTAATTCATTATTATTCAATCCTTCATATATCTCTACTCGAGCGTTAATTCCAAGAAACCACTGGGTTGTTTGCGCTTCAGTACCTCCATTTGAAAGTCCTTTCCAACCAATATGCCATAGTTTTTCAGTTCCGCTTCGATTGTTTTCTTTGCCAATTCTGGATGGTTGTTCTCATCACTTAGATGGCAGAGCCACACATAACGCAGCCTCGGTGTTGCATTTTCAGCTATGAGTTTTGCACAATCGCTATTGCTGAGATGCCCTATTTGACTGCAGATGCGGTCTTTCAGGAATTGCGGATAAGGTCCATTTGCCAATACTTCGGGTTCGTGGTTTGCCTCAATGACAAGATAATTGGCTTTGTTCACATAACTTGCGATCTCGTCCGTAATGTGTCCGCAATCTGTGATGAGTGTAAACCTAATTCCTCCATGTTCTATGAAGTAACCTACACAGTCGGTGCTGTCATGCGGAACAGCAAATGGTGTTACTTGAAACTCACCTATTTGATAAGATTTTCCCTTCTCGATATAATGTGCCAGTTCTGCCGTAACTTTCTTTTTGATGCACCAGTTGCGTTCTATTCCGCCAAAAATATCGCGTGTTGCATAAACAGGAATCTTCTGACTACTACTGAAAGCACCTACCGACTTTACATGGTCAGCATGATCATGTGTCACCAGTATGTTGCGGATCATAGACAATTGCAGACCATAGCTAACGAAATGTTTCTTTAGCGTTCTTGTTCCTACTCCACAATCTATCATAATTGCATCGGTTTCGCTATATAGAAGGTAGCAATTACCACTACTACCACTGCCGATAGATAAAAATCTAAGCATTGAAAAAAGTTTTCGCAAAATTAATAAAACTAATCAAGATAACAAAAACATCCTCCACCTTTCTCCCTTCTTTTTATCTTTATTATGAAAAGCATGTGTTAGACACATGCTTAGAAAGGTAGCCCAACAGCAAAATGGAGCTTGAAATCTCTTCCGAAGTTGGGACGGAGAATGGGAAAATGTTCTCTGCGTGTGTTGTAAACAGGGTTTATGGCTTTCATACCAGCGTCCAGACGCAAGATGAAATAATCGAAATTCAATCGCAGCCCCACCCCATAGGCAGCTGCCAGTTGTTTATAAAATTCAGTGAACTTGAATTGTCCGCCTGGCTGATCGGCATAGTTGCGCAGTGTCCAAATATTACCTGCATCAATGAAAGCCGCACCCGTGAATTTCCAAAACAGATTTGTACGATATTCAAGATTCAGATCGAGCTTGATGTCACCCGTTTGATTGATGAAATCAATGCGCCCATCACGTCCTCGGAAACTTCCTGGTCCCAGTTCGCGCACACCCCATCCACGAACAGAATTTGCCCCACCTGCAACATAGCGTTTTTCAAATGGAAGCATCGAACTGTTGCCATAAGGAATGGCTATGCCCACTTCTGCATGCACAGCAAGTGCGTTGCGACTGTCAAATCGGAACAATTTCGTGTAATCTGCATCAAGTTTCACATATTGTGCATAGGCTGTGTTGAAAAGCATTCGTTGTCCGTCTGCATTTTGTTTGAAGTTCATCACACCATTCAATGCGCTCAACAAATTACCTGCCGATTCTATTTGTGCACGTAATGCCACATCGTTGTGTGTGTAGTTAATGCCCAATGCCATACGCATGATGAGCAAGTCTTCGTAATTGTAACGCAAGATGGCATTACGATTTGAAACGTCATCTAAGTAGTCTCGCTTGAATGTTTGACTGATCCAAGGCATATAAACATAACTCAAATCCAAAACGTCAAACTCATATTTCAGGTGGTGGCGAGGGTTTCCCCAGCGATATTTCCATGCTGAAGAGAAGATGCGGCGATGAAATTCGGGGCGATTTTGAAGATTCCAACTCACCGAAAATTCCGTCACTGCACTACTCCTACGGCGAAATGCCTTTGTCGTGAAAGGCGCAAGCATGCGTGGAAACTCTATACTACTCTGAATGCTATATTCTTCATAGTTGCTTCTGTCGTAGCCTTCCAATCCCTTGATGGTCTCAAAAGCTCCTCGAAATTCTATATTCAGTTGCTCGCTTCCTCTGAAAAGATTGCGATTTTCATATCCTAAAACGGCTGCCACACCCAAATCGCCTGCCGTATTTGTTCCTTCGGGGCGGATTAAAACAGCGTGTGGCGCATTACTAGAAATCTTTATGTCGGCATCCAAATAATAGGGTTTGAGTGTATGGGGGTGATTGGCATTCACCGAAATAGGTAAACCGAAAGATTGGCGTTCTTTGAAGTCGATATTCGTATATTTCACAGCCCCTAAGCGTGCAAAATTATTATAAGTCTTTTGCAAGTCTGTTGCCGAAAAATATTTTCCTTCTTCAAGCCAAATATTGTCATTCAGCACGTCTTTGCGCAAATTTACGCCTCCACATTCATCACCAGTATTAATATTCACCTTTCCAATGATGTAGCGAGGATGCAATTGTGGCGTGGCATTCTTGTTTGGGCGATATTTGGCAATGTGCATCGTCAGTCCTATATTTTTTTCTCCTTGCACCGAGTCGGCTGTGAAAGTGATGTATTCTTTGTTAAATCTGTAATACCCCGAATCGTTTAACAGAGCTGTGATACGCTTTCGTTCATTGTCAAGTGCTGCCACCGTAAACGGCATTTTAAGTTCGCTTCCCTCCTTCCATAGCAGGTTGGGGCGCAGTATGTTTGCAATGACAGAATCTTCAATTTCATAATTCATCTGGGTTATGATGAAAGGAACACCTGGGTGGAGTTGATAGGTAGCTTTCAGTTTCTTTCCTTTCGTGCTTGTATTCAGACTTACCGTTGCGTTCATGTAACCCATGTTTTGCAACGCTTTTTTCAAGTCTTCGCAAGAAAGCCGAGCTTGCAACGTGTCATAAATCACAGGTTTCTCGCCCACTTTTCGTAAAGTTTTGTTGAGCCATTTTGTTGTATCGCTACCTGCCAAGGCATAAGTGCCCAACGGAATTTTAAAGAACGAAAACCATTTAGAATTGCTTTTTTGACGCACATAATGTGCCAATTCTGTGGGGTTTATCGTTTTATCGTCTGTGCGAATTTCAACTTTATCGAGCATATATTCTCCATCGCCTACAAACTTTTCTGCCGAGCACGCATTGTGCATCAGCAAAACAATGATTGCAAGGATAAGAGAGAAGAAGGAGAATAATCTTTTACGAACCATTTTTATTTTTTCATTTTTACCCCCAATCGAACATTAGACCGTTAAAGTTTTATGCGTATGGTCTCTGACAACTGAATTGGGCTTATCATACTTTTGTGTGGTTTTTGCTGCGCAAAGATACGATTTTTTGCCTACATTTCATGCTTTTACAGGCAAAAAATTATCTTGCTCGAGTTACAAAAAAACGTTCTAACAAATTTTTTTATATTTTTCTGAAAATGAATTTATTACGAATTGTTCTATAGCTACGTTCTAACTGAGCTTCACTTGCGAGACAAATGAGGTTCAGTGAGCCTGCAAGTGAGGCTCAGTTGCAAACTAACTATAATATATGGGGCTGCGAATTAACTTTACAGCTACAAAAACGATATTTTGAAGGTTTATTCTTTCTACCTGAGTAGAGACTTACAAACGCTTAAAAATCGCAAAAAACAACCAAGAATGAAATGTTTTTTGTAAGTTTGCAGAAAATTTCTAACATTTCTTTTGATGTCAAAAAAATATTTCTATACACTCTTTCTCCTCTTTGCAGCATCTGTTTCGCAAATTCAGGCGCAAACACTTGTAACAGAGCACGATACGCAGAAAAAAGAAGTTACAGCAACACTGAAAAGCTATAACGACTCGTTGTTGCAAATCAGAGACAAGATTTTTAATTCGGGCAAGTCCGTAAGCGGAAAGAAACGAAAAATAAGCGTTGAAGAAGCACGACTCTTTTTGCCCATAGCTTATTATAAAGATGTGATTCACAACATCTTTAGTCTTGATAGCAATGATAGAGACGATATGAGGTTAGCACAAATTTATTTGCAAAAACCCTATCTTGTGCAAACCACCGAAAGATTGCTCCGGCAGCAACAAGAAAAGCGCATAGAGGTGTCTCGCCCTTTGGTTCATAAAGTGGAGGTTGCCGATAAAGTTGTTCCCGCACCCGTCGAAATGGCGAAAACTCCCGTAGAGTTGCTTGTCCTGAAACCCGATTTTTGGAGTTACAAAGGCGATTATTCTCTGCAAGTGCTTCAAAACTATGTTTCCGACAATTGGTACAAAGGCGGTGAAAGCAACTATTCCGCACTGGCTGTGGCTGTGATGGAAGCGAATTACAACAACAAACAAAAAGTGAAATGGGATAATCGTTTAGAATTGAAATTCGGCTTACAAAGCTCTCGTTCGGATTCTCTGCACAAGGTAAAGACAACAGAAGACTTGTTGCGTCTCACGTCAAAGTTTGGTTTGCAAGCCAGCAAGAAATGGTATTATACGGTTCAGTTTATTGGCTACACACAGTTTGCACGTTCTTATAAATCAAACGATTCCAAAGTTTATTCCGCTTTTCTTGCCCCCTTCAACCTCAACCTTTCTCTCGGTATGAACTACACGATGGATTGGATGGATCACAAGTTAAAGGGAAACATCAATATCGCCCCACTTGCCTATAACTTGAAGTACACAAGGATGCGTGAACTTGCTCCGCAGCTGGGCATTGAAGAAGGGCGGAAAGTGCTCCACAACTTTGGTTCCCAACTCACCGTTGATTTTGAGTGGCAACTAATGGAAATGCTGAAATGGAAGAGTAGGCTCTATGGCTATACCACTTTTGAGCGAGCAGAGATTGAGTGGGAAAATACTTTCACGCTGCAATTTAATAAATACATTGGTGCGCAACTCTTCCTTTATCCCCGTTTTGATGATGGCGTTGTGCGAGATGGCAATCGTGGCTATTGGCAGATAAAGGAATTTGCATCCATCGGCTTCCAACTTTCGTTGGCAACAAACAAATAACGGCATTTACCTCAATTTGGTAGAGACCAAAGGGATTGCATCTGATAGCCTGTGGAGATTTTGTGTTGCATAAAAAATGGAGATGTTTTGCAATTGTAAACATCTCCATTTTTATTGTATTTCAGCTTCTTACAAAAATCAATAATGCTATTTTAGTAAGCGTGATCATCTTCACTAAGTTCTTTTTTATCAATCTTCTTGCTATCAATACTGCGCCAAGCATAGAAGATATATGCTAAAACGATAGGGGCAATGAGGCTTGCATAGAACATTGCCGTGAGCGTAAATTCACTTGAGCAACTGTTGGTTATTGTCAAAGAACTTTGCAAATCGGCTGTTGATGGATAGTAGGCTGTTTGATTCCAACCAACAATGAGGAACAAAACAATCACAACTAAAATGACACCAATGCCCGCAGGCCAAATGCCTTTGATGTATTGATTTTGCAAAATCGTACGCACAATACCATAAAGCAAGAGCAAAACACCGATGAGCAAAATTAAAGCCAAGTACCACATATCAACAAGGTTGTTCAGATACTTCATCGATTCCGTCACGATGGTACCGTCTTCGCTCACTGCATAGCCTTCACTCAAAAGTGTACGCACGAAGAATGTCAAGAAGAAAATCAAGAACAAGGCAGTATTGAGAATGAGTTGTGGACGGATGCGTGCATGAATGGCTTCATCGTTCACATTATTCTTCAAATACAATGTTCCCAAAATGCGCGACAGAAACACAACAGCCAATCCGAAAATAACTACCCAAGGATTGAGCAAAACGTCTAAACCACGTGAATCGTTTGCCCAGCGAGAGATGACTACAGAGAATTCGCCTACGATGTTGTTTTTTTCAACAAGGAAGTTCGACCCTGTAAAGAATGTAGCCACTGCCCCACCGATGAGCAGCGGACCCAAAATGCCATTCAAAACCAAACAAATCTGGAAAGTTTTAACACCAAACAGATTGCCAGCTTTATTCTGGAACTCGTAACTCACGGCTTGAACGATGAATGTGAAGAGTATGATCACCCACACCCAATATGCACTTCCAAAGCTGGTACTATAAAATAATGGGAAAGAAGCAAAGAATGCACCACCGAACGTAACCAAAGTGGTGAACGTAAATTCCCATTTCCGACCAGTAGAATTGATCAAAAGTCGTCTTTCTTCTTCTGTCTTGCCTAGTTGGAATATCATAGAGTTTGCACCCTGAACAAACATCAGGAACACCAAGAAACCTCCTAACAGGGCAATGAGAAACCACCAATAATGTTGCAAAAATTCGTATGTCATAGCACAGGTCCTTTCTTAATTTGTTTACACATAATACTGATTTCCACTGCCAACATTGCTGTAAAGAGAACGAGGAAGAGGAAGAAGGTTATCATCACATTGCTGCTTGCTAAATCGCTCACAGATACCCATGTTGGTAGCATGTCTTGAATTGTCCAAGGCTGGCGTCCAAATTCGGCTACAAGCCATCCGCTTTGACTTGCAATATAGCCCAATGGCAAGAGCGACAGACCGAGCCAATGAAGCCAACGCACTGAAGCAATGTCTTTTCTGTAAAGAAAGAACAAAACTGCTACAAACACGAGGATGAAAAGGCTACCCAAGCCCACCATTATGCGGAAAGCCCAGAAGTTTACAGGGATAAACGGAACAATTTGTTCTGCATTTTCAATGTAACCATAGCCGAAATATTTCATATTCTCTTTCAAAACAGAAAGATTTTCTTCTGTTTTTGCACCATCGCGATAAGATTTCAAGGCTGCAATGGCTGCCTTTCCACGTGTAATTTTCTCTGTAAGTGATGGTTCAACAACTCCTTCATTCGTTGTGTAGCCATTGATAATATTCTTGATGCCTGGCACATAACCATCCATTGTGTTGGTTGCCAAGACAGAAAGCATATTCGGAACAGCTATTCTCAGCGGTGGCTCAGTCTGGCTCATATAGTCGGGTTGTTTAAAAGGATTGATACCAGCAAAAAGCGACAAACCTTGACTGTTGCCACCTTCATATAATCCTTCCATGGCTGCGAGCTTCATTGGCTGATGCTTACCCACCAAAACGGCAGATGTGTGTCCTGTTGAAGCTGTCAAAAATGCCGCTACTAAACCAACAATGGCACCGATTTTGAGACTTTGTTTAGCAAACTCAACATTGCGTTTTTTCAACAAATACCATGAACATACGCCTACACAGAAAGTTGCTCCAAGCAACCAAGATGAGGTGATGGTGTGTGTAAACTTGTTTACAGCCATTGGGCTGAGAGCCACATCCAAGAAAGAAACCATCTCGTTGCGCATTGTGTCGGGATTGAACTCACAACCAACGGGGTTCTGCATCCAAGCATTGGCAACCAAAATCCACCATGCCGACACCGTTGCGCCCAATCCCGTGAGCCAAGTAGAGGCTAAATGGAAGCCAGCTGAAACCTTTTTCCATCCAAAGAACATCACGGCGACAAACGTAGATTCCATAAAGAACGCCAACATACCTTCAATGGCAAGTGGTGCACCGAATATGTCGCCCACAAACCAAGAATAGTTGCTCCAGTTTGTACCAAATTCAAACTCAAGAATGATACCTGTTGCCACTCCCATTGCAAAGTTAATTCCGAAGAGTTTTTGCCAAAATTGAGCAGTGGTCTTCCAAAACTCTTTACGTGTTCGATAATAACACGTCTCCATGATCCCCATAATGACTGCAAGACCAAGCGTCAAAGGCACAAACAACCAGTGATAAATGGCCGTCAGTGCAAATTGGGCGCGTGACCAATTCACCACATCTGGGTCGATGGTTAATAGTAGATTTTCCATAATAAATAATGTATATAACTGTTAGTATTGAAAATTCTCTTATTCGCGGTTTAACATTTCCGTAGCAACAAAACTCGATTCGTTGCCTTTTTCTGCATGTTGCTTGATGTGATTGGGAAAAAAGAATGGTTTGAGTATGAAGAACATGATAATCAGCTTTACAATAATGACAGCCCAAAGCGTCTTACCTAGCGTCATATTCTTAAATCCTTCGTAGTATAAGTCGTATACTCGATAGAAAAAATTAGTCTTCTTCATAAACAATGAAATCTTTTTTTATCTGTATGTTTTACAAACTTACTCGCAAATATAGCAATTATTTTTTATTTAGTTCATCTCTTTTTCCTTAAAATTCAATATTTTTTTTAAAATAAAGAAGATTTGAAGAATTTTGAGCGGTTTTATCCTTTTAAAAGCGTAAATTTGCGCTTGATTAGTTAGCATGATATATATGGTAAAAAGAACGCTCATCAGCATTGCATTGATAAACTGCGTAATGTTTTCCTTTGCGCAAGAAACGCTCTCCCTACAGGATTGTAGGGCGTTGGCACTCAAGAACAACAAACAATTGCAAATTGCTGTTTTGGCTGCCGATATGGCGAAAAACATCCAGCAAGCTGCTAAAACGAAATACCTGCCACGGGTTAGCGGAATGGCTGGATATGAACATTTTACACGCGAAATTTCTCTTTTGAGCAAGGAGCAACAGAACACTCTGTCGAATTTAGGAACCAACACGATGGGCAAAATGGGCTCACAAATTGGTGAAAATCTCAATGCCATGGCGCAGCAAGGGATCATTACGCCCGCTATGGCTCAACAGTTGGGAGGTGTTTTGGGAAACCTTGTAACCCCACTGACACAGGCGGGTAATAATATTGGTGAAGCATTGAACGAAGCACTTCGCACAAACACCCGCAATGTGTACGCAGGAAGCATCATGGTGACTCAGCCTATTTATATGGGTGGAGGAATAAAAGCGGCAAATGATATGGCAGCCATCGGCAGAGAAGCTGCCCAAAATGACATAGACCTGAAACGCCAAAACTTGCTTTATGCCATTGATAACGCCTATTGGTTGGTGATTTCATTGAAAAAGAAAGAAGACTTAGCACTCCGCTATCGTGACTTAATCAAGCATTTCAGTGACAATGTCGGTAAGATGTACAAAGAAGGTGTGGCAACAAAGGCGGATGGTTTGCAGGTGGATGTAAAACTAAACACTGCTGACCTTCAAATCGCACAATTGCAAAATGGTATTTCGCTTGCAAAAATGGCACTTTGTCAGCTCTGTGGACTTCCGCTTAGTGATGCCATTACTCTCGAAGACGAACAGAAAGAAACTTTGGCAGAGCGAGAAGACATTGAGGCTAATGATGCAACATCGTCTTTCGATGCACGCCCAGAAATACGATTGCTTGCTAATGCCATTGAGATGAGTCGCCAAAATACCCGCCTCATTCAAGCTATTTATCGTCCGCATGTGGCACTCACGGCTGGTTTTTCGGTTTCTAATCCCAATGTGTTCAATGGTTTTCAGCAACGTTTTTCAGGCGTATGGAATGTAGGGGTAGTGGTGCAAGTGCCTATTTGGAACTGGAAAGAAAGCAAATACCGTCTGCGTGCATCACAGGCAGTCACGAATATGGCTGAATTGGAACTGACAGACGTAAGAGAGAAAATCAATCTTGAAGTGGAACAGCAGCGTTTCCGACTGAACAATGCTGAAAAACAATTGCATACAGCAAAAAAGAATATGACAGCTGCCGATGAAAATCTGCGTTGTGCCAACTTAGGGTTTAAAGAAGGGGTGATGACTGTAACCGAAGTGATGGCAGCTCAAACTGCATGGATGTCGGCAAAGACTGCAATTGTGGATGCAGAAATTGCCATCCGAACCGCACAGGTAGGACTGAAGCGTGCCTTGGGAATAGACCTTTCAAGGGTGATGAAATAGGAGATAAAAGTGAGTAATCCTTAGTTGCAATACAAGTGTCGTTCACTTGGAAAATCTGTAAAAAATAGGCGAATATAATATTAAAGAAAATATTTAGAAAAGAAAGTGTAAACATATTGTAATAAGCGTTTTACAATCAAATAAATAAATAAAAAATGGCAGACAAAAAACAAAACAATAGCATTCTTCTTGCAATCATCGGTTTTGCAAGCGTTTCTATCATTGCCGCACTCATTGGTCATTTTGCTTTTGCCGAAGAAGAGGAAATCATTCAAGGCGAAGTAGAAGTAAACGAGTACCGAGTGGCGTGCAAATATCCAGGACGCATCAAAGAAATCAAAGTAAAAGAAGGCGACGAGGTGCATAAAGGCGATGTGGTAGCAATTTTAGAAATTCCCGAAGCCACAGAACAAGAAAAGGTGATGCAGGCAACAGCCACGGCAGCACAAGCCATGAGCGATTTGGCAGAAGCACCCACCCGCAGTGAGATGGTAGAAAGTGCTTACCAATTGTATCAGCAAGCAAAAACCGCCAACGAAATAGCCGAAAAAACCTACGGCAGATTAAATAGACTTTATGAAGAAGGTGTGATTTCAGCACAGAAACGTGATGAGGCTGAGGCTGCCTACAAGTCTACAACATCGGCAGTGGAAATCGCTCGCTCACAATGGGAGCTTGCCAAGAAGGGGGCGAGAGAAGAAACCAAACGTGTTGCTCAAAAACAAGCCGATGCAGCACGCACGGCTGTCGGTGTGGTGAAGTCGGTTTTAAAAGAAACAGTTCAATATGCTACTGCCGATGGTGAAGTGGAATCCATCTATCCGAAGGAAGGCGAACTTGTTGGTTTGGGCAGTCCGATTATGACGGTGGCTCTGGTGGACGATGTTTGGGCAACTTTCAGTGTCAGAGAAGACCTTTTAAAAGGCTTGAAAGTAGGCAAAATCATCAAGGCTTATGTGCCAGCCATCGACAAAACCATCGATATGAAAGTGACTGCCATCAAAAGCCAAGGAGCTTATGCTGTTTGGAAAGCCACGAAAACAACAGGACAATATGATTTAAAGACGTTCCAAGTGAAAGCCCAACCAATCAAGAAACAAACTGGTCTGAAAGCGGGTATGTCTGTTGTGCTTAAAAATAAATATTAAAGTAATGCTTAAAGGTATTCGCAGTGTGTTCAACGTAGCTATAAGAGAGGTGGGAATATGGCGTAAAACGCCCATATACCTTTTTTGTATGGTTGTTTTTCCCTTGCTTTCCATCTTCTTTTTCACCTCAATGTTGCAAGAAGGGCAACCTGAAAATCTTCCGTGTGGGGTGATAGATGAGGATAATTCGACAACAAGTAGGACGATCGTTCGCAATCTTGACGCATTGCAAAGTACACAAATAGTGGCTCGTTATGCTAATTTTTCGGAAGCAAAGCGTGCCATTCAGCGCAATGAAATCTATGCTTTTTTGTACATTCCCAAAGGCACTTCTACCAAGATGATTGGTGGGCGACAGCCATCTGTTGCATTCTATTATAGCAATGTTTCGCTGGTTGCAGGTTCGTTGCTTTTTAAAGACCTCAAGACCATTACCACATTGAGTAGTGCAGCCATGGGAATAGAAAAATTAAAGATGATAGGTAAGACCGATAAGGAAATATCCGCCTATCTCCAACCCATCACGTTGGATGTGCATCCGATAGGTAATCCTTATTTGAACTATAACGTTTACCTCACAACTTTCTTGGTACCAGGTGTTTTAATGCTTTTTATGTTCCTTGTAACGGTTTATTCCATTGGTACAGAAATGAAGTTTCAACGCTCGAAAGAGTGGCTTGCTGCGGCAAACGGGAATATCTTTGTAGCACTTTTAGGTAAACTTCTGCCTCAATTTTTGGTTTTTCTGACCATCTTTATAGGTTATGAGTGGTATGTTTATGATTATCTGAACTTTCCGCATGCTGGTGGTGTGATGAAGATTTTTGCCCTTGGCGTATTGTCCGTCTTGTCGGCACAAGGTTTTGGGGCTTTCGTTTTTGGGCTTATCCCCACTCTGCGCATGGCTTTGAGCATCTGTTCGCTTTGGGCAATGGTAGGTTTTTCGGCTTGCGGTGCCACCTTTCCCGTTTTTGCCATGAACCCCATGATTGAAGGACTTGCACAAATCATACCCCTACGGCATTATTACATGATCTATCAGATGGCGATTTTCAATGGCTATCCGTTGCATTATTCTTCCTATAACCTTCTGTGTATGGTCGTCTTTGCGAGTCTCCCTATTGTGGTGTTGCCAAACATGAAGAAAGCAATGATGGAGTATGAATATCTTCCTTAATGAATAGATGTAACGATCAATAAACAAAGGAAGTAACGTTAAACAAAAAGAGAATAAAAAATGCAAAATAAACAGCCCCTTTCAAGGAATTTTCTGCAAGCCATTTTTCAGGTTTGTTGGTTGGAAGTGCAGCGTTGTGTGAAAGACAAAGGTGCAATGATGTTCTTCTTGCTCGTGCCTTTGGGCTATCCGTTGCTTTACTCATGGATATATACGAATGAAGTAGTGAGAGATGTTCCCATTGTTGTTGTTGATCTGTCGCAAACGCAAACTTCAAGAACTTTCACACGCTTGTTGGATGCTTCTGCTGATGTGAAAGTAGGCAGATTTTGCACCACGCTATCAGCAGCACAGAAAATTGTTGAACAACAAGAAGCAAGAGGGGTTGTTGTTATTCCAAAAGACTTGGAACAGCGCATCCACAGAGGTGAACAAGCCCAAATAAAGGTTTATTGCGATATGAGCATGATGTTGCCTTATAAAGCAATACTACAATCTTCACAAATGGTTGTGATGCAAATGGGTAGCAATATTCGTTCACATAAAGCTATAATAAGCGGAACAGAAAGAGATGAAGAACTCAATGCGCATCCTATCATCGTGGAAGAAGTGCCCATTTTCAACACCACTTTGGGCTATGGTAATTCCATTCTCCCTGCCGTTTTGATACTTATTTTGCAGCAAACACTCATTCTGGGCATTGGACTTTTGGCAGGAACAGAACGAGAGAAAAGTAGTTATTACGCCTCGCTGATGGTGAGTAACAGCAGCAGAACGATGACCAAACTGATTGGTAAATCATTGGGCTATCTCATGGTTTATATTCCATTGGCAGCCTATGTAACTTTGGCGGTTCCTCGCTTCTTTAGTTTCACAGCAATGGCAACTCCTACGGATTTGACACTGTTTCTCTTTCCTTATCTCTTGGCAGTCATTTTCTTTAGTATAACCCTTTCATCAGTGATTAGGTATAGAGAAAACGTGATACTTGTAGCGGTTTTCACCTCCCTACCCTTGTTGTTTTTGTCGGGTGTAAGTTGGCCAGAGAGCAATATTCCTGCCTTTTGGCGTGGTGTGGCATGGTTGTTTCCATCAACGTTTGGCATTCGAGGATTTCTTCGCCTTTCCTCAATGGGGGCGTCACTGAATGATATTCACACAGAACATGTCGCATTGTGGATACAGGCCGCAGTTTATTTCTTCGTTGCCTATGCAACATTTAGTTGGCGGAGTAAAAAGAAAAAAGCTGGTAAAGATTAGTCTTTGCCAGCTTCTCCTATTTTTCTTGATGAGTTATCGGAAAGTACTTGTAAAACGATCTGATGAATTTGTGCTTTCAGTTCATTTACAAAAAGGGCAGCATCATATTTTCGATGCTCGATGTCACGCAATTTCTTTTCCCAAATACCTGTAAGTTCTGCCGATGTGAGGAGCTTTTCGTGAATGGTGTCAATGAGTGCAATCCCCGTTTCTGTAGCTTCCAAGTTTTTCTTTTTCCTACGGATGTAATGCCGTTTGAAAAGCGTTTCAATGATACCAGCCCGTGACGAAGGTCTGCCGATACCATTCTCTTTCAATGCTGTGCGCAAAGTTTCATCTTCCACGAGTTTTCCTGCCGTTTCCATTGCTCGCAGCAATGTGGCTTCCGTGTAATGCTTAGGGGGCGTTGTTTGTTTTTCGGTGAGCGTAGGGATGTGTTCACCACCTTCTCCTTTTGTGAAAGTAGGTAGCAATGTTTCTTCATTTTTTTGCGAAACATCAGCAGTGGGATTGGTAACAACCCGCCACCCCATTTCAAGAATTTCTTTTCCTGTTGCTTTAAACTCTATTTCGTCCACCTTTCCAATTACAGTTGTGGTGGAAAACTTACAATCAGGATAGAAAACTGCAATAAAACGGCGCACCACAAGGTCATAAACATTGTGTTCGGCATCGGTCAGTCCTTGGGGAATGACGCCTGTTGGGATGATAGCATGGTGGTCGGTTACTTTCGTGGCATCAAACACACGTTTCGACTTCAAAAGCGGTTTGCCTCCTAAAGGCCTAACTAATTCGGCATAAGGATTCTTACCAGCAAACTTCACCTGATAAATGCCATTCATAATTTGTGGACATTGCGCATAGACATCATCCGTGAGATATTGTGTGTCTACACGTGGATAGGTAGTGAACTTGCGTTCATAAAGACTTTGAATGGTGTTTAATGTCATTTCGGCAGAGTACCCAAATTTACGATTACAGTCTACTTGCAAGCTCGTCAGATCATAGAGCTGTTTTGGTTGTTCTGTGCCTTTTTTCTTGGTGACGCTTTCTATCGTGAAAGGTTTTCCCTCAATGAGTGCAAAGGCAGCCTCGCCCTCTTCTTTTGAAAGGAATTTTCCTTTTGTTGCAGTGAATTGCGTGTCTCTGTATAAGGTAGCAAGTACCCAATAGGGTTCTGGTTTAAAGTTGTCGATTTCTTTTTGTCGCTGCACGATCAATGCCAATGTGGGCGTCTGTACGCGTCCGATAGACAGTACTTGTGTGTTCCTGCCATACTGATTGTTGCCATATTTTAGCGTATAGAGGCGCGTTGCATTCATACCTAAAAGCCAGTCGCCTATGGCACGTGAAAGACCAGCCAAATACAGTGGTTCATACTCACTCTGATCCTTTAGGTTTTCAAATCCTTTCTTAATCGCCTCGTCGGTCATTGAGGAAATCCAAAGTCGTTTCACAGGACATTTCACACCTGCTTTCTGCATCACCCATCGTTGAATGAGTTCGCCTTCTTGTCCAGCATCTCCGCAATTGATGATCTCTGTAGCACCGTGGTAGAGTTTTTCGATAATGGCGAACTGGCGCCGTATTCCGTCGTCGTCTATGAGTTTTATGCCAAAACGGACAGGAATCATCGGTAGGGCTGCCAATGACCATCGCTTCCAATTTTCTACATAATCATTGGGTTCTTTGAGTTCGCAAAGATGTCCGAATGTCCATGTTACTTGATAGCCATTCCCTTCCATATAGCCATCTTTTGAGGCTGTGGCACCAAGTATGCGGGCAATATCTCTTGCCACACTGGGTTTCTCTGCGATACAAACTTTCATTTTCTGTTTAATTTTTTTGTCGTTATGAATGCTCAAACAGAGCTTTTTCGATTGCAAATTTACTCATTTTATTTCTCTCTGGCAAACGTTTTCTTTAGCTTCCATATCTCGTTTCGACCGCGATTTCACCACCATCCATACACCAATGAATACCAACAAGATAGCAGTGGCTTGATATGTCGTGAAAACGCCTATTCCAGCTAATAAAGAAACTGTAACGGCAACGATGGGCTGAACGTAATTATAGACACTCACCACTGTTGGGCGCAACGTGTGCTGACCAATCATCATCAATATATAGCTCACAAACGTTCCGAAGAAAACCACAAAACCAACCTCGCTCCATGTGGAAAGACGAACGGTCGGAAAATCAATATCGAGCATATCGGGCAGACTTATCGGCAATACATAGATGGTTGCCCAAAAGAACATCCACTTGTTAATTGTAACAACTGAATAGCGTTTAATCAATCCATTGAAAAGGGAAAGATAAAGAGAAAAGCTCAGTTGTGCACCGAGTACCATCAAGTCGCCTCGGAAGTCTCCCACCCTACTATTAGTAGCATGCAGGCTTGTGAGAATAAGTATTACCGCTCCTACACATCCCACTGCTATACCGCACGCTTTCTGCCATGTGATGGGTTCTTTGAGGATAAAAAAAGCCCAAATCATCGCAAAAATAGGCATACTCGTAGTGATGACACTTGCATTGACGGGTGATGTGTAATTCAATCCGAGGATGAAAAGACATTGGTTGCAGGTTACGCCAAAGATTGATGCTGCCCCGAAAAGAAAAATATCTTTCACGGGCACATGTTCGTGGGCGGTGAAAAGTGAGGTTATCCAAAACAAAATAGCTGCTCCAAAGACTCGAAAGCCCACCATTGAAAATCCGCTTATGCCGTGGGTCATTGCATCTTTGCCAATGGGCGACATCAACCCCCATGCTACAACAGCTCCCAACATAGAAAGATGGGCTATGATAATTCTTCGATGATTCATATTCTAAACATCAGTTATAAACGTGTTGCAAAGGTAGAGAATTTATTTATTCCACCATAGATTCTTTGTCTAAATCTTGATATATGCGAATTGTAATTAATCGAGGGTTTGATAATATTCTTCTGAAGCAGGGCTATTTGGAGTTAAACCTAAAGTTTTATGGAGAACTTTCGGAGTTCAATTTAAAAATGTGTATCTTTGCAACATAAAACAAATGTAGTTGCATTTTCACCTTATTATATATGCTAATTAAAAAATCAGAATTTTGTATCTCTGCTCCCACCGTATTGAAATGTCCGAATGATACAAAGCCCGAATATGCTTTTATTGGACGTTCGAACGTAGGAAAGTCGAGTTTGATCAATATGCTTTGCAATCACAAAGGATTGGCAAAGACGTCATCGAAACCTGGTAAGACTTTGCTTATCAATCACTTTATTATCAACAATGAATGGTATTTGGTAGATCTGCCAGGTTATGGATATGCAAAGAGTTCAAAGACAATGCGTAATAAGTTAGAGCAGATGATCACACAATACATCCTCCAACGCAAACAATTGATCAATCTCTTTGTTTTGATCGACATCCGGCACGAGCAACAAAAAATCGACAGAGAGTTTATCGACTGGTTGGGAGAAAGTAAAGTGCCTTTTTCGATTATCTTTACCAAAGCCGATAAACTGACGGCGGGCAAAGCAAAACAGAACGTTGCACAATGGATGAACGCACTGAAAGACAGTTGGGAAGAATTGCCTCCCTATTTTGTTTCTTCTGCAGAGACAAAAGAAGGACGAGAAGAAATCTTGAACTATATTGATGTAATCAATGCTTCGCTCAGCGAAACCATAGGATAAACCCAAATCGGGCATTAGATCGTAGAGTATTCTTTTAATTTTCTTTATTCACTTCCCCAATAGCTTGCATCCGCTTGTCGGCATCTTCTTCAGTGTTTTCTCTTGAAGTAGCCCGCTACATCTGTGAGAAAATACTAAATAATTTGCACTGACAATCTGATACAATCAGTTTGGTCTCTAATGACCGAATTGGGATAAACTTTCTACACAGCATGGCATCTATCCCCTATCTCGACGTACAGAAACTGACAAAGCGATTTGGTTCGCAGGTGTTATTCAATGATATTTCCTTCTCGATTGCCGAAGGACAACGTGTAGGACTCATTGCACAAAATGGCACAGGAAAAACAACCTTACTTTCCATACTCACAGGGAAAGAAGGCTATGAGAACGGATCAATTATCTATCGGAACAATTTGCGGGTGGCGTGTTTGGAACAAAACCCACATTTCAATCCAGAAGATACAGTGCTTGATGCATGTTTTAACCACGAAGGTGACCCTGAACGCACGTTGAAAGCCAAGCAAATATTGACAATGCTCAAGATAACCCGCCTAGAGCAGCCCATGAAGGAACTCAGTGGTGGGCAACAAAAGCGTGTAGCACTTGCCAATGTACTTATTCTTGAACCCGACTTGCTCATTCTTGATGAGCCAACCAATCATCTTGACTTAGACATGATTGAATGGTTGGAAGGCTATCTGTCAAGAGGAAATAAGACTTTGTTGATGGTTACGCACGATAGATATTTCTTAGACAATGTTTGTAACCTTATTCTTGAGTTAGATAATAAAACGATCTACACCTATCGTGGGAATTATGCCTATTATCTTGAGAAGCGACAAGAACGCATCAACAATACACGAGCAGAAATCGCAAGAGCCAACAATCTTTACAGAACCGAATTGGAATGGATGCGCCGAATGCCACAAGCACGAGGCCACAAAGCACGTTACCGAGAAGAAGCTTTTTATGAATTAGAGGCAAAGGCAAAGCAAAGAATAGAAGAACGCCAAATACGTTTAAAATCCTCGAACGTTTATATTGGTAGTAAGATTTTTGAGTGCCAATATGTGTCGAAAGTATTTGATGAAAAAATAATCCTCAAAGACTTTTATTACAACTTTGCACGCTTTGAGAAGATGGGCATCGTGGGTAACAACGGAACAGGGAAATCAACGTTTATCAAAATGTTGCAAGGTATTGTGAAGCCCGATAGCGGAAAATTTGACATCGGTGAAACGGTTAGGTTTGGTTATTTCTCTCAAGAAGGATTGAAGTTCAGAGACGACCAAAAAGTGATAGAAGTCATCACTGATATTGCCGATTATATCGACTTAGGAAGCGGGAAAAACCTCACTGCATCGCAGTTTCTTAACCATTTTCTTTTTCCACCAAAACAGCAACACAATTATGTGGCAAAACTATCGGGTGGAGAGAAAAGAAAGCTCTATCTCTGTACCGTCTTGATGAAAAATCCCAACTTCCTCATCTTAGACGAACCTACAAACGACCTCGATATCCAAACCCTGCAAGTGCTGGAAGAATACTTGCAAGACTTCCCTGGTTGTGTGATAGTGGTTTCACACGATCGCTATTTTATGGACAAGGTGGTCGATCATCTCTTGGTATTTAAAGGAGAAGGTGAAATCAAGGACTTCCCTGGTAATTACACACAATTTCGTGCATTTCAGTCATTGAAAAGCGAAAAACCAACAGAGAAGCAAAAAACAAATGCCGCACCTGTCGTAGCTCCTAAAAGCTATCGTAACGATACACGAAAGCGCATGAGCTACAAGGAAAAACGAGAGTATGAACAACTCACACATGCCATAGAAACTTTAGAAAAAGAAATTGCAAGCATCGAAGAAGCCTTGTGTTCCGGTAAATTAGACGTTGAAACCCTTACAGAGAAGAGTAAGATCTTACCCAAACTGAAGGAAGAACTTGATGAAAAGGAATTGAGATGGCTGGAATTGGCAGAGATGGAATAAAAATAGTGAAAATGTTTTGGAGAAACGAAAGAAAAATAGTAACTTTGCAGCAGTTTTTTCAAACACATCTCGTTTCCGTTCTGGAAACACTAAATCTCACAATTAAAATATAATTTTGTAAACATATTTCTATATGTTAAGTAAAGAAGAATTACTAAGTAAGGATATTTCCGAGTTGGAAAATATCGCAAATCAAATTGGCGCTGAATATAAAAAAAGCGACGATAAAGATTCGATAATATACTCTATATTAGACAAGCAAGCTGTCGAAGCTGGAGCTACGCACCCACTGGAAACCACAAAACGCAAACGAACAAGAATTGCACGCAAAGAAACCGATAGAGTTTACTCTGTACACGGAAAAGAAGGAGAAAATTTTGATACGCAGAACAATAAGGTTGGAGCAAATGCTCAACCCTCGCTTTTCAAAGATTTACCCGACGAAAAGCCTGCTATCACAGAAATAGAAGCATCAGAAACTGAAGAAAAACCAGCACCAAAGAAAAGAGGTAGAAAACCAAAGGTGGCGGCACCCGCAGTAGAAGAAACAACGGTGGAAGCGATTGAAGAAAAAGTAGAAGAAAATGCTATAACTGAAATAGTAACAGCCGAAAATAACACAAAAGATACTGAAACAGAAACACTATCTGAAATGAAACCTACGTTCATTCCTGAAGCTGAATTTGCATCAGCAGAAGGCACTGGGCAAGCGACCGAGAGCAACGATCTCATTGCGCAACTACAAGCCAAAGTTAATGCACACAATGAACAAGCGGAAGAAGTGGAAGAAACCTTTGCAGATGGTGTATGGGAAGGCGACCCAGGCGACGGAACCGACTTCATAACGATTGTTGATATTCCAATAGAAGATCAGGGGGCTGTTCCTAATTATGATATGTTCGACCGCCCAACGATGTCGGCTTATCAGCCCAATAATCAACTTGCGCCCGCCTACCAAGAACCAGCTGTACAACCAACTGCTCCTAAATTTGATTTTACGGATTTAATCAAAGCAAATGGTGTGCTTGAAATCATGCCAGATGGTTATGGCTTTTTGCGCTCAAGCGATTACAACTATTTGTCATCGCCAGATGATGTGTATGTGGCTGCCAATCAAGTGAAACATTATGGATTGAAGACGGGAGATGTTGTAGAATGTCATGTGCGCCCACCTCATGAAGGTGAAAAATACTTCCCACTGACAAGCATCGATAAAATCAATGGACGCCAAGCATCAGAAGTGAGAGACAGGGTTTCATTTGAACACCTTACCCCACTCTTCCCAGAAGAAAAATTTACACTCTGTGGAAATCCACGTACGACCAATCTTTCTACACGCATCGTAGACCTCTTTTCTCCTATTGGCAAAGGACAACGTGCACTTATCGTGGCACAGCCCAAAACGGGTAAAACCATTTTGATGAAAGACATAGCCAACGCCATAGCAGCTAATCACCCAGAAGCCTATCTTATGATGCTCCTCATTGATGAACGCCCAGAGGAGGTTACTGACATGGCACGCACGGTGAATGCAGAGGTCATTGCTTCAACGTTTGATGAACCTGCTGAACGCCATGTTAAAATCGCAGGTATTGTTTTGGAAAAAGCAAAGAGAATGGTGGAATGCGGGCATGATGTTGTTATCTTCTTAGATTCGATCACACGCTTGGCAAGAGCCTATAACACCGTTGCACCTGCATCGGGGAAAGTGTTGACGGGTGGTGTAGATGCCAATGCGTTGCAAAAGCCCAAGCGCTTTTTTGGAGCAGCAAGAAACATAGAAGGTGGCGGCTCGCTGACCATTATTGCTACAGCACTGACTGATACGGGTTCAAAGATGGACGAAGTGATCTTTGAAGAATTTAAAGGTACGGGTAATATGGAACTTCAACTCGACCGCATGCTTAGCAACAAACGCATCTTCCCAGCTGTTAATTTGGTGGCATCAAGTACGCGTCGTGATGATCTCTTGCAAGACAAAACCACGCTCGACCGCATGTGGATTCTGAGAAAGTATATTGCTGATATGAACCCAATAGAAGCAATGAACTCTATTCACGATCGCATGACGAGAACACGCGACAATGACGAGTTCTTGATGTCTATGAATGGATAAAAAGGAAAGAATGCAAAAGTAACTATTCAGCGGTAGTGACCAGTCAATACTTTCTCTTCAAAAATCTTATAAAAGGCTATCATAAATCGCTTGTTTTCTTGCGTATTTGAGATATTTTTTGTACCTTTATACCTAT
>JALFSW010000041.1 GCA_022779305.1 Prevotella sp. | reverse complement strand
TAAACCCAATTCGGTCATTAGAGACCAAACTGATTGCAGCTGATGGTCTGTGCAGGTTGTTCAGCGTTTTATCGCAGACGTAGCGGGCTACTTCAAGAGAAAACGATGAAGAAGATGCCGACAAGCAGGTGCAAGCAGTTGGGAAGTCAATAAAGAAGATAAAAAGAAAACCCAAGCGGTCTAATGACCGATTTGGGATAAAATAGAATACTTTTAAAAAAGATAAAATGAATGTAGAAGAACATCGTCTGCGGCTTGAGAATGAAGACGGACTAAGTAGAACACTTGGTATGCACTTTATATCTACTCCCGAACCAGATACACTGATAGGGAAAATGGCAGTAGATGATCGAAATAAACAGATATTTGGCTTCCTCTCTGGAGGGGCAACTTTAGCTTTGGCAGAGAATGTGGCTGGTGTTGGTTCGCTGGCATTGTGTCCCGACAAGATTTCTTTGGGCATCAATGTGAGTGGCAATCATGTGAAAGCAATGCCCTATGGCGGTATGGTTACTGCCTATGGACGCTGTGTGCATCAAGGAAAAACGTTGCACGTGTGGCATATTGATGTGAAAAACGATGATGGCGATCTGATCTCCACGGTTCATGTAACGAATTATGTAATGGAGAAACGTGGATAAGCAAAGTTTTTCTCTGCGATTGGTGTACTTAATAAGGATAGTGAAAAGCGAAAGAATAGGGCAGAGCGATGAGTGTTTATGCAATGTTTAAGCTCCCACGTAGTGGGGAATATACAAAGGTTCTTTGTCATTCAGAACCCGAAGAACTTTCTTCTTTGAAGGAACTGAATGGTAGAGAAGGTTTTGTTATTGCACCTTTTCAGCATACTTCAGAGACTCCCATACTCTTGTTACATCCCGAAGAGATCATAACTGCGCCGCTTGCAAGTGGCACAGACAATTTTGTGACGAATGAATGTTTCGCAAATGATACAGAAGAACGAGCACAGTATGGTAGCGTCTTTTCTGTTTTTCATTCAGCGGTAGTAGGAAAACGTTATGCCAAGTTGGTACTTGCTCGTCAAACAATCGTACAACGCACTGATATTCGGTCATTGGAAGAATATTTTTTTTCTGCCTGTGTGCGCTATCCGCATCAATTTGTCGCTTTGTTTTCAACCCCCAAATCGGGTACTTGGTTAATGGCTACACCCGAAATATTGCTTACGGGGAATGGGACGGAGTGGCAAACAATGGCACTTGCAGGGACGATGCAGCACAATGGTAGGGCGACAGAATGGTCGGAGAAAGACAGAGAGGAACAGCGATACGTTGCTGATTATATTCGCACGACGCTTTCTAACTATGCTGTGGATGTGAAAGAAGCAGGAGTGTATGATCGGTATTCTGCCCATCTTGTGCATCTGTGCAGCGATTTTCGTTTCTTTTTAAAAGACAAATATGCCGTTGGCGACCTATTGGATGCGCTTCATCCCACACCTGCCGTTTGCGGAATACCCAAAGAGGCGGCGAAAGCATTCATATTGGAAAATGAACAAAGTTTGCGCAAATATTACAGTGGTTTTGTGGGGATGCTTTCGCCCAATGGCGTAACCCATCTTTATGTTTCTTTGCGTTGTATGCAAATTGAGACTGACGTGTGTCGACTCTATGCGGGTAGCGGAATATTGTCAGAAAGCCATGAAGAGGCAGAATGGCAAGAAACCGAATCGAAGCTTTCAGCAATGCGTAATCTCCTTATTTTCAAGAATAAATGAGTTCGTGGCAATGCGAAAGTTTTATCATTATAGGACAATTAAGCTTTTATCTGAATGTATAGCAACAAGGAAAACATCAATATCTTAACTCGGTTGTTAATCGATTTTGGCGTGAAGAAAGCAGTTGTGTGTCCTGGTTCACGCAATGCTCCTATACTCCACAATCTTTACAGCAATGGAGCAATCAAGTGTTTTTCCGTTACTGATGAGCGTTCGGCAGGCTTTTGCGCATTGGGTATGAGTCTTTCATCGGGCGAACCAATTGTGATTTGTGTTACATCAGGTTCAGCCGTACTCAATTTGGCTCCCGCTGTGGCAGAGGCATACTATCAAAACGTTCCACTTATTGTTCTTTCAGCCGATCGTCCAGCTCAATGGATTGGTCAATCAGACGGACAAACCATAGCGCAAAGTCACATTTTGGAACCACATGTGCGACAATCAGTGCATCTGAAAGAACCCCATACGGCAGAAGAAAGTTGGTATTGCAACCGACTTGTGAATGAAGCACTTCTTGCTTGTAGTCGCAATGCGTCAGCCCCAGTTCACATCAATGTTGAAATCAGTGAACCCTTGTTTGATTATACAATCGAAACGCTTCCCACACAACGACTTATTCGTTGGCATGCAACCGATGAAAACATTTTTTTGATGGAAGAAATTGCGAAAAGTTTTGCAACAGCCAGCAAACCAATGATTGTTATTGGACAGATGGCGATGGCTACGTATGAAGGGTTGCGAAGTAGTGTGGAGCAGTTAGAAAACCATGCTGTCGTTCTGCGGGAGAAGCTCTCTGATACTGCCACGGCTCCTGCGCAATGCTTTGATGAAGTCATTGCATCGTTAGAAAACAATGAAACGTATGCACCAGATTTCCTTTTGTATGTCGGAGGAACGATCGTTAGCAAACGATTGAAAAACTTTTTGCGTATCGCAAAGCCTTGTAGGTCAGTGCTTGTAGATGAATGGGGAGATGTGAGAGACACGTTTATGACACTTACAGACCTTATTCAAACCACTCCGAAAAACGCTTTGCAGGTTTTGGCGCAACAAATAACCAACAAAGCAACTACGAACTTTGCAGCATTGTGGCGTGAAAAGCTAAAAAAAGCACAACGCCATGCACTCGATTTCATTCCTGAATATTCGCAAATGATGGTTGTTAAACGCTTTCATGCACTATATCTGAATGCAGGAAAGAATTCTTTCTTGGTTTATGGGAATAGTTCGGCATTGCGTTTAGGAAATATCTATGCCACGAATCATCTTCTTGTGAACCGTGGTGTAAATGGAATAGAAGGTACACTCTCCACCGCCGTCGGTTACTCGATAGACAAACAGAATGCAGGAAAAGTCTATTGCGTGCTCGGTGACCTAAGTTTCTTTTACGATCAAAATGCACTTTGGAATCAAAGACTAGGCAGCAATCTTGTCATTGTGCTACTCAATAATGGCGGTGGAGGTATTTTTAAACAACTTCCAGGTTTTGAACAATCGCCATCGTGCGATGAATACGTTTGTGCAAACCATCAAACAACAGCAAAAGGCGTGTGTGAACAACATCATATTGCCTATTTTGCAGCACATAATGCACATGAATTAGAGGCTGGATTGCAACAGTTGTTTGTCGATAGGAATACTTCTGTGCTTTTAGAAGTCTTTACCAATGCTACAATCGATGCTGAAATGATCAAGACCTATTATCAATCTTTCAAGCAAAAAAGCATAGACAAGAAAATAACTTAGATCCGCTTAAAAGAAAAGAAAACCATAACAAACAAAGAATATGAATACACGCAAATGGAAAAAAATAGATGGTTATGACTTTAAAGAAATTCTCTTTGAGTCATACAACCATATAGCGAAAATTACAATCAATCGTCCTCGCTATCGAAATGCCTTCACTCCACTCACAGTTTGGGAACTTTCACAAGCCTTTAGTTATTGTCGTGAGGCTTTAGATATTAGAGTTGTGTTGCTTACGGGGGCTGGCGATAAAGCGTTTTGTGCTGGTGGAGATATGAATGTAAAAGGACGAGGCGGCTATGTAGGTGGAGATGGTGTGCCACGACTCAATGTTCTTGACGTACAGATGCAAATTCGACGACTTCCCAAACCTGTTATTGCGATGGTAAATGGCTACGCCATTGGCGGAGGACACGTTCTTCATGTGCTTTGCGACCTATCAATAGCTTCTGAAAATGCCATCTTTGGGCAGACAGGACCTAAAGTTGGCTCGTTTGATGCAGGGTTTGGTTCGTCTTATTTAGCAAGAATTGTTGGTCAGAAGAAAGCACGTGAGATATGGTTCTTGTGTCGTCAGTACACTGCTGAAGAAGCCGAACGAATGGGATTGGTTAATAAGGTAGTGCCCTTTGACCGCCTTGAAGACGAATGTGTGGCTTGGGCAGAACAGATGATGGAACATTCGCCACTTGCCCTTCGTATGCTGAAAGCTGGACTGAACGCCGAACTTGACGGACAAGCGGGTATTCAAGAGCTGGCTGGAGACGCAACAATGCTTTATTACACGATGGATGAAGCACAAGAAGGGGGGAAAGCCTTTTTGGAAAAGCGTAAGCCAGATTTTGATAAATATCCCAAATTCCCATAGTCAGGTTTTCAAAGCACGATAATGGCAGCATTCTCAATCGATATTTCTACAAAAACGCTCCAATTTTTGCAGCCCGCAGGAACATCACGTGGCGTATATCTGACACGAAAGATTTATCTAATCACCCTCACTGATAATGAAAATCCAGCGTTGGTTGGGGTGGGAGAGTGTGCCCCTTTGCCCGATTTGTCGGTTGATGCAATGCCAGATACTGACTACGAACAGCTTTTACGCAATTTCTGTGAAGCCTTTCAAGCAACAGGTGTGATAGATTATGCGTCTATGCACAATTATCCTTCGATGCTTTTCGGACTTGAAACTGCCCTTGCGCAATATCGTGCGGGAGGAAACTATAACTTTTTCAATACACGATTTGGCAACGGCGAAGTGGGCATACCTATCAATGGACTTGTTTGGATGGGTACATTCGATGAGATGTATCAAAGAATTGAAGAAAAAATAAATCAAGGCTATCGATGTATAAAATTGAAAATAGGTGCCATTGATTTTCAAAAAGAACTTGAACTGATTCGTTTTATTCGGTTGAATTTTACGCAGAAGGAACTTGAAATTCGTGTAGATGCCAATGGTGCATTCACGCCCGAAGAGGCAATGAGCCGCCTTGATGAACTAGCAAAGTATGAGCTTCATTCCATTGAACAACCCATCCGCAGTCGGCAACCAACGGAAATGGCGCGCCTATGTCTTTCTTCTCCTCTTCCGATTGCTTTCGATGAGGAATTGATAGGAGTGAGTCATCGTGAACAAAAGATAGAACTATTAGAAAAGCTGCATCCTCATTACATCGTTGTGAAACCAAGCCTTCATGGCGGTATGGTAGGTGCGGAGGAATGGATAACACTGGCAAATGAACGCAGTATTGGGAGTTGGATAACTTCAGCCCTTGAAAGTAACATCGGACTTCATGCCATTGCACAACTCACGGCAAAAATCTATGGCGATCACTTTCCAATGCCACAAGGATTGGGCACAGGACAACTCTTCGCTAACAACATTCCGATGCCTTTAGAAATACGCAACAATGCCTTGTGGTTTTTAAATGTGCAACAGTCGAACAACCATTGAACTATGGCGAGAAAACGGCTAAATGCAATTGGCAGTTCGTTTACGAAAGAATGTGGCAATGATGGACTTACAAACTTTTCTTGCCGAATGGCAAAATGATACACAAACGATAAGCGTACACAGTAGCGGTTCTACGGGAATACCAAAAATTTTCCACGTAGCTAAGCAACGGATGCTTGCATCTGCAAAACAAACGTGTGATTTCCTTGGTCTGAAGGCAGGCGACACAGCCCTACTTTGTATGTCACTCGACCACATTGGCGGAAAGATGATGGTTGTCAGAACCATAGAGCGAGGTATGCGCCTTTTGTCAGTATGCCCTTCTGGTAATCCTTTATCCGACCAATCGCTCTCTGCATTACCTGAACCGAATGTTGAAATAACTTTTGCCGCAATGGTGCCGTTGCAGGTTTATAACACCTTGCAACATCCCAAAGAAACCGAACGACTCAAACAAATCAAACAACTCATTATTGGTGGTGGGGCTGTAGACGAACGATTATTGACCATTTTAAAAGATTTTCCCAATCCCGTGTGGAGCACCTATGGCATGACCGAGACACTTTCACACATCGCCTTGCGTCGATTGAATGGCGCACAAGCATCAGCCTATTATGAAGCGTTGCCCAATGTTGCGTTGTCGTTGAACGACGAAGGATGCTTAGTGATTGATGCGCCCAATGTTTGCAGCTCACAGCTGACGACAAATGACCTTGCCCACCTACGAATAGAGCATGATGCAGAAGGACGTAAGAAGTATTTGTTTCAGATTTTGGGCAGAAAAGATAATGTCATCAACTCTGGTGGTGTGAAAATACAAATTGAAGCGGTAGAAAATCTCCTACAACCGCATCTTGCAGAACCTTTTGCCATTTGCAAACGGAGGAGCGAGAAGTATGGCGAAGAAGTGGTTTTGGTGACAGAAAGTGTTGCGCTCGAAACGATAAAAAAACTTTGTGAAACGTTGTTGCCGAAGTATTGGCAACCCAAACATTATCAACATTTTGAGCAAATTCCGCTTACCCCAACTGGAAAGATAGCTCGTGCAGAGATAGCACGAATCTTACAAACAATGCAGGAATAATGTTTTTATTTCTGTTTTGTTTTATTTCAGTATTTTCTTGATTGTTTGTTTGGTTGATTGAAAACATCCTCTTTTCATATTCCCTCCCCAAAAAGTGACTCCGAAGGGATTCAAACCCTTGACCTCAGGAACCGGAATCCTGCGCTCTATTCAGCTAAGCTACGGAGCCAAATCGCATGCAAAGATAGTAGATTTTTTAAGAAAAACCAAATAAATAGCCTCTTTTTATTTAGCAATATCAATTCGTAGAGTTAACTCCGATGTCAACAGGCTACAGCAAAAGGACTATCAGAGATAGAGCACATAGTTGATGCTTTTAAATATCTATTGCTATTCTTCCTCTTCTGATAGATTGTCCCACTCATTGTTGAGTTTTTTCCATGTGATAGGGTATTTCTTTTTTGTTTCCTCAATGAGTTTTTCATAAAAAGTTTCATTCCGAAATAAGCTACGTGTCGCCTTTTGATCAAATTCTTGAAATCACTACTGTCTCGTTAAAGTGGACTAATCGGTCTTTGAAATAATTGAATTACAGTCTTTTACGAGCAACTCTAGGAGTCAACGGTTTTGAATTTGTATCTTTGCTGCCTAATTCAATAGGCTACAATGAATCAAGGTCAATACGTTTTCTCTCAACTGGTCAGTCATTTGGACAGAAACCACTTCAACTATCTTGCTCGCAAGTATGGTGGAAACAAGTACGTGAAGCACTTTTCATGTTGGAACCAATTGCTTGCAATGATGTTTGGACAACTCTCAAATCGTGAAAGTCTGAGAGACGTTGTGGTAGCTTTGGAAGCTCATCATTCCAAGTGTAAGTTTCTTGGCATAGGAAGCAAACCGATTGCCAAAACCACATTGGCATCTGCAAATCAGAATCGTGACTACAGAATTTTCGAGGATTTCGCCTTCCACATGATGAAGGAGGCTTGTGAGAAACGATCAACCAACCTTTTGGATATTCCTGGAAAGAAATATGCATTTGATTCTACGACCATTCCCCTATGTCTCTCCACATTCTCATGGGCAAGGTTCAGAAGGAAGAAAGGCGGTGCTAAAGCCCATGTTTTATATGACATTGAAGCTCAAGTTCCAGCCTTCTACACAGTGACTACTGCATCAAAGCATGATTCGGTAGAAATGTCTACAATTCCCTATGAACCAAATGCTTATTACATATTCGACAGGGCTTATGTCTCATTCAAAGAACTCTACAGAATACGTCTAACGGATTCTTTCTATGTGGTCATAGCCAAGACGATCTTGAAGTATAAGATAGTCAAATGGAAAAGACGCATGCCAAAGAACGTACTTACTGATGCCGAGGGGAAACTGACAGGTTATTTGTCAGAGAAGAAGTATCCAGAGTTATTCAGACTTGTAAGATACTATGATGAGGAAGGAGAACGTGAATTCACTTTTCTCACCGATGCCAAGCATCTTAATGCTCTTGAAGTCGCAGAACTTTACAAGAAAAGATGGTTGGTAGAACTTTTTGATTAATATTTAACTCGTCCCATTTTAACGGGACACTAATTTCTTTGAATGTTAATTTCCCTTTTCGACGAAGGGTGTCCAACAGCCAGATGTACTTTCTTATTTGCTTGGTAGCCATGTTCTCTTCTTCTATTTTTTGCAAAGATATAAAAAACCTATGCCTTTTTAGGGCATAGGTTTGGTAGTGTCCTAAAAAGTGTGTAAGTTATCTTTCTTTTTTCTCTTTGTTCCACTTTTTAAACAGATGTATTTTTCTACTATATGTTGTATTTGTTTCCTCCCTTGCCACCGCCGCCAATAGAAAGACTACGGCTTGTGGTGAT
>JALFSW010000020.1 GCA_022779305.1 Prevotella sp. | reverse complement strand
CAAAACCAGCGCTACTGCTTGTGTAATTGGAAATAATTTCCGAAATTTGTGACTGTGTAAGTTCCATTCTTTTTTGTTTTTATTTTCAACATTACAAAGATAAGAAAAAATGGGCTTACACACTTTTTTAGGACACTACCGATTTGAACGTCCTTATAAAGAAAAAATCACAACAATCTGAAAACCAATTACTTTTCAAATCCTCCAAAAACGATTTCCAAATGAACCACAGTTGGAACGCAAATGAGGCTCAGTTGCATAACAACTGAGCCTCATTCATATCCAAAGTATTCTTTCTATGAATATCTCCCGTGAAAAAATAAAATCTTCCATCCATCACCCCACCGACAAACCCATTTCTCGGGCAGCATCTGTGAGCAATGCCATGAGGGGTTCGCGCTCGTTGGGAACAGTATTGTTAAGCACTGCTTCTTTCAAGATCTTTTTCAATTCGCCCACCTCACGACTGGGTTTCAAACCGAACATTTCCATGATTTCGTTGCCATCTATGCAGGGCTGAAGTTCACGTTCGTAGTCGCGTTGCTTCAGATCGTTGAGTTTTTCGCGTACCAATCGGAAATTATCCAAGAATCGCTGTTTTCTCACGGCGTTTTTGCTCGTAATATCTGCCTCGCAAAGGATCATGAGGTCGTCGATGTCGGCACCAGCATCATTGATGAGTCGGCGCACGGCAGAGTCGGTCACTTCATCGTCGGCAATGACAATGGGGCGCATGTGGAGGTCTACCAACTTCCGAACGTATTTCATCTTGGCATCAAGTGGAAATTTCAGTCGTTTGAAAATTTGAGGAACCATCCTCGCACCTATTATATTATGGTTATGGAATGTCCACCCTGCCACTGCATCCCACCGCTTACTGCGTGGTTTACCAATGTCATGGAAGAAAGCTGCCCATCGCAGCCACAGATTGTCGGTCGTCCGCGCTGCGTTGTCGACCACTTCAAGCGTATGATAGAAATTATTTTTGTGTGCCCGTCCGTTCTTTGTCTCCACCACATCGAGAGCGACAAATTCGGGCAGAATGATTTCCAACAAACCACAGCGATACAAGTCGATGAAACCCTTGCTGGGCGTTTTCGATGCCATGATCTTGTTGAGTTCGGTCGCTATGCGTTCACCGCTGATGATGCGGATGCGTTCAGCATTGCGCTCGAGAGCAGCAAAGGTTTCGTCTTCGATGAAAAAGTTTAATTGCGTGGCGAAACGTACACAACGCAACATGCGCAGTGGATCATCGGAGAAGGTTATATCGGGATCGAGTGGCGTGGCGATGATACCATCCCAAAGATCGTCTACCCCTCCAAAGGGATCAACCAATTCACCCATCCTCCCTTTGTTGAGACAAACAGCAAGGGCATTGATGGTGAAATCGCGGCGATTTTGGTCGTCTTCAAGTGTACCATCTTCCACGATGGGTTTGCGACTGTTGCGCTGATAGCTCTCACGGCGTGCACCGACGAATTCGATTTCGAGGTCATGAAATTTCACTTGTGCCGTACCGAAATTGTGGAAAACCGAGATAGATGCTCGCTTGCCCAAACGTTTTTTGAGTGCGTCGGCAACAGCGATACCGCTCCCCACCACCACCACATCAATATCACACGATGGGCGTTCGAGAAACAAATCGCGTACGTAGCCGCCCACCACATAGCAATCAAGCCCCAAACCATCGGCTGCGGCAGAAATATGATGAAAAATGTCTTTGTCTAAGAGTTGTGCCAAGTCGGCATTGCTAAGATTGCGCATGCGTTGGAGTGGTGTTGATGTTTATTTTTACGTTGCAAAGATACGTATTTTTGTGAAATTATCTGTCAAAAATCACCCAAAACCACTACCACCGTCCTTCAGATAGCTTGAAAAGTGTACCTGTTGGGCAAACAAAACGGCAATAGGGACGTGGTACAAAAAAGGATAAAGCCACTACCACACAACCCAATATAAGCACCACTGCAGACGCAGCTTGGAAGATGAATGCTGCAAACACTTCATAATCCATCCATGCCGTCCATACGCCCGAAAGCATAAGAAACATCAATAGCACGAAAAGTCCTTTTCGAAAGCGATTGAGCCACTTCACTAGCTGATTGTTCATGCGCCATTTGCGGCTCTTTGCCTTCGCTGCAAGATCCTGTAACGAGCCGCAGGGACAAATGTGGGTGCAGTAGTAATTTTTCTTTCCGAAAAGCGGATAGATAAAAGCAACAATGAGCATGATAATCGGAATGATTGCCGACCAAATCGATACGCCATTCGACATAAAATTGACGAAAAGCGACCATGAAAGGAACGTACCGCTCCAAAAGCCTAAAACGATAACATTTAAAATCAATTGCACTGTGCGGTAGGTTTTGTTCTTTAAGAAAAGAGGCAGAATTGCTGCCATTAACACCACTAATAACCCTACAATTAATTTCGGACTGAGGTTCATTTGTTCTATCAACGAGGGGGCACTCGCATTCTTTGCCGCATAGGCGATGCCTCGTTTCACGTTACCGATGATGCCATTCGACGACAGCGTAGCCCCACTCACGGCATCTACTTTCTGTGCCACTGCCTCTTCCAACGTTTTTCCGTTCCATGCCTTGAGCAAGGTTGCCGCTTCAGCAAAAAATTCTGGTGTTTCGTTGTTCTTCTGTGCTTCGATGCGCTGAATGCGTCCCTCTTTCACATATACATATAAAGGTGTTTGCCCGCCATATCCTTTGACATCTCTTGCCAAATAGGCAGTATTAATGCGGGTTATCCCTCCGTCCAAAACCGTCATCGTATCGGACACAAGTGCTTCTTTTTGAGTGGATTGTTCCACATTATCAAATGCGTAGCCCCATATATTTCCATCTCTTTGTAGGGCAGCTGCCATCACCACAGCAATACAGGTGAGGAGCATCAATATCTGTCTGATTTTCTTCATTGAGCTGATTGTTTGTCCTGAAATTTACTGATTATTCATCCTGCCTGCCATTCTTCCTTTCTGCCAAGCGGATACACCAACCGCATTTCTCTATAGTGAGGGTGCGATCTGTTTTCTGTGCAAAGGTATTGATTTTATAGCAATTTTTCATTGGTTTCATTCTTTTTAACCCAAATCTGTCTTTTATCTATCCACACACAACGAAAGGACTACACAGAACTAACAGACATTGCTGCATATTGCTTATTTCCAAAGAAACCATGCATCAATGTACAAAGGACATTTGACACACAGCTTGCTTTATTCTAAATTCGTCGAATTCACGTTAAAATAACAAATAAGATAGAAGAATTAACGAAACTTTCTAAGTCTTATTATACTCATTTTAGATAAATCATTTTGTAATCTCACAAAAAATCACTACCTTTACAATGGAAAATTAAATCACTATGGATTTAGTAAAATTATGTAGTAAGCTCAGCAAAGGTGCGCTTTACCTCAAAGATGACTACGAGGATATAGTGTTAAAAATCGTAGTCATAGATAATTCTACACACTGCTTCATCAAGCGTAGAGGACGCAAGGAAATAGAGGTTAATTCGACCGATAAAGACATTTTTGAATCCAAGATGTATGGAAAAGAAATAAGCAAAGAAGAGTATGACAAATTTCAATGAACTTAGAGAAAAGGCTGCACAAATAGAGGATGTCATACTCTGTTACACAAAATGAGAATCCTACATAAAAATATTAGTAATGACTCGTTCATTTGCATTTACTGTCCTACTTTTTCTTCCTTTCCACCTGTAATCTCATAGCCTCCCATAATTTGTCCTTCAGATTGTAAAGTTCATTTATATTTGAAAGTTTTACTCTTTCATAATTTCCGCTATGTTCCTTATCTGGAAATATAATAGACTTAGAGTATTGCTTTAATGACAGCCTACATATCCACCAGTATTGTTCTCGGCAGTAGTATATCAAGAAGTACGTCTTAAAGTCCTTGTAGCAAACTTCTGACACATCGTATTTCTCCGCAAGAATAGCCTTTACGATTTCAAAAGCATCAAGTTCCTCTTGTGTTGTAACTATTCCGTTGTCCTCTTCTTCTGCCTTGTCGTCTTGGGACGTTATTTCGGCTTGCTGTTCCTCGTTCTTGATAGCCGAGTTGAGTCTGTCTTGAATTATATCGTTTATTACGGTTGAAAATGCTTTTTTCACAAATGGCGTGAATTGTTCTATTACAGATGGATATACACGTCCGGAATAGACTTGCCGAACGAAGTGTTCAACAAAAGATGATGACGGATTGGGTATTTCTTTTTGCAGAATAGACTTTATTTCTGTCATATATTTCAGCTCGTTTGCAGTGCTGAAAATTTCACTCTCGTTGTAGTATGACTTATGGAATTTTTTGAGTTGTTCGACGTCTTCATTTGCCAAGTCCAACATGTTAATTACAAGAAACGGCTTCTCGTCCATAATGTTCTGCTTGTCAATATCTGTATAGAAACGCCATTCTATTCCATTTGTTAGCACCCCAAAACGCGATTTACTTGCCACAAAGTATTTTTGTAGTTGCGTTGAATGCAGGTCTAAGTTTTGCTTGGAATCCTTGCACTCAATAAGCATTATCGGTTCTCCATCTTTCATAATGGCATAGTCAATCTTTTCACCCTTGCTTTTAACGAGGTCGCAGTCCATTTCTGGAATCACCTCCGTAGGGTCGAACACATCATATCCGAGTGTGTTAATCATTGGTAGTATAAATGCCGTTTTAGTGGCTTCTTCCGTTGCCACTGTGTCTTTCTGCTTACCTATCTTTTCAGATAGTTGCATGATTGCATCTTTGAAATCCATTGCTCTTTGTATTTGATTAGTAAGGCAAAGATAGTAAAATTACCAGTAATTACAAAGAAAGAGCTGCATTTTTCTTTGTGTTTTAAAAAAACACGCTCGAAAATACTATCTTTGCATTGTTCAAAAATCAAACACGATGCAATACTAGCGGTTTTTATATCTGTAATTTTTGAAATTAAAGGTATTTTATAAATACTGCGCTGATTGTGTAAAGCGGAAACGCCCATAAAAGTTGAACTTTGACAACTCATAGTGTAGTTTTTGTTGTTTAAAATCAATGAATGAGCAAGTGACAGTCCTAAAACAAGTAGAGAGCAACTTGAGCACCAACTCACAATCTATGACATCTCCCCTCCCTCTTTATATTGTTTCGGTATCATCCCTATGCGCTATTTCATTGATGCCATTCGCAATGTCTTCATTCGTGGCGGCGACTTCAATAGTGTTGCGCATCAGGTGTTTGCGCTCTTGGGCATCGGGTTGTTTATGGGCACATGGACGGTGAAGAGTTACAAGAAAAATCAGTAATGGGTATTCAGCAATCATGCAGGATATTTTCAACCCGCAAACAAATCACAAAAAATTAAAAGATTATTGTACTCATTTGCAAATTTCAATGGTTTTTCGGAACTTTGCATAACGAATTATCTTCAATTGAATAATCAAATAGAAAGGATATGCGTATGAAAAAGTTTTCATTGATAACACTTCTATGCACCACACTCATAGGCTTTTCAGCAAAGGCAAACGCTATCAATAAAGGTATCGTGGGCGTGAAAAGCTATGGTTTCATTGATTTGGAAGGTGCAAAATTGTCTGCCATCATCGTGGAATATGATCAGGAGGTGAAGGCAAGTTCCGTGAGGCTCAATAAATACGAAATCACCAATTACACCCTCATGCAAGAAAAGCAATGGGGGTATGACAAAGTCATCGAAACTGATAAGGACGGCATCAAGGGCAACGAGGGACAGCCCACACGCATCTATGTAAACAACCGCCCTGCACCATCGACCAATGGAGGAACAAAACAAGGAAAGTATGTCATCATCGAAGTGAATACAAACTATATTCTCTGTGCACAAAACCTTGTTTATCAAACTTCTATGATTGCTGGCGTGAAACAAACAAAGCCCATCAAAACCGTGCATGGTACGATTGCACCTGACACGGAGGAAGTGAAAAACTACACTACCCAACAGCTCAACAAAAGAGATGGACGAAAGGAAACTGCCTATTTGGCAAACACCAACGACATTATTCTTCCAGAATTTGGGGTAGATAGCGGCTGGACCATCCACAGAATAGGAAAGGGTGCGTTCGCTGCCAAACATTGTTATAGCGAATACACAGGTGAATACTACGATTTTGAATTACCCTATGCCATCTATGTGCCAAAGAAAGCAGTTTTAGAAGCAAATAAGGGTAACATTGCACTGACGATCCACATGGAACATGCAGGAGCAAACTCCACCGACCCAATGGCAGCAATCACGTCTTCGCGGGCATCGGTCATACACGCCAGCAAGGAAATGCAAGCTACTCATCCAACGATTGTCATCGTCCCACAAATCGAGGAAGAACGCCGCACAACAAACGACCTCGTTGCATCGAGCGAAGCCAATGCTGCTATCTGGCAACTCATTGATGCTGTTTTGGCTGAATACAAGGACTATATTGACGAACAACGCATCTACGGCACAGGGCAGTCGATGGGCGGAATGTGTATTCTGAACATGGCTGCACAGCGTGATAACTTCTTCGCTGGCGTTGTTGTCACGGGGGCGCAGTGGAGCAACAATTACGACAAGACGTTTCAAAATGGCGGTAATCGAACGCCCGATAACGACCCAACGAGTTTCAATGGTTTTGGACTTGACAGGATGAATTTTCAAAACTGGTATTACATGATTTCCGATGACAACATTCTTGTGCAAACTTGTGCCGATGACCCTATGGCAACGGGCGAGTGGCAAGCTGTTGTCGATTATTACGAAGCGCAGGGCGTACGCATCCCTCAAGCTGCTTGGAGTCCGTTTATCCCTATCGAAGAACAAGATGAGAAGGGACGTCAGTTGCTCCACCATACGACAGATGCTGCGGGCAACGGTATCACATGGGCGCAGTTCAACCAAGGTAGCCACATGTCTACATGGAAATATGGCTACCAAGTAACCTATCCTTTTGAATGGCTATATAGCCAAACAAGGGAAACGGAGCTGCGCCGACCAAAAATCGAAGGACTGAAAAATCCATGGCTCGGACGCAACAAGGATGGCAAAGTGCTCCAAGGATCGGGCACGGCTCAATTGAATAGTACACAATTTACGCCCAGCGGTGCCGATACCATTTTCTATGAAGGATGGACACCCGTCACGGCAACCATCCGAATGATCGACGCCATCCTCGAAAAAGAGACGGAGGCACCAACAACAAATACGAGCGGTATGCATCGCAAAAAAACACGGGCAGAATACATTGACCAAGTCCACACTGCCTACGAAAAGCTATCTGAAGTAGAACAGAAGCAAGTAACAAATTACAATAAACTACAAGAATTCTTATCAAAAAAATAAGCACGGCAATTGAGCCTCAGTTGCAATCTAATTGAGCCTCAGGTACCTCGCAACTGAGGCTTAGTTGTTTTCCAACTAAAGCTCAGTTGAAAAGAACTACTAAACAAGAAGAAAAAACAACAAAAATGAAAACAAAGGAGAGAAGACAAGAACCCCACAACCAACTAATGGAGAACAAGGCGTTCAGACGTATGGAAACTCTTCAACGATGGTTGGATGAATACTATCTTGACGGGCTTATCGGTCTCATCCCTTTTGGCATTGGCGACTTTCTATCTGCCTGTTTTGCTGCCTACTATGTTTGGTTTTCGTATAAACACATCAACAGTATTCCGCTCACATTGGCAATTCTCAATAACACATTGCGAGATGTTATGCTCGGTCTGCTTCCTTTTTACATTGGTAATATCATCGACTTTTTCCATCGTTCTAACCGTGATAACATGCAGATGATACGCCGCTTTCTGGAAGGCGATGCAACAACCATACGAAAAGTAAATCTCCAGGCAACGCAAAGCATTATCGGTATCGTTCTTTTCCTCCTACTCATTATTCTTTTAATGGCACTCATCATCTATCTTCCGTTTATGATTCTTGATTTATTTAAATAAAATTCCTATCTTTGCACCTTATGAGCAAAGGAAAATTAAAAAAGTTTGCCGAGATGGAAACGTTTGATAACGTTTTCCAATATCCCTACGGCATCATCACCCAAACCGATTTCCCCATGAAAGGCAGTTGGCAACGTGATTATTTCAAGAATAACAACCCCATCGTCTTAGAACTCGGCTGTGGCAAAGGTGAATACACCGTTGGTTTGGCACGTCTTTATCCTGACGTGAACTTCATCGGCGTAGACATCAAAGGGGCACGCATCTATACGGGTGCAAAACAAGCACTCGCCGAAGGACTCACGAATGTGGCTTTTCTGCGCACAAGCATCGAACTCATCGATCGCTTTTTTGCACCAAACGAGGTGGCAGAAATATGGCTCACGTTCTCAGACCCGCAAATGAAAAATGTCAATAAACGCCTTTCCTCAACGGTTTTCTTGGAACGTTATCGCCACTTTTTGAAGGATGGTGGAATTGTTCACCTCAAAACCGATTCAAATTTCCTTTTCACCTATACTTCTTATGTAGTGCAGGAAAACCGCCTACCCGTGATTTTCAGAACAGAAGATCTCTATGGAAACGAAAAAGAAGGAACGGCAGAAACGCCTGTGCTTGATGCCAAAACAAAAGAAATACTGAACATTCACACCTACTATGAAAACCAATGGATTGAACGAGGACTTAACATAAAATACATGAAGTTTCTCTTACCCCATACGGGCGAATTGCGAGAGCCAGATGTGGAAATCGAATTAGATAACTACCGCTCTTTCAAACGCACGAAACGCAGTTCCTTGGAAACGGCAAAATAAACAAATCCCCCTATCATGAAACCATTGATACAAAAAAAATCTATCGCTACATTGCTCGCACTGTTTTGCCTTTTCATGGGCAACAGCAGCGTTCAAGCACAAACCGAAAACCTCAAAAACCAGCGTACCGATCCCTCGGATAGCACAAAGACAACACTGCCCAATGTTATGATGGAGGAAGTGGTGGTTCGCACAGAATGGATCTATCAGCGTGACGGCAACACCATCGTTGACATCAGTCAAATAGCCAATGCCGAAAATGTCTACACCGACCGCATTCTGAAACAGCTGCCAGGGGTTATGAAAACATCAAATGAAGGATATACGCTCAACGGGAAACCTGCCGTTGTCTTCATCAATGGGGTCAAACAAAACATCTCTGCAAAATCGTTGGCAGCCTTTCTTTCCTCATTGCCTGCCAATGCGGTAACGAGCGTGGAACTGATCGATATTAATACGGGAAAATATGCGGCAAACATCGAAGCCGTGATCGATATAAAAATGAAGTCGGATGCGCCGCTTGGTTCTTCCTTTCAACCCTACGCCTTTGTGAGCCATCATCCAGATGGGGTGCAAGACGTGGGTGGTAATCTTTTTTATATGGTGAAGAAAAACCGCATTTTGTTCCACAACACCCTCGCCTATTCCAACGAAAGAATTTATGCAGAAAGCAACGATAGCCTCATCTTGGGTTCGCAACGTATTTTCAGCAATACCCTATTGAAGAAAGGACGAACAAATGTCATTACGTATCACGGATTGCTCACCTATCAACTCAACAAAGACAGAACGCTGCGGTTGGGTACATTTATCTATACGGACTATGGTCGTCCCAAAACGTCTTGGCAATCAAACAGCAATGCTGGGTGGGAAAGCGGAAAGACGCACGACGATCTTTATAATCTATCGGCTACCTACACCATTCCTGCAAGTCAGAAAGCATTCAATGGATCAATGAGCTATGCCATTTCCTACGGCGGACGCAGTGCAGACACCGACTATTTCTCTCAAAGCACAACACCTTATCGCAATAGCCATATCCGTATGCGGGGATGGATGCACGCTCTTTCAGCCGATTTCACATCAAACTTCGATCAATGGCTCTTCACCTATGGTACAAGAATAGAACGCAACAGCCTCACCGACAAGACTGAACACTTGGCTTTGCTCAACCCCATGCAATTGGATTTTGCGGGGGCAGAATGGCTCACGAGTCTTTATGCGCAAATGCGCTATCGCCTAACCAGCAAGATGAACATTCGGGTAGGCGCACGATTGGAAAACACACACTACGAATATGAACTCGATGGCGCAACCA
Source organism: Prevotella sp. (assembly GCA_022779305.1). Taxonomy (GTDB): domain Bacteria; phylum Bacteroidota; class Bacteroidia; order Bacteroidales; family Bacteroidaceae; genus Prevotella. The sequence continues at coordinate 24,046 of JALFSW010000020.1, read as the reverse complement.
TTCGGAAACAATACACGAATGTTTTCCCTTCATTGCTCTTCTATTACAACACGAAGAACTATAATCTTGTGGCTGGTTTTCAATCATTTATCAATCGTCCACATTACGAAAAGATGTTGCCGGGTAGGCGATTTATCAATGAAAGCATCGTTTCTGAAGGTCGTCCAGATATCAAACCTACCCGCACCTATCGTTGGCTGCTTTATAACACGCTCTTTCAATACGCCAAACTTAACCTATCCTACTCTATTGTGAAAGATTATCAAGGTGCACTTTACAAGCAAGAGAACAATATGCTCTTGCAATCGTATTACAACATTTTAGATTGGAAGGTATTTGCTGTTAATGTCACACTGCCTTTTGCAGCTTTGCAACGCAAACTTACGGGGCAAGTCGTCATCGGGGCATACCACAACAGCGTCATGCGAACATTAAATGGTTTCACGTTGCCCACCGAGCGTCCTACACATTATTGGAAATACAGCTTTGGAACCTCCATCAATTATACACCCTCCGATCGCTTCTCGGTTTTGCTTGATGGTTCTTTCACCCCTCGAACATCGCAAACACTCATAGAGACAGCGTGGGATACAGGTTGGTCGCTGGAGGCTTCTTATGCCTTTTTACAAAAGAAAAACCTCATTCTCTCGGTACGCACCTATAATGTGTTCGATGACAATGATGTGACGACAAATTATTTCCTCAACAATCGCTATCATCTCACAAGTTTCTCACCAAGTCCCGTCTTTGAGATTTCGCTCAAACTGCGTCTCAATCGTGGACAATCCGTAACGGATGAATACCGAGAATATCGCCCCAATGCGTCACGGATGCAGTAAAAAAACGATTATCCTCCCACGTATAACTGTTTCTTTCGCTCAACAATAAACCCAAGTCGGTCATTAGAGACCAAAGGGATTGCGTCTGATTATCTGTGCAGATTGTTTAGCGTTTTTTCGCAGATGTAGCGGGCTACTTCAAGAGAAAACGATGAACAAGCAGCCGATAAGCAGATGCAAGCCGTTGGGAAGTTAAAAATAAAAGAAAAAGGACACTCTAACGGTCTAATGACCGATTTGGGATAAATCAATTTCTATTAATATGCGAATGAGCAATCAAACAAAAAGACGCAAACCACTACATCATTTCGTGGTTTGCGTCTTTTCCCATTCTTCCCATTCCTGCATTGCCGCCTTCCAATCGGTTTGTTCCCCTTGAGTAATGACAGTGGCTTCTTCAATTGCCTTATCACGTGCTTTGTCACGCAACCATTTGGCTTTCATCGTTTCAATGGTTTGATCATCGAGGATGTGTATTGCCCCTCGCTTCACTGCCTCTTCCAGTTCTGCCCTTCCAAAAGCCTTCCCAGGAACGTTAAAATCAGAAATATTAAACGCATACTCCACCCTCAATTCGTGGCGTATGAGTTTTTGTTTGGCACGATTAGAAGCATTTTTGAGTTCGAGCAATCGCCCAATTTCCTTGACTTCTTGCGCCGAAAACTTGTTTCTTCCCATTCGGTTGTCTTATCAGTTAGCCATTCATACTATTATTTCCATTCCCAACATCACTACATCGTCCTTTGGACGGTCATCGGCTGAGGTGGGAACAGCTTGTATTTTCTCCACAATGTCAAGTCCGCTTACCACTTCGCCAAAGACGGTGTACTGGTTGTCGAGGAAAGGCGTACCACCCATTTGTGTGTAGTCAGCTACCTGTTCGGATGTGAATTTCATACCACCTTTCTCCTTTACCTTCGCCTTTGTTTCGTCTATCAAACGCTCTTGCAATGCCTGAAGCCCTGTTCGATTGCGATTGCGTCTCAATTCCATAATTTCGTCGTGGTGTTGGCGGGCGAGTGTGTTGAAAACATCCTGCTCATGTTGCATCGCCAGCTGGCGTTCTAACTGTCGGAGTTCACCTTCTGAATAGGTCTTGCCCCAAACAATGTAGAACTGACAACCGCTACTGCGCTTATCGGGATTCATTTCGTCACCCAATCTCGCAGCCGACAAAGCACCTCGTTTATGATAGTATTGTGGATAAACAAACTCGGCAGGTAAGGTATAGTCTGTTCCACCCGTACCAAGGCGTTTACCCTGTGGTGCGTTCTTGCTATCAGGGTCACCTCCTTGTATCATAAAATCCTTGATAACACGATGAAAAAGCGTTCCATCATAAAATCCCTCTTGCGCCAAACGCAGGAAATTGTCTCTGTGTTGCGGCGTTTCGTCATAAAGTTGGATGAGGATGTCGCCCTCAGATGTTTTTATATTGATGCGTGTTGCCATTCTTTCGTCACATTCTTTGTTTTTCTATTACACAATCTATTGATTGCCAATGATTTTATTCAACAATTCTTCTGGTGTGAGTTGGAGTTGTTCGCCCGTTTCCATCACTTTCAAAGTGAGCTTCCCTTCTGCCATTTCGTTTTCTCCAGCAAGCACCACATAAGGAATTTTCTTCGCATTGGCATAGCTCATTTGCTTTTTCATCTTCACCGCATCAGGATAGATTTCGGTGCGAATGTTGTGCCTTCGAGCTTCGGTGGCAATAGGAAGAATATAGTTTGTTTCTGTTTCTCCAAAGTTAATGAAGAGCAATTGTGTACCTTGCATACTGTCTTCTGGATAGAGTTCAAGCGCATTCAGTACATCGTAAATTCTATCTGCACCAAAACTGATACCCACACCCGACAAACCTGGCAGCCCAAAAATACCCGTAAGGTTGTCATATCGACCACCACCCGTTATCGAACCAATGGCAACATCGAGTGCTTTCACCTCAAAGATAGCCCCAGTGTAATAGTTCAATCCACGAGCGAGCGTCAAATCGAGTTGCATTTCATTGTTGAGACCAATGCGCTGCAATGCGTCCAAAATGAAACGTGTTTCCTCCACGCCCTTAACACCTACCTCACTGTCTGCCAAAACTTTCTCGATGGTGGCCAATTTTTCTTCATTCCTTCCCGAAAGGTTAATGATGGGTTGGAGTTTGTCGATGGCTTCCTGCGAAAGTCCTTCTTTTTCGAGTTCCGCATTCACATTGTCGATACCGATTTTGTCTAACTTATCAATAGCGGTCGTAATCTGCACGATTTTCTCTTTCTCTCCAATGACCTCTGCAATACCCGTGAGTATCTTGCGATTGTTGATTTTAATCTGGACACGTATGCCAAACTTGGTGAACACCGTATCGATGATTTGCATCAGCTCCACCTCATTGAGCAACGAATCCGATCCTACCACATCTGCATCACATTGATAGAACTCACGATAGCGACCTTTCTGTGGACGATCAGCACGCCACACAGGTTGTATCTGATAGCGTTTGAAAGGCAATTGCAGTTCCTCTCTGTGCATCACCACATAGCGTGCGAAAGGAACCGTGAGGTCATAGCGCAGTCCTTTTTCCGAAAGTTTGGTTTGTAAGCGCAGCGTGTTGCGTTCCGTGAGTTCCTCGTCTGTAATACCTTTGAGATAGTCGCCAGAGTTGAGTATTTTGAAAAGCAACTTGTCGCCCTCCTCGCCATATTTGCCCATGAGTGTTTGTAGGGTTTCTGTGGCAGGTGTTTCGATTTGTTGAAAACCATAAAGGGCATACACCGCTTTTATCGTATCGAATATGTAGTTGCGTTTCGCCATTTCAATAGGACCGAAATCGCGCGTTCCTTTGGGGATTGATGGTTTGTTTGCCATGTTTATTTACGCTCTATGGTTTGTGCTCTATCTGGACCGATAGAAATGATGCTGATTCTTGTTTCAAGGAAAGTTTCGAGGAAGTCCACATAAGCAGCGAACTCGGTAGGGAATTGTGCTTCGGAAGTGAACTTCGTCATGTCGGTTTGCCAACCCTTCAATGTTTTGTAGACCGGGCGCACCTTACTAATATCATAAGGCAATTCGGTTGTCTGAGAGCCATCAGGCAATTCGTATGCCACACATGCTTTGATTTCAGCAAAAGTGTCGAGCACATCACTTTTCATCATGATCAATTCTGTTACACCATTGACCATGATCGAATAGCGCAATTGCACCAAATCGATCCAACCACAGCGACGTTCGCGTCCAGTTACTGCGCCATATTCATGACCAATATCTCGCAGCTTATCACCTGTTTCATCGAAAAGTTCTGTGGGGAAAGGACCTGAACCAACACGTGTGCAATAGGCTTTCATGATGCCGTAAATGTTACCCAAACGATTGGGCGCAACGCCTAAACCAGTGCAAGCACCTGCCGAAATCGTGTTGGAAGAGGTAACGAAGGGATAAGAACCGAAGTCTACATCAAGCATCGTTCCCTGTGCACCTTCACACAACAAGCTTTTTTCTTCCTTGAGCATCCGATTGATTTCATGTTCAGAATCCACAAATTTAAAGCTGCGCATATACGCAATCCCTTTCAACCACTCGGCTTCTGTTGCTTCAAAGTCCTCGAAATTATTCCACCCCAAGGCGGTAAGCATTGCCATGTGGCGAGCTTTGTGTTTTGCATATTTCTCTGTGAAGTCTTCCAAAATATCACCCACACGCAAACCATTGCGGCTTATCTTGTCTGTGTAGGTGGGACCAATGCCCTTTCCCGTAGTGCCCACAAGATCTTTACCTTTCGCAGCTTCTTGTGCACGATCGAGTAAGCGGTGAGTCGGCATAATCAGATGTGCTTTTTTAGAGATATAGAGGCGTTCTGTCAAAGGATGACCGCTCTTTTCCAGTTCTTTAGCCTCATTCATAAAGAGGTCTGGCGCAAGCACCACCCCACTACCGATGATGTTCACCTTTCCACCTTGAAAGATGCCCGACGGGATGGAGCGCAAGACATATTTCAGTCCTTCAAACTCCAATGTGTGCCCTGCGTTTGGACCTCCTTGGAAGCGGGCGATAACATCGTAGCGTGGCGTGAGAACGTCGACTATCTTACCTTTTCCTTCGTCGCCCCACTGGAGCCCTAAAAGAACATCAACTTTTCCTGTTTTCATTCGATTTATCTTGTTTCTGTTGTTTTACTTTATTGAGCTGACGCGAGATGCGTGCTTGGCATCGTGAGCATACACCATATATATAGAGTGAAAATCCGTCTTTTCTAAATCGCCTGAACTTAGTATCCTCAATGGCGGATGTGATGCCTGCTGCCTCAATCTCGGTCACTTCACCACAGACGGTGCAGATTTGATGAATGTGTTCATCGTTGTTGAAACAGGCTTCATACATGGTTTGCCCTATGAAACGATGGCGCACCACAAGACGCAACTCTATGAAGAGCCGCATCGTGTTGTAGAGCGTTGCTCTCGAAACTCTGAAGTTTTGATCTTCCATTCGTTGGCTCAATTCTTCTAAGGAGAAATGTCCCTCCATGTCATAGATGGCGTCCAGAATGGCAAAACGCTCAGAGGTTTTCCTATGATTATTGGTCTCAAGATATTTGTCTAAGATGTCTTGAACCTTTTTTTTGACTATGTTTGTAGCCACTTCTTACTGATTAAATTTTTATAGGCACATGCGGAAATCCTATATTGTCTTTCCTCATAACCTGCCTACAAAGATACTGTTTTTTGGAAAGATACGATTAAAAAGGCAACTAAAAAAAAAGTTAAATGCACTTTTCTCTTCTTTTCCGTGATAATGACTATTCCCCCACGGGGTGGCTCATTTCCCTCGCCTTCGGAACTCTGAACAAACGATGGATGTGGCGATGGCTACATTGAGCGAGTCGGGTTTGTGCACAGATGTGCAGAAAGTGGGAATGAACAAGCGATGACCTACAAGTCGTTCCACTTTCTCTGAAATACCTTTTCCCTCGTTGCCCAACACAATAACGCCATCCGGGGTTAGTGTCTCGTCATAGATATTTTCTCCATTGAGCAATGTTCCGTAAATGGGCGTCGTTGCAGGCAATGATTGCAACCACGCAGCAAGGTCAACATAATGCACTGCCACACGAGAAATGCTGCCCATCGTTGCCTGCACCACTTTCGGACTCCAACAGTCCACCGTGTTTTTTGAGCAAAAAATGTGTTCGATACCAAACCAATCTGCAATACGAATGATTGTTCCCAGATTGCCAGGGTCTTGCACATCATCGAGTGCCAAAACCAGTTTCCCACTTACATCCTCGGGCATTGCCCATTCTTTGATGCGAAAAACGCCCAGCGCAGGTTGTGGCGTTTGCTGAAACGTAACTTGCTGAACATCGCAAATATCGTCGATAATTTCCTCAAATTCAAAACCTTCAGCTAACAAATCGCCTACGGTTTTCAGTCCTTCAGCCACAAAAAGTCCGTGCTTTTCTCGTCCCTTTTTTGTTCCCAAGGAACGAATGAGTTTTATCTTATTCTTTGAAATCACCCTACAAAATTACGAAAATCCAAAGTAATAATAACAAGAAATAAGTTTTTTTTGTCTACTGAATTTCACCCAAAATTAAGACACTTCGCAACTAAGCCTCAAATGCATTGCAACTGAGCCTCACTTCATCCCTCAATGAGGCTCAGTTGCAATGCAAGTGTAGAATGTTTGATTTTCGACTGAAAAATACAAAAAAACTTACACAAAAGTTTCAAGGAATTTTATATTACCCGAAATTTTCACCAGCGTGTTCTTTGCAGGAATAAGCACCGTTTCGCCAGCACGCAGGGAGGTTTCTTTGCCCGTTTCGTCGGTGATTGTGGCGCTGCCTTTGAGGGCAATGAGGATGACGAAAGAATCGAGTTCTGAATAGTCCAGAACCATCTCTTCATCAAGATCATAGACCGATGTGGTGAAATAAGGACAACTCACGAGTTCCACACCTTCATTCTTTCGTGCCTCATAGGCAGTACGATAGTCGGGCAAGACGCTGTAGTCGATACATTCCGCAGCCTCTTCGGTATGAAGTTCGCGATAGTTGCCTTGCGCATCTTGACGTTTGAAGTCGTAGATGCGATATGTTACGTCGCTTGTTTGTTGAATTTCGGCAAGAAAACAACCCGTACCTATCGAGTGAATGCGCCCCGCAGGGAGGAAAAACACATCTCCCTCTTTCACATTGTATTCTGCCAATACCCCAGTGATTTGGTTGGTATCAACAAGGTGTGCATATTCTTCGGGCGTGATAACCTGTTTAAGACCGCTGCGCAAACGAGCATCGGGTTCGCTCTCCATGATATACCACATCTCTGTCTTGCCCTTCGATTTGCCCCGTGCCTGTGCCTTTGCATCATCTGGATGCACTTGAATAGAGAGTTGGTCGCGAGCATCGATAAACTTGATGAGCAACGGAAACTCGTTACCGAAACGTGCGTAGTTCTCTTCGCCAATGAGGTCGGCTTGGTATTGCGCCACAAGGCTGTTAATGTCTTTCCCCTCATAGGCGGTTGTTGTCGCAATGCTCTCACTGCCCTTCACACCAGAGATTTCCCAACTTTCGCCCACCTGTGAAAGATGATCATCAAGTTGCTTAAAAGGAATAATTTTTTCGCCACCCCACAGCACTTGTTTGAGTTGCGGTTTGAATTTGATAATGTCCATAGTTCTTGTTTTTAACCCAATTGGTCATTAGCCCGCTTGGGTTTTCTTTTTATCTTATTAATTCACTTCCCAACCGCTTGCAGCCGCTTGTCGGCATCTTCTTCATCGTTTTCTCTTGAAGTAGCCCGCTACACCTGAGAAAAAACGCTGAACAAACTGCACAGACCATCAAATGCAATCAGTTTGGTCTCTAATATGACCGAATTGGGTTTAAACACTTGCAAATGTACGAAAAAAAACGTATTTTGCGCATGAAAATCAAAAACTTACGACTCAAAAAGAAAGAAAAGATAACCTCTTTAAACAAAAATTTTGCGCCTGCAAAAATAGTGTTATGATATGCTAAAAAAGTATCAATGGTTTGCCAAAAGAATACTTATCTTTGCAACCGAACAAAAAATCTATTTCTAAGACTTAAATATATAATAAGGTAAAGAGATAAGAAAGTCAGAGGCAAAACCAATGCAGCCACAATGGCACATTGCCGACGTCCGCCTCACAACTTAAACATAGATAACTAACCCTATTCTTTTATGGAACTAAAGTTTAATAAGAAAGCATTGCTACTCACGGGCTCATTGTCCTTAGCATTGTTGAGCTATTCTCCCAGCGTCTATGCAAACGGAGAACGCATCGTCTCGGCTGTGGTACAGCAAGACAAGAAAGTAACGGGAGTTGTCTCCGACGCTCAAGGTCCCATCATTGGTGCCACGGTGAAGGTGCAGGGAACCAACCTCGTTACCGTAACCGACATCGATGGAAACTTTGAAATCAATGCGCCCAAGGGTGCAGTTTTGGAGATTTCGTACATCGGGTATGTTACGCAATTGGTGAAACTCGATGGAAAAGCCAACTACAGCATTTTACTCAAGGAAGACCAACAGGCGTTGGACGAAGTTGTCGTGGTGGGCTACGGAACAATGAAAAAAAGCGACCTCTCGGGCGCATCGGTTACGATGGACGAGAAGAAACTCCGTGGCACAATTGTCAGTTCGCTCGACCAAACGCTTCAAGGACGCGCAGCTGGTGTGGCAGCCGTTAGTACATCGGGCGCACCGGGTTCTTCTTCAAGCATCCGTGTGCGTGGTCAAGCAACCATCAATGCCAATGCTGAACCCCTTTATGTCATCGATGGTGTGATTGTACAGGGCAGCGGTGCGAGTGGTTCAGAACTCGGACTCGGCAATGCCCTCGGAAATGGTAAAACATCAACCGTATCGCCACTCTCAACCATTAACCCCAGCGACATCGTTTCGATGGAAATCCTCAAAGATGCCTCTGCAACTGCCATCTATGGAGCACAAGGTGCCAATGGTGTGGTGCTGATCACAACAAAACGTGGAAAATCGGGCGATGCGAAATTCACTTATGATGGTATGGCTGCGTGGAGTCGTCAAACAAAGCGTTTGGACATCATGAACTTGCAACAATTTGCTTCTTATTACAACGATTTTGTAGCAACAGGACAGATTACAGAATCGATGCGCGACAAGCATTATGAAGATCCATCGATTTTGGGTAAGGGAACGAACTGGCAAGATGCTGTTTTCCGCACTGCTCTGCAACACTCACACCAAATAGCAGCTCAAGGTGGCTCTGATGCAGTGCAGTATTACGTGTCGGCAAACTATATGGACCAAGAAGGTACAATTATCGGAAGTAACTTCAACCGCTTAGGTCTGCGCACCAATCTCGATGCTAAGCTAAAGAGTTGGATGAAACTGGGATTGAGTTTCAACTTCTCCGACACCCATGACGATTTGAAACTCGCTGACAGCGAAGATGGTATCATCAACTATTCGCTCACATCGCTTCCCGATATTCAAATCTATGATATCAACGGAGGCTACTCTTCAATCTCACGTCAGGGTTACACCAATCCTAACCCTATCGCCATGGCGATGATGAACAGCATTCTTTTGGACAGACGAAAACTTAATGGTAATGTATTCTTAGAAATCACGCCCATCAAGAATTTGGTGTGGCACGCCGAAGTGGGCTACGACTTGAGTGAAAGTCGTGCACGCACGTTCTATCCAACTATCGACCTCGGATCGTGGAAACGCAGTAGCAATTCTTCATCGGAGCAAAAGAACAGTAGCACTTTCATACAAATCAAAAACTACTTGACCTATTCTGGTTCAACAGGCAAACATTCTTACACTGCCATGTTGGGTCAAGAAGCATGGGAAAGCAAATACGACTACGCCCGCACGCAAAACACCGACCTTCCTTCAAACGATGTGCATAACCCAAGCCTGGGAACAGGTACGGCAAGCATCAAAAACGGCTTTGGTAGTGCGGCAATGGCATCGTTCTTTACCCGCCTCACTTATGCTTATGACGGACGCTATAACGCCACCTACACCTATCGTTATGACGGAAGTTCTAACTTCGGTCCCGATCGTCGATGGGCTGGTTTCCACTCGTTTGCAGGCTCGTGGCGTTTCTCTAACGAGAAATTCTTCCAAGACAGCTTTTTGGGAAAACACGTAAGCAATGGTAAGTTGCGCATTGGATGGGGACAAACGGGTAATGCCAACATCGGCTCATACAAGTGGGGAACACTCATCGTTCCCGTGCCAACCTTGCTCGGATTGGGTTATCGCCCTTCAAACATTCCAAACTATTCGGTGCAGTGGGAAAGCCAAGAACAATGGAATGTGGGTCTTGACTTGAGCCTACTCCGCGACCGCATCAACGTGACGCTCGACTGGTATAACAAAGAATCGAAAGACATGCTCATGCCTTTGCAATTGCCTTCATATATGGGAACATCGGGCAACGTGTCATCGGTATTGGCTGCGCCTTATGGCAACTACGGAAAGATACGCAACACAGGTTTCGAACTTTCTATCAACACCCGCCCAATCGTAGGCAATTTTGAGTGGGATTCGGATTTCCAAATCTCATGGAACAAAAACAAACTCGTTGCTCTTGCAGGTACATCAAGTGCTGCCATCGTGGGTTATGGACAATGGAACGATGTTGTGAGCCTTTCAAACGTAGGCGAATCGCTGTATAGCTTCTATGGTTTCGTAACCGATGGTGTCTACAAGGACCTTGCCGATTTGGAAAAATCGCCCAAGACCTCAAAGTATCCAAGCGATGGAAAATCGTTCGATCGCAATACCACTCCATGGATTGGCGACTTGAAATTTAAAGATCTTAGTGGTCCAAATGGCGTTCCAGATGGTGTGATTGATGATTACGACAAGACAAACATTGGTTCGCCACTGCCCAAATTCACCTTCGGATGGAACAACACTTTCCGTTGGAAAAACTTCGATTTGAACATCTTTATCAATGGTTCGTATGGCAACAAAGTGATGAACTACATGAAGATGCGCCTCACACACATGAACTCTTTGTGGCAAAATCAACTCGTTGATGTAGAAGGTCGTGCACGCCTCGAACCTATCAATCCCGATAAGGTTTATCCAACAGGTCAGTATTGGTATCAAGACGTAACAAACGTGCGTGTTGCTAATCCTTCAACCAACATCCCACGTGCTACGCTCACTGACCCTAATGACAACGACGTCATCAGCGACAGATATGTGGAAGATGGTTCATACATTCGTTTGAAGAACATCTCGTTGGGCTACACCTTCCCCAAGAAATGGATTTCAAAGTGGCATTTGGAAAATCTTCGCCTCTATGTGAACATCCAAAATCTCTTCACTATAACAGGTTACGACGGCTACGACCCTGAAATCGGAGCCAGCACATCCGACGTTACAGGCTATGTATATGGTGTGGACAACGGCCGTTATCCATCGCCAACTACTTATTCTTTCGGAGTGAACCTTTCATTCTAAGCTAAGCAATTCATAAACAAACAACAATTATGAAATTATCATTTTTCAAATATACGCTTCTGCCAGCTCTCTTGGGACTGACGATGACTTCATGTGAAGATTTTTTGGATCGTCCAGCAGAAGATTCATACAATTCAAGCACGTTCTATAAGAACGACACGCAATGTGTTCAAGGTGTGAACTATTTGTATAACTCGCCTTGGTACGACTTCCAAAGAGGTTTCATTAAAGTGGGTGAGGTGCTTTCGGGCAACTATTATTGGAGCACGAGTCCCTATCTCACGCTCACTGTAAATAGCACTGATGCCGATTTGGTGAACATGTCTTATTCGCTTTGGTCGGTTATTGGTCATGCCAACACAGTGTATAACAACATCAAGGGTGGCGAAGGCAGCGAAGCGGTGAAAAACCAGTGCATGGGGGAGGCTTTGGCTTGGAAAGCAATGGCTTACTTCTATCTTGTGCGCAGCTTCGGAGACGTGCCTATCATTCACGACAATTCAACGATGTTGGCAGATGGAACCTACAGCAACACATCAAAAGTACAAAAAAGCGACGTCTATGAATACATCATCATGACGCTCGAAAAGGCTATGGAATGCTTGCCAAAGAGCAGTTCACCTGGTCGCATAGACTATTATTCAGCTGAAGGTCTTTTGGCAAAGGTCTACTTAACGAAGAGTGGTGTTGCTGCAGTGGGCAATGGTCAGCGCAACACCGATGATTTGGCAAAGGCTGCCAAATATGCAAAAGACGTGATAGACAACAGCGGACGATCACTCTTGAGCAACTATTCGGACATTTTCCGTCTTCAGAATGGTTTCAACGAAGAAGCTCTCTTCTCATGGATGTGGACTGCCGACGCATCATTGTGGACTACGCAAAACACACTTCAAAGTGATTTAGGAATGGTTGGTTTCTCTGAATTTGGCGACACGTGGGGTGGCTACAATGGTCCTTCGGTGGATTTGCAAGAAGCCTTTGGTGTTTCTCCACTCGAAAACCCCGACAACCGTGCCGATGTGGATGCTCGTCGCAAGGCAACCATGATGCTTGCAGGCGACTTCTATGAATATTTCTGGACTGACCGCACCGATGCAAAGGGACGAAAGGGTTTCAACTTTTTGCAATTCCTTTATGACACAAATGGCTACGGAACTGGTGGTCCTGGTCAATTGCAGAGTATGACGGGAGCAAACAACGTGAAACATCTCTTCGGCGATGCCTACGACCACCGCACCTATTCTATTGGTGGACTCTCAGCATCTAACATGCGCAGTAGTCTTCCTACTCATATTCTCCGCCTTGCAGATGTATATTTGGTGTATGCAGAAGCCGTTATCGGCAATAACGGCAGTACCAGCGATGCAAGTGCAATTGATGCGTTCTACAAAGTGCGCAGTCGTGCCATCAAATCAGCTACACGTCCATCGTCTATCACATGGAGCGATGTTTGGAAAGAACGTCGTCTGGAGCTGGCTATGGAAGGCGACCGTTGGTATGATTTCGTACGTCGCAGCTACTATGACCTCAGCGGCACTATCAGCGAACTCAAGGCGCAACACCGCAATGCTTTCTTCGGACTGAACGAACTCTATGAAAGTTATTACAAGAGTGGCGTTTGGAACGTGAACACAAGCACAATGCGCTACGATTCAGACACACCTGCACCCAACGTGAGTGCATCGACCTTCACACTGCCTTATCCAAGTCAGGACGTTGTCTTCAACGGGCGATTACTTGAAGACCCTGTTCACGTGGATGTACGCTCAACTTATTCCTACTAATCATTCTATAAAAAGAACATTTTATGAACTTCAGAAAATATGCTTACGGGCTTTTGGCTGGCTTGTGTATCGCACAAACCGCAGTCTTCACATCTTGCGAAGACGAACCCGATAAATACGAAATAGCTGGCGGCAGCCCAACCGTAGAATATGTGCGCCTCCCAGAGAAAGCCGATTCTACGATTACAGCTGCAGAAATGGAAAAAACCATTTGCTTGGTGGGCAAGAATTTGCGCAGCATCAAGAAAATGTTGTTTAATGATCAGGCTGCTGTACTGAACACAAGTTTCATTACAGACAACTACCTCTTGGTCGATATTCCTTCAGAAATACCATCTGCCGTAACCGATAAGATTTATATGATCAACAATGCGGGCGATACCATCACCTACGACTTCCACGTCATCGTGCCTGCACCAATGGTTTTGGCGATGAGTTGCGAATATGCACAGGCTGGCGAAGAAGTAACCATCACGGGCGACTACTTCATTCAAGACCCTTATAAGCCTTTACAGGTGCTTTTCAACGATAGTACGCTGCGCATAACCGACTTTACCAGTATCTCAAAGACCGCCATCAGCTTTGTACTTCCAGCTGGTGTAAACCCAGGCGAAGTTTATGTGAAGAGCGTTTATGGCACGAGCAAAGCAGCATTCCAATACCGCGACCAACGCAATATCCTCTTTGACTTCGATGGTACGCATGGTGGACAAACGGGCGGTTATGGATGGTACGCTGGAGCAATCGCTACGGGCGGTATTGATGGTAGTTATCTGCACTTTGGCGGTGCGGCAATGTTGGGCAAAGTGGGCGGCACATGGAACGAAAACGCTTTCTGTATGCAATACTGGCCAGACGGCACTGCGGCACACCCAGACCTCTCCGGCAATGCTGCTTTCCAAGCAATGCTCGACACGTGTGATATTGCCGATATGGCATTGAAATTTGAATGTCGTGTTCCAAGCAACAGCGCATGGAGTTCTGCTGCACTGCAAATCATGTTTACGGGTAATGCAGACGTTACGTATAACACAGCGAACAACCAATACTATACGAATACATCACAACCACGCGGTCTTTGGATGCCATGGGTGTCTACAGGCAGTTATGACACAGCCAACAAATGGGTAACGATAACGCTTCCTCTCTCATCTTTCAATAAAACACACGAAGGTCAGCCAGCTGGCGTGACCCTCACGAAAGACCGCCTTACGGGCTTGACACTCTTCCTCTGGCAGGGTGGTGTTGAAGGAACAGACTGCAACCCTGTACTCGATATCGACAATATTCGTATTGTTCCTGTGAAATAGATTATTCATCGGCGGGTTCTGAAACGTCCTTCGGGACACCATCAGAACCCACCTCAAACACGAAACAAACATGAAACGATTTATCAAAACGCAAGCATTGGCAGCTTCTGCATTGGCACTTTCTGCCTTCACACTCACGGCTTGTAACAACGACATAGAACATTTCATTCCATCTGTAGATGCACCATCATTCGTGAGCGTCTCACCAGAAAGTAACCTCAAATCAGGTTTAGACTCAATCATTGTTTCCTATAACAAGAACATTTTCTTTGCGTCATCGGACTATGAAAAGATTACGCTCAATGGCGAACCCGTGGTGAGTGCCCACGTACTGGGCTCATCAAGCCAATTGCTTATCATGGCTCACATCGAGCGCGACAAAACCTACGAACTCGTTATCCCTGATGGCATCATCACGGGCCCTAATGGTACGGAAGCAGCGGGTATCAAACACACGCTCAAGGGGCAGTCGCAAAACATTTCTGCATCGCTCGTGAATCCTAATGCTACGGCAGCCACAAAGGCACTCTACCAAAAACTCCTCGATAACTACGGAAAGAAAATCTTTTCGGGCATTATGGCAGACGTGGCATGGAATACCACTGAAGCTGAGAAGGTCTACAAATGGACAGGTAAGTATCCTGCCATCAACGGTTATGACTATATCCATTTACATTCGTCTGCCCCCAGTGGATGGATCGACTACAGCAACATCACACCTGTTAGCTCGTGGCACAATGCAGGTGGTATCGTAACCATCGGATGGCACTGGAATGTGCCCACTTCTAATCCTTACGCATCTACCGTCCCTGTTTCGCTCTTCAGTGGATCAAAGGAAATGCCATCGGATTGGAGCGGTAATCTCCAACTCACCGACCAAGCAACGAAAGACATCCTTGCAAAGGCTTCTGTAGGTAGTACCCTGACTGTGAAGATCACAAACGTTGGCAGCACGGCACAAGGGTCCATCAAAAACAGCAGCTGGGCTGGGTTTGTAGACGAATCGGGCAAGAGTTGGGAATATTTCGACATCAGTGGTGACCACTATTCAATGGTGCTCGACCAAACTACGTTGCGCGAAATGCAAGCCAATGGTTTGATTATCACGGGGCATAGCTATACGATTACAGACGTAACAATTGAAGCGGCAGGAAAGATTGAATATAGCTTCCGCACGGAAAAGAATGGTTTCATGATTGATGAGGCTGTAACCAAAGGCACATGGGCTTACCAGTTTATACAGTCTGATTTGGAAAAGATCTCTGCTCACTTGCTCCAATTGCAAAACGCAGGCATTCCTGTATTGTGGCGTCCGCTCCATGAGGCTGCCGGAAGATGGTTCTGGTGGGGCAATGGTTCTGCAGAATCTTATAAAAAGTTATGGATCATGATGTTTGATTATTTCAAAGCAAAGGGCATCAACAACCTCATTTGGATTTGGACATCCGAAGGTTCAGACGCAGCATGGTATCCAGGTGATGCCTATGTGGACATCATCGGTACAGACATGTACGGACAAAATGGTGAAGCTGTATCAGCAAGCGATGCTGCAAAACGTTTCGACGAATTGGCTTATCGCTACCCTACGAAGATGATCACGCTTTCAGAATGTGGCACAGTGAGCGAAATTCCTGCACAATGGAGCGCCAACGCCAATTGGTCATGGTTCATGCCATGGTATGGCAGTGGTAGCGTGGTGCACGCATCGGAAAGTTGGTGGAAAGCTGCCATGGCTTCAGATAAAGTCATTACAAGATAAGTTCATAAATCTCTGATGTTTAAGCGAATAATTTTCGTAGCGGCAATTGTCCTTTGGACGATTGCCGTTTCGGCTAAGGTAAGGCTGCCGCAGGTTTTGTCTGACGGAATGGTAATTCAGCAACAAACCGAAGTGAGGTTTTGGGGCTATGCCAACCCACGCACTGCGGTGAAAGTGTCGCCTTCGTGGCAGCGAGAAAAACAGGTGGTTCGTAGCGATGCACAAGGCTATTGGGAGGTGTTTGTGCGGTCGCCACGGGCAAGTTTTTCACCCCTTTCGATTGGTTTTAGCGATGGCGAGGAAGTGTGGATAAAAAACATATTGAGTGGAGAAGTATGGCTCTGCGGCGGACAAAGCAACATGGAGATGCCCGTTCGGGGGTTCGATGATTGTCCCGTGGAAGGCTATGCAGACGCCGTGGCAACGGCAGGTCGCTATTCGGACATCCGTTATGTAAAAATACCTGCCCGCATGAGCAGCCATCCTTTAGACGATGCACCCTGTTCGTGGCAACAAATAACACCCTCAACCGTGGGCGATTGTAGTGCTGTTGGATATGCCTTTGCACAGGTGTTGAGTAACGCACTCCATGTTCCCATCGGACTGGTATTGGCAAACAAGGGCGGTAGCTCTATAGAAAGTTGGCTGACGGAGGACGAACTTCGTCAATACACCAACGAACCCACTGACTCGGCAGCCATTGCCGCACGCTACCCCACCGATTGGATGCGCCCCATGCTCTGGGGAAATGGTACGTTTGCACCCATCCGTCGCTACACCATTGGTGGTATCATCTATTATCAAGGCTGCTCGAACGTGGGCTTTAACACAGCGCAGTATGCTGAACGATTGGCGTTGCTCATTGACAGATGGCGCAAAGACTTTCGTTCCGAAACACTACCCTTTCTCTTCGTACAGATTGCACCCTACAACTATGGTGACGCTGGGGGCACAGCCGCTGCAGAACTCCGAGAACAGCAGTTTGCCGCCTTACGTCTCATCTCCCACAGCTCCCTCGTTTGTACGAATGATTTGGTGTATCCGTGGGAAGCAGAACAAATTCATCCAGCCCAAAAGCGTATCGTCGGACAACGTCTGGCACTCGCTGCCCTTGGCCGACACTACAAACAAGCAGGCGTGATGTTTGAAAGTGCGTCTGCCCGAAGTCTTGAAGTGCGGGGCGACACGTGCATCGTTCATCTGGACAACACCTATCGTGCGCTTTTCAGTGCGGGCGACATACAAGGTTTTGAAGTAGCAGGAACCGATGGCGTTTTCTATCCTGCCAAAGCACACATCGTGGGCAACGATGCCTTGTCTGTACGCAGCGACCAAGTAATGAAACCTATGGAGGTGCGCTATTGCTTCCGCAATTTCCTCATAGGAAGCGTCCGCAATCGTGCTGGTCTACCCCTCTTCCCTTTCCGCATTAGGCTGGAAAAATAAGCAAAAAAATAACATTGTATACTTATATTTCAACTGAGCCTTAGTTGCCGTGCAACTAAGGCTCAGTTTGCTTGCAAGTAAGGCTCAAGTAAAAAGCATGAAAAATCCTCTCCATTCGTACGCATTCATTATCCAAAAGAGAAATCATATTTGGTTCAAAAAAGTAAAGATATTAATTTTGCAGCCGAAAAGTCCAGCTGTAATGAATGCAGGCGCACATCTTAAGGATGTAGGGACACTCAAGTAAGAGCATTCGCTTCTCCGAAAGGAGCAATTGCTTTGAACGAAAAACGACTAAATGAAGTTGAACTTTAAACCCAATTCGGTCATTAGAGACCAAAGTGATTGCATCTAATTGTCTGTGCAGGTTGTTCCGCATTTTATCGCAGATGTAGCGGACTACTTCAAGAGAAAATGCGAAAGAAGATGCCGACAAGTAGCTGCAAGCTATTGGTAAGTGAATAAATAAGACAAAAAAAAGCCCTCACGGCCTAATGACCGATTTGGGTTAAACAATTAAAACACAATAAAAATATGACAACTAACCGACAAGAACTCAACCGCAACTTAGCACAGATGCTCAAAGGCGGTGTAATTATGGACGTAACCACTCCCGAGCAAGCACGCATTGCTGAAGCTGCGGGCGCATGTGCCGTGATGGCATTGGAACGTATTCCTGCCGACATTCGTGCTGCAGGTGGCGTATCAAGAATGAGCGATCCAAAGATGATCAAAGGCATTCAAGAGGCGGTGAGCATACCTGTAATGGCAAAAGTGCGCATCGGACATTTTGCTGAAGCACAAATCTTGCAAGCCATCGAAATCGACTATATTGATGAAAGCGAAGTGCTTTCGCCTGCTGACAACGTTTACCACATTGACAAAAAAGCTTTCGATGTGCCTTTTGTTTGTGGAGCAAAAGACTTGGGCGAGGCTTTGCGCCGCATCAACGAGGGAGCAACGATGATTCGCACAAAGGGCGAACCTGGTACAGGCGACATTATTCAGGCGGTTCGACACATGCGCATGATGCAATCGGAAATTCGCCGTCTCACCTCACTTGCAACCGACGAACTCTACGAAGCTGCAAAACAATTGCGTGTGCCTTTCGATTTGGTAGAATATGTGCATAAAAACGGTAAACTGCCCGTGGTGAACTTTGCCGCAGGTGGTGTGGCAACGCCAGCCGACGCAGCTCTTATGATGCAGCTCGGTGCCGAAGGTGTGTTCGTAGGGTCTGGTATCTTCAAATCGGGCAACCCAGAAAAACGTGCACGTGCCATAGTTCAGGCAGTAACGAACTATAATGATGCCAAAATGCTTGCCACATTGAGCGAAGACCTCGGCGAAGCAATGGTTGGCATCAATGAAAGTGAAATAGAACTGCTCATGGCAGAAAGAGGTAAATAAGCGAGGGAGAACGGCAGGATATGAGAATTGCAATCTTGGCACTTCAGGGTGCTTTTGCCGAACATAAAGCAATGCTCGAAAGGCTTGGCGCAGAAACTTTTGAGGTGAGACAGGCAGCAGATTGGGCGCAACCAAAAGACGGACTTGTTCTCCCGGGTGGCGAAAGTACGGTGATGCTGAAGCTGCTCCATGAGTTAAATCTGTTTGAACCCATCCGTGATGCTATCCGTGGCGGACTTCCTGTGATGGGCACTTGCGCTGGACTGATACTCCTTTCGGAAGAAATCGAAAACAAAAAATCAGCTTTTCCGCAGATTGGTACGATGCGAATCAAAACTTGTCGCAATGGCTATGGCAGACAGTTGGGCAGTTTCTTCACTGAAGCAGCGTTTCAAGGTATTGCGTCGCCTGTGCCGATGACTTTCATCCGTGCGCCTTATATAAAAGAGGTGGGCAATGGCGTGGAAGTATTGGCACGTATTGATGGCAACATTGTGGCAGCCCGAGAAGGCAAACAACTTGTCACCTCGTTCCATCCTGAACTGAACGAAGACCCTGCCATTCATCAGCTATTCCTCCAAATGGCAGCGGAATAAGGCAAAAAAACTTTATCAAATAAAAGGCTTCGCAGTGATGGAAACATCTGCATGGCGAAGCCTTTTTTGCATTTTTGCAAGTATAAAACTTTTAAGATATTTCGGTATTTCCATTTTTCTCCTTATATTTGCAAATTAAAAAGATTTTTCACTCAATGAATCACATAAGAAACTTCTGTATTATCGCCCACATCGACCACGGCAAATCAACACTTGCCGACCGACTCTTGGAACACACCAGCACCATTCAAGTAACAGCAGGACAAATGTTGGACGACATGGATTTGGAACGTGAACGAGGGATTACGATCAAAAGTCATGCCATACAAATGGAACATGAACAGGACGGGAAGAAATACGTGCTGAATCTCATCGACACACCAGGACACGTAGACTTTTCATACGAAGTTTCTCGAAGCATCGCCGCTTGCGAAGGGGCTTTGCTCATAGTTGATTCAACGCAGGGTGTGCAGGCACAAACGATTTCAAACCTCTATATGGCAATTGATAACAATTTGGAAATCATTCCTGTTATCAACAAAATTGATATGCCAAACGCCATGCCGGAAGAAGTGGAAGACGAAATCATCGACCTTATCGGCTGCGACCGCGAAGACATCATTCGTGCCAGCGGAAAAACAGGCGAAGGCGTGGATGCTATTTTGAAAGCCATCATTGAGCGCATCCCAGCTCCTACAGGCGACCCAGAAGCTCCGTTGCAAGCCTTGATTTTCGACTCGGTGTTTAATTCTTTCCGTGGTATTATCACGCTTTGCAAGGTAACGAACGGCATTATCAAGAAGGGCGACAAAGTGAAATTCGTGCAAACAGGCATGGAATATGATGCCGATGAAGTAGGTGTGCTGAAGATGGATATGAAACCCACGGGTGAACTGAAAACGGGTGAGGTGGGCTACATCATTTCGGGTATCAAAAATGCAAGAGAAGTGAAAGTAGGCGACACCGTTACCCACATACAACGCCCTTGCGAACGAGCCATCGAAGGTTTTCAGGTAGTGAAGCCAATGGTCTTTGCAGGCGTTTATCCAGTAGATCCCAGCGACTATGAAAACCTGCGGGCATCGTTAGAAAAACTACAACTTAACGACGCATCGCTCACCTTTTCGCCAGAAAGTTCGCAGGCTTTAGGTTTCGGTTTCCGCTGTGGTTTCTTGGGATTGCTCCACATGGAAATCATCCAAGAACGGCTTGATCGTGAATTTAATATGGATGTTATCACGACTGTGCCGAACGTGAGCTACATGGTTTATGAAAAGACAGGTGGAAGCAAAGAGGTGCATAATCCATCGGGACTACCTGAACCCACACTCATCGACCACATCGAAGAACCTTATATCAAGGCATCGATCATCACATCAAGCGACTACATCGGTCCTATCATGACGCTCTGTCTTGACAAACGGGGCGAACTTGTAAGCCAAAACTATGTGAGTGGCAATCGATTGGAACTCATCTTTATGATTCCGTTGGGCGAAATTGTCATTGACTTTTACGACAAACTCAAGAGTATTTCAAAGGGCTATGCGTCGTTCGATTACCACATCGACTCGTTTCGCCCATCGAAACTCGCAAAACTTGATATTCTGCTCAATGGTGAACCTGTAGATGCGCTATCGACATTGACGCACGACAGCAACGCCGTGGCATTCGGACGGCGCATGTGTGAGAAGCTCAAAGAACTCATCCCACGCCAACAATTCGACATTGCTATTCAGGCTGCCATCGGAGGAAAAATTGTTGCCCGAGAAACTATCAAACAGGTGCGCAAAGACGTAACTGCAAAATGTTATGGTGGCGACGTAAGCCGCAAACGAAAACTGCTCGAAAAGCAAAAAAAAGGAAAAAAACGCATGAAGCAAGTGGGCAATGTTCAGGTGCCACAGAAGGCTTTCCTCGCTGTCTTGAAATTGGACTAACGTGAGGAGTTGTTTGAATTAGCCTAGGAATTTTGATAGTAACCTCTTCTAGGTTTCATAGAAATTTCTAGCATTCATAGCTTTTTCTAAAGCTCCCAGAGTAACTATTCCCCCATAACTGCTAATTTCCAAACCCATCAAGGAGGATAAAAAATATGAAAGAAAGCATCAGTACAAGAGAAATAGCACGTGAATTGGCAAGAAAGTATAGCACAATGACACATGATGAGTTAGACGCGCTAGAGAGTGTTTTGGTGCCAAAAAGATTCGCAAAGGGCGAAATGATTCTTAGCGAAGGTGAAATCTGCGATAGCATTTATTACATCGACAGAGGACTCATTCGCCAGTTCTATTTCAAGAATGGTAAACAAATCACCGAACACATTGGTGAAGACCGCACTATCTTTATGTGTATTGAAAGTCTGTTCAAAGAAGAACCAACACGTTTGCAGGTGGAGGCTTTGGAACCCACTATCGCTTATGCCTTACCCAAACAAAAACTTGAAGCCGTTGCGCTCCACAATGTAAACATTCAGATTCTTTACAGAAAAATTTTGGAAGAAAGTTTAATCATCTCACAAATCCATGCTGACCTTGTGCGCTTTGAAACGGCACAAGACCGCTATCGAAAGATGTGCAAACTGTCACCACAAGTAATTTTACGTGCCCCACTGGTTTACATAGCCAGCTATCTCCAAATGACACCCGAAACACTGAGCCGCGTACGTGCCACCACACTATTAGATTAAAGTTGAACATTTTCACTAAAAACCAGATGAGCAATCGGAAAATGAGACACGACGTTTTTATATTGCTATGGAGAGTAAACGACTCAATGAAATTAAACAATGCTTTGAACAACAAAAGTGAAAATTTGGCAGGAAAATAAATAAAACCACATGAGGATAGTATTGTCCTATAATTCAGATTAGTTCTAACAAAAGCGACAGAATGGCAGCAATGCCCTGTCGCTTTTGTTTTTGGCGAAAGCTTTGCATATAGACTTGCAAGAAGATTATTTAACCCAATTCGGTCATTAGAGACCAAAGTGATTGTAATCGATTGTCTATGCAGATTGTTTTGCGTTTTTTCCAAATGTAGCAGGTTACTTCAAGAGAAAATGCTGAAGAATATGCCGACAAGCAACTGCAATCAGCTGGGAAATGCATAAGGCGCATAAAAAGCCCCCTAATGGTCTAATGTAATGACCAATTGGGATTTACGAATAATAACAAGCTTTTTGTTTTCTGCATAAAGCACTGAACAAAAGCCATATAGAACAATAGAAAGAATAATAAAATGAAACAAAAGAAAATCGACTTCATTACCTATCCACAAGAAGCCCACATGGTTGGCGATGGCTTCAGAGTGCATAACCTGCTCCCCTATAACGAGGGCATGAGCCAAAGAGAGATGGACCCTTTTCTCTTGCTCGACTATAATGCAGAAATGACCATTGAACCAGGCGTACCACGTGGCGTTGGCGAACATCCACACAGAGGATTTTCAACCGTAACGTTTGCCTACAAAGGAAGCATTGCCCACAGGGATAGTCGTGGTAACAAAGGAGTGATAGGCGAAGGTGATGTTCAGTGGATGAAAGCTGCTCGTGGCGTTCTGCACGAAGAAATGTATGAAAAAGAATTTGCTAAGAAAGGCGGACAGTTCCAAATGGTACAGCTTTGGGTGAACCTTCCTGCAAGCGAAAAGATGAGTGATCCCAGCTATCAAGCCATCGCTCATCAGGACATGGCACGCTATGAACTGGCTGATGGAGGAGGTATTGTGGAAGTGGTGAGCGGACAATATAAGACGGTTACAGGTTCAGCCAAGAGCGTAACACCTGTCCACATGATGAACGCTCGTTTGAAGAATGGCGCACGTGCCGACTTTTCTTTCCCATCTCATTTCACAACACTGTTGCTCGTTGTAGAAGGTTCGGTGGAAGTCAATGGAGTTGAAGTTCCACGCGACAATGTACTGAAATTTAAACGTGAAGGCGAAGACTTTGAAATAGTAGCAACATCAGACAATACCATTGTTTTGGTCTTAAGTGGTGAACCATTAAACGAGCCCATCGCAGCCAGGGGACCTTTCGTAATGAACTCGCACACAGAAATCCAACAAGCTTTTGCTGATTTTGGGAATGGAGAATTTGGAGAATTACAGTCTGAATAATGAGCTTCACTTATAAAGCAAAAGAGGGGCTGTGTCGTAATTGAGTTTTACGACGCAGCCTCTCTTTTTAGTGTCATACGGTTCTGATATTTTTCAGGCTACTAAATTTTGTTGATTCTTCCCCAAAATCCGGTTTACAGGCAGAAGAAGCAACGTTACGCGAGTTCGGGATAAGAAAATCCTTGTAAAAGTTGGTAATCTCACTAATATTTTGTATCTTTATAGGTGATATTCAATAAGTTACAAAACTATTAAGCGATGATTACCAAGGACAAAGTTATAGAAATTTTCTGTATT
>JALFSW010000016.1 GCA_022779305.1 Prevotella sp. | reverse complement strand
CGAACAGGGTCGATCACTGCACTGACGCGTGTTGCTTTCTTATTGAGGTCGTCTCTAACGGCAGCTTCAAGCAATGCCATATCATTGAGGGCGTCGAACTTTGTGTAGCCGATTGAATCGATAAAAGCTCTGATTGATTCGGGCGAATAGCCACGGCGACGCATTCCGCACAGCGTAGGCATGCGAGGGTCGTCCCATCCGCTGACGAGTTTTTCGTCTACCAGCGTGTGGAGTTTTCGCTTCGACATTACCGTGTTTGTTAAATTCAGGCGATTGAATTCAATTTGTCGTGGACGATTGTCGGAAAGATTGTCATCCGTTCCGTCGAACTCTTTGAGGAAGTCGATGAGTTTATCGTAGAGTGGGCGGTGGGGTACGAACTCCAGCGTACAAATCGAGTGGGTGACACCTTCAAAATAGTCACTTTGTCCGTGGGCAAAGTCATACATCGGATAGCAATTCCATTTCGTCCCCGTTCTGTGATGTGGGGTGTGGATAATGCGATAGATGATAGGGTCGCGGAAGTGCATATTGGGATTTGCCATATCAAGTTTGGCACGCAACACCATACTCCCTTCAACTGCCTCTGGCGTATTCATTTGCTCAAAGAGAGCAAGACTTTCTGCTGCGGGGCGATCACGATAGGGCGAGGGGATACCAGGCTCGGTCGGTGTGCCTTTTTGCTGTGCGATGGTTTCAGCACTCTGTTCGTCCACATAGGCTCTGCCTGTTTTAATCATCCACACAGCCAGTTCCCATAGTTTTTCAAAGTAATCACTTGCGTAATAGATGTTCCCCCACTTGAACCCCAGCCAACTGATGTCTTCCAATATGCTTTCTACATATTCGTTGTCTTCTTTCGTTGGGTTGGTGTCGTCGAAACGGAGGTTGCAAACGCCGTTATAGTTTTCTGCAACGCCGAAATCCATGCAGATGGCTTTTGCGTGTCCTATGTGAAGATAGCCATTGGGCTCTGGTGGAAACCGTGTTTGAATGCGGCGATTGTTCTTGCCGTCGGCAAGGTCGCCTTCAATGAGTTGTTCCACAAAGCTCAAACTTCGTTTTTCTTCGTTCGTGTTACTTTCTATTGTGTTCATTTTCTTATAATTTTCTCTTCATTGCAAAGATACTTATTTTTTCTGGAAACTCTTTCGTTCTTTGCTTGTTTTTTTGTGAGGTGTGGGAAGATGGAGTGTTTTGTGTGCTTTCAATCGTTTGATATTCAATCAGATAGAATTGTGGAATACAGATAGCTATCAAACGAGGCTCAGTCTGTTGATGACTGAGCCTCGTTTGTGTTAAAACTGAGCCTTATTTGTTTTTAAGGCAGGTTCTATGAATAACTTTTGTAGGATTTTGTTTTTATAATTCCGAACAGCTTATCTTATTTCACTCATGGCTTTTTCCTCTTGTTTTATGCGGATACCTAACAATATGAGATAGATCGGTAGTCCTATACTGATGGTCATCCATGCGTTACAGAGTAATGCTACGCCAATGAGTTCAGGTATGATATTGAGTATGTAGTTGGGATGGCGTACCGTTCTGAATAGAAAGCTTTTCTCAATGCGTTGATTGGGAATGATGTAAAGTTTCACTGTCCAAATGTCTTTCAATTTATAAATTACATAAAAGAGCATGACGTAGGCAAATGCCATAAGTGCTGCGCCCCATATAGATATAGTGTTAAATGTCACTTTGCATGTATATGCTTCATAGAGTGCAGAAAAGTAATAGGCTACATGTGTCAATGTGAGCAAGAGTGAGTTGAACTTTCCATATTGCACAGCTCCTTGTTTTAAAATCCGTTTTTCATTTTTTATGGAGTAGGAGAGTGACATTAGTCGTAGGACGAAGAAAGAAATAAAAGTGATGATAATGTACTGCATAAGGTTTCTTTTTTTACGGTTCTTGGCGTATTGTTTCATGATGAAGAGCATGCTTATCTGAAGCGCCAGATGTAAATGTTTGAGTTGATGGATAATGAAAGAATATGTTTAAGTGGAGAAACAGATTATTTATAGATAAATTGTTTCTCCGCTTTTTAATGGGGGAATTTTATTTTATCATTACTTTTTTCCCATTTATGATATATAGACCTTTTCTTGCTTGGCTCACTTTCTTACCAGTGATGTCGTAGATAACTTCCTTTGTATTGTTTTCATGCTCTTTTTTGTCTATTCCGGTAGTTGTCGTCATCTTACCACTAAAATGGGTATATAGTTTTGAATCTTTAAAGTTGATGACCATATCCATTTCTAATATACCACCTTTTATAGTGCCTTTTGCACCCGGCTCAATGCTAATGTGTGCAGACAAAGTGTTTTTTCCGTCTGTAAGTTCTGCGTCGGTATAAATAGCCTCTGATGTGGTAAGTGTGCATTCTTCAGCTGTATTGGCGAAAGAAAGCCCATTGAGCACAAGCTTTTTAAAAGTATATTTGCCAATATTAAAGCCACCAAAATTAATATTTACGCGATCTATTTTCTCGGTCTTAATAACTGTTATTTCCGATGGTCTTTTCTTGTCTGTTGCTATTTCATTGGCATTGTTTATACCTATTTGTGTGTCACCTTTATATGTTCCATACATACTGAAAACACTGATTTGTGCAAACATTGGCATTACGGCAAAAAGCATAATGATACTGAGTAAATTTTTTTTCATCTTTTTTTTATTTATTATTAATGTGAGTTATTACTGTTACTATCTATGTGTGTTCTAACTTCAATGAAGCGATGCAAAGTTATATAAAATTTGTCGAATACGCAAGAATAATATTCTGTTTTTCCTTTTTGTGTCCTTTTTCTTGATATAAATTAACGTGAGTTCGATGACTTAATGTAGGCGGGCTGCAAGGTCACGTTGATTGCGGACGACCTAAGGGGCGTCCTTTCAAAAAACATTTTTTGGATGGGAGATGGAAAAACGGAAAATATCCAATGCAGGGTGTGTCTCTTTGTGGTCGTTTGAAAAACTAAATGCGAAATTGAAAGATTTTTATGAATAAATAGAGGTATTCAAAATTAATCAGATAACAAGATTTTACACGATTAATTTTGAATACCTCAATATTATGTCATCTAAGGATGATTAGAAATTTTCAGGTGCTACCTGAAAGAAGCTTTGTGGGTGGTCGCACACTGGACACACGGCTGGAGCTTGTTTGCCCACAACGATATGTCCGCAGTTGATACATTGCCAAACTGCCGATCCATCTTTGGCAAAGACCACTTTATCCTCAATGTTCTTGAGCAATTTGCGATAGCGTTCTTCGTGTTTCTTTTCCACCGCACCTACTTTTCTGAACTTGATTGCCAATTCTGGGAAGCCTTCTTCTTCAGCGTCTTTTGCCATTTGTTCGTACATATCCGTCCATTCGTAGTTCTCACCTTCGGCAGCAGCCAAGAGATTTTCGGGCGTTGAAGGAATGTTGCCGCCATGTAAGAACTTAAACCAAATCTTGGCATGTTCTTTTTCGTTGCGTGAAGTTTCTTCAAAAATGTCTGCCATTTGTTGATAACCATCCTTGCGTGCCTTTGACGCATAGTATTGATATTTCGTGTGGGCTTGACTTTCGCCAGCAAAGGCAGCTTGCAGGTTGGCTTCCGTCTTTGTTCCTTTGAGTGCTTCAGGGTCGAACGCTTTAAACTTTTCAGTTTTTGCGTGGCACACTGGGCATTCTGTAGGTGCTTCGGTTCCCTCATGGAGATGTCCGCACACGAGACAAATAAATTTCTTGTTCATAATGTTCTTGTTCTATTAATGTTTTTGTAATTATTTCCTTCTTTTCACTTTCTCGTCGTTATGCAAAGTTACGAAAAGAATTTTAAATCTAAGTTGTAATTAATTCATTTTTTATGTTGAAATGCCTTTAATTAGACAGAGGATAAATAAGCTAACATGAAATTTTTTACAAATCATTAACAATAAGAATAACTCGCTTGATGACTATCCTCGCAAAAAGATTGTAACTTTGCACACCAAGATGAGCAAGCAAAAAACAAAACAGAGAAAAGAAGAATACGCCGATTACAGGGTGCAAACCGCTGCGCCACTCTTGGAATGGCTTTTGGCAAACGTGAAACAAAGTAAGTCGAAAATCAAAGCCACGCTGCAAAATCGTGGCGTCAAGGTGAACCAAAGATTGGTTACGCAATATGATTTCCAGTTGCGTTCAGGCGACAAAGTATCCGTAAGTACAAGTAAGCGCAACGACAAGTTTCAGAGTAGCTTTGTGAAGCTGGTTTATGAAGACAAATTCCTCGTTGTGGTGGAAAAGATGCCTGGTGTTTTGTCGATGCCACACGGACGGCATACGCCCAATGTGAAAACCATTCTCGATAATTATTTTCTCAAGACACGACAGAAATGCACTGCCCACGTGGTGCACCGCCTTGATCGTGACACTTCTGGACTGATGGTTTATGCGAAAGACATGCAAACCGAACAAATCTTGGAGCGCAATTGGCAAAGCATTGTCTACGAACGCCGTTATATTTCTGTCTTAAGCGGATTGGTTTCCGACGATGAAGGAACAATCGCTAATTGGCTGAAAGACACTAAATCGCTCCACACTTATAGTTCACCCTTTGACAATGGCGGAAAATATGCCGTTAGTCATTTTCGTGTATTGAAGCGGTCGGACAGACATTCGCTGGTTGAATTCCAATTAGAAACTGGTCGTAAAAATCAGATACGTGTGCATGCTGCCGATATGGGACATCCAGTTTGCGGCGACATCAAATACGGAACGGGTGACGATCCTCTGCATCGTCTTTGCTTGCATGCCTACGTGCTTTGTTTTTATCACCCCATTACGCATCAACCTATGGAATTTGATACGCCTTATCCGAAAGGCTTTCAGCTTGTTTAATCGTAAATGGTTTTAAAAATATGGAAAATCTACAATACTACATCGCACTCATTGTAGTCATTGCTTTGGGTGCTTTCATCGTAAAAAAAGTTACGGGCTGCATGATACGCATCGTTATAACTATCATTGCACTTGCCCTTTTGACAGGGATTTTATACCAATTAGGTGTGTTGCAAGTTTAGTGTGAAAAATAGTTATCCGCAATGTCGATTAAACCCAAATCGGTCAAATACATTTCGGGCGAACCTGTGTGTTCGCCCACCTAGGGATGCCTAGGTGTTCCTATTTTGCCTAGGGGGGGCTAGGTATTCCTAGTTTTTCCTAGAAAGCCTAGTAGGGGCGAACCTGTGTGTTCGCCCGCCTAGGGATGCCTAGGTGTTCCTAGTTTGCCTAGGGAGCCTAGGAGTTCCTAGTTTTTCCTAGAAAGCTTAGTAGGGGCGAACACGCCGGTTCGCCCCTACGATATTCCCGCTCGCAATACTTTTTTATCGATAGATTTAATAAAAAAAAGACTTTTTTTTTGTTTCTTCGAATATTATTTTTATCTTTGCATCTAATAATTAATCTTAATCACACATGAATATGAAGAGAGTAATATTTATTTTATTAGTAAGCCTATTCGGTTCAATCGGTATTGCAAATGCGCAATTGCCTGCAGTGACATTGAAAGATATCAATGGGAAAACGGTGCGTACAGACACCTTGTCGAACAATGGTAAGCCATTCATCATCAGTTTCTTTGCTACATGGTGTAAGCCTTGCAATCGCGAACTGAAAGCCATTCATGAGGTTTATGCTGATTGGCAAGAAGAAACGGGTGTGAAGCTCATAGCCATTTCTATTGATCAGGCACAGAATATTAATAAGGTGAAACCAATGGTTGATGAATATGGATGGGAATACGAAGTGTTGCTCGATCCAAATAGTGACTTAAAACGTGCGTTGGGTATTCAAATGATTCCTTACGTGATTATCGTTGATGGAAAAGGCAATATCGTCTATAAACACAATGGCTACACCGAAGGTGCAGAAAATAAACTCATAGAAAAAGTTAGAGAACTCTTGGCTAAGAATTAAGCATAGGGATGAAAGGATAGGAGGGGCAAGGTGTAAAAAGACCTTGTTCTTCTTATTATACCTTATTATATATTTAGAGCTGAAAGAAAGCGATGATTGTGAAAATGTTTCATAATCATCAGGTTAAGCTGAGACAAAATCCTGACTTTGTTAATTTAATTCCCTAAAAGATTACACAAAAACTCAATATGAAAAAAAGATACTATTGCTTCGTAGGGCTTCTGGCACTGGCATCGGCAGCGGTGGCACAAGAAGAAAATGACGACAAAAAAGTTGTTGTTACGGGGAGTATTCAAAGCGATATTCTCGTTCCACAAGAAGACCTCAAGATAGGTTCTCCAAAATCAGAACACAAAGTGCTCACCAATACCTATGCTGATATCAATGTCATGGGAAAATATCTTGATGCAGGAGCACGTTTTGAATTTACAAAATATCCACTTCCAGGTTTTGAAAACGACTTTGCTGGCTGGGGCGTTCCCTATGCTTATTTGAAAGCAAAGTTTGAGAAATTAGAAATTACGTTGGGTAATTACTACGAGCAATTTGGTTCGGGTTTCATTCTTCGCAACTATGAAGAAAGAAGTCTTGGTATCGATAATTCGCTACTGGGTTTGCGCATTGCCTATAAGCCTTATAAAGGCATTCAAATGAAAGCACTTACAGGCGAACAACGGCGTTATTGGGCACACAATAATTCATGGATTTCGGGTGGCGACATCGAATTGAATATCGATGAATGGTCGAAACGATTAACCGAAACAGGAAATCGTATCACCTTAGGCGCATCTTACGTAAATAAATATGAAGACGATGCGGCAGATAATATCTTTGTGGACCGTACGCATAAACTTCGATTGCCTCAAAATGTACATGCGTGGGATGTTCGCGCACGCTATCAGAAAGGCGGATTAAGCCTTTTGGCGGAATATGCGCAGAAAACACAAGACCCATCATTCGATAATCAATACATCTATCGCAAGGGTAATGTAGCCATGCTGTCAGCATCTTATTCAAAGAAAGGACTCAGTTTCTTGGCACAGGCGAAACGCTCAGATAATATGTCGTTCAGAAGTCGCCGCTCAATGAATGGCACATCGTCATTCATCAACCATTTGCCTGCATTTACAGAAGACCAGACCTATGCTTTGGCAGCCTTCTATCCCTACGCCACAAACCCAACTGGCGAATGGGCTTATCAAGCACAATTTGGCTATAACTTCAAACGTCGTACATTCTTAGGCGGACGCTACGGCATGAACGTAAAAGTAAATTTCTCTTATGTGCATTCGATTGACAGAAGTTTGAACCTCTCTGGTTCTTATGATGGTGTTTCGGCTGTAGGTGCAAAGGGCTATGGTTCAGCGTTTTTCAAATGGGGAGATGAAAAGTTCTATCAAGATTTGAACATCCAAATCGAACGTAAATTCACGAAGGATTTCAAACTCTTTTTCATGTATATGAATCAGTTTTATAACAAAACCGCTGTTGAAGGTGAAGGCGGTATGATTCATTCAGATATCTTTGTGTTAGACGGAAAATATAATTTTACGCCCAATCTCACACTCCGTGGTGAAGTGCAATATCTCCGCACGAAGCAAGATGAAGGCAATTGGATGTTCGGTTTATTGGAATTGTCGATTGTGCCACATTGGATGATTACGATTTCAGATACTTACAATGTTGGTGAAACCAATCTGCATTACTATCAAGGGTTGGTTACTTTCAACACTGGAGCGCATCGTTTGCAATTGGGCTATGGTCGTACCCGCGCTGGTTATAACTGTTCGGGCGGTGTATGCCGATATGTTCCTGCAAGCAAGGGATTTACGCTTTCTTATAATTACAATTTTTAATGTGGTTTAATATTAAAGGATTTAGACAATGAAAAAAACATATATCTTTTTTTTAGGTGTACTTGTTTTGCTGGGTGTTTCTTCTTGCGACAATGTGGAAGAGGACAATCGTTTTGTGGAAGTAATACCGAATGAAACCAACAAAGTGGCACGTGCCGTGTTGATAGAAGAATTTACGGGACAACGTTGTGTGAACTGTCCGGCTGCCCATGAGGAAATGGAGCGTTTACAACATCTTTATGGTGCCGATTCTGTAGTGGCTGTAAGCATTCATGCTGGTCCATTGGCAGTGTTTTCACGTGCGAACGTGATCGGATTACGTACTGAATTGGGCGACAATTATTATAAATATTGGAAGGTTGAGGCTGCGCCAATGGGCATTGTTAATCGTACGGGTGGCGTAACCGACCGTTTTACGTGGGCAGGACAGGTGCATGCAGAGTTGCAAAAAACTGCTGCACTGAAACTTTCATTGGAAAATGTCTATGATGATGTGAAACGTGAGGTTGCCATCAAAGTAACGGCAGAGGGGCTTGAAAATGTGAAAGGCAAGCTCCAACTGTGGATAGTGGAAGATGGTATTATTTGCACGCAATTCATGGCAGACGGAAAACCTAAACCAGATTATGAGCAGAACCACGTGTTACGTGCAGCGGTGAATGGCGAATGGGGAACTGATTTTTTTGTGAATGCCGACAAAACAATCACCCAGAGCTTCACGATGGCGATAGATAAAGGTTGGAATGCCGAAAAGGTATCTGTCGTAGCTTTCGTTTACAATGATGGAGGTGTGCAACAAGTGACAAAAAAGCATATTAAATAAGTTGAAATTATTAAACATATATAAGGTATGAAAAAGATTTACTCATTACTCTTCGCACTCATCTTTGGTGTGGGCGCATCGTTTGCCCAATCGGTGGACGAATCTGTTCAGTTCTGCGACAAGGACGGCAATGTTATCACCAACGGTACGGTATTGTATCGTGACCATGTTGTAGACGATGGCTTTGGTGGCGTTCAAATTCACACAGGACTTTATATCAAGAACACTTCGAACGAAAAGAAAGCTGTGCATCTTTTGGAAAACATTTCAGAAATGCCACATGGAACTTTCCAAACTTGCATCCTCGGTGTTTGTATGCCAGCTCCTGGCGCAGTGCCAGACTTTGAATCGGCAAAGGGTGAGCTTGCACCTGATCAAAAAGACGACATTCAAACAGAATGGTTTCCTGAATATGAGAAGTACACTTCAAAGCCTTGGACGGCAACCATTCAAATTCAATATCTTAAGGGTACGACAACGAAGAATAAATATGGTGTTGACGTAACTACTTATGAAGTGATAGGCAATGGTCCGAAAGTTTCTGTTGTGTTCAACTATCCCAACCCATCGGGTATTGAGGGTGTGAAAGATAATACAACTGGTGTGGAAGTTATCGGTCGTTACACCACTGATGGAAAGCAACTCTCAGAACCTGTAAAAGGTCTGAACATTCTGAAACTGTCAAATGGTAAGACAGTGAAAGAAATCGTGAAATAAATTAAGCAGGAGGTAGGTGTTAAAGCGGAGCGGATCTTTGCTAAACCAATGCTGTATGAGACGGGCAGTTTTAGCACCTATCTGATGAATTAACAAAAACTAAAATAAATAGATTTTCCCATGAAAAGAATGATGTTAATGTGTGCCATCCTCGGTATGGCAACCATGGCGAATGCGCAAAAGCTCGTCAATGGAAACGAATTAAAGAGCTATCTTAAGCAAGCTCCTGCAAATCAACAGGTTAATCGTGTGCAAGCAAAAACACCACGTAAGCTCGTTGCAGCCAATAAGCGTAGCATGGGTACTTACTTCTCAGACAAGTTGGCAGAAAAAGGTATTGGTCTGACGGGTATTCCTGGTGATTTGGTTCTCGGAACACCATTACCAGATGATATTTTGGCTCGCTTTAATGGTGGTACAATCCGTACAATGCGCGTTGGTCTCTGTGCTGATTTGGGCAATGTTGGTGCAAGTATTTATGAATTGATGAGCGATGGTAAGCTCGTAGAAAAAGCAAAGGGTACTATCACTACAGGAAAAACAGGTTGGAATGAAATTACACTTGAAACGCCTTATGTGATTAATACTTCTAACGGCAGCAGCTTGTTCCTTGCGCTTAGCTATAATCAAGTAGGTGATAAAAACTCGTCAAAGGCCTTTCCAATTTCTTTGGTAGCAGAGAACGATATTCAAAATACTTATGTTTATGTAGACCTCGGACGCGGTCAAGGTAAGAATTGGTATAATCTGACTGGTGCAGCTGGTAACTTGAGCGTTCAAGCGATTGTAGAAAAAGAATATCCTGCACAAGATGTGGTGGTGAATGGTTTTGCTGCACCTTCATTTGTAAAGAAAGGTGAAGAATCTCCAGCCGTTGTTTCGCTCTATCATTTTGGTAACGATCCAGTAACAAGCTACACGTTGAAGGTGGATGTAGATGGCGTAAACCGTTTTGAACAAACCTATAACGAAGCATTGGGCTACGAAGTAGTACAAAAAGAAATCAAGTTCCCAACTACCGCTATACAAGTTGGTAAGCGCAATGTGAGAGCTTATATTTCAGCCGTGAATGGTGCTGCACCTAAGGGTGATACCACTGATGACGAAATCGCAGGCAGCTTGAAGGTTTATCACGATAAGGTTAATCGTCAAATGCAGCTCATAGAACATTTCACATCCACTACTTGTACGTTTTGTCCACTTGGTATCAATCTCTTGAAAAAATATAGCGAAAAGAGAGGTGATATTGCTTGGGTTTCTATCCACGGAACAATGAATCCGGCATCTCCTGACCCAATGAACACTACCCAATGCGACACATTGATGGCAATGGCAAAGATGAACGGTTTTCCTTCAGCAGGTTTCAATCGTGTAGAAGTAGAAGCTGACACTTATGCAACAGGTCTTGGTTATCAAGCAGCGCAGTACGACGCAGCTATGAAGAACTTCGATGCTTATGTCAAATATGCAGAAGATAACTATCCAGCACTCGTAACGCTTGATGTAGCAGCCATTGTTGACCAAACAAAGGATAGTGGCAAGACATTGGAAGTAACTGTAACAGGTCAAGGGGTTGCAGAAGCACAAGGTTTGTTGAGTGGTTATGGTCTTTATGTGTTCATTACAGAGAGTGGACTTATCTCTCCACAACTCTACACAGGTACATGGAAGAACAAGTATGAACATAATCACACTTTCCGTGCAGCATTGACAAAGGTTACAGGTGACGCCATCACATGGAATGGAAACAACTTTGAAAAGAAATTCACTTATACTTTGAATGATAAATTCGACCCAACAAAGATGCACGCAGTCGCATTTGTTGCACCTATTTATAATTTTGGGGGTAATGTGAATTTTTCAAACTTGGTTGTGAACCAAACGATAATGAAAGACTTTGTTGTTGTAACAAGCGGTATTGAAAATTTGAACACAACAGTTGGAGAACTTCGCGAAGTAGCTCGCTACAATGCTGAAGGTCAGTTGATCAGCGCCCCTCAAAAGGGTATCAACATTGTGAAATACGCAAATGGTAAGACAGCGAAAGTCGTAGTAGACTAATCATCTGTAAAGACTTTGGGTTTATTCTTGAGTAAAAGAATAACCTGAATACTAAAGATGCTATTAAGAAATCAATAAAAATCCGCAATTCCTTTCAAAAGGGAGTTGCGGATTTTTCTTAGAACTCACGTTAGATAAGTCATCGTATCTCTTGTAATACATGTAAACACGAAAGAATATAGGGTTCTTGTTGTTATTTATTGTTAATAACGGGGGGGGTAGTTAACATTTGTTTACGCAAACAAAATTGTTGTCAATTTGTTTTATTCTTTTTATACCTTTGCAAACGGAATGCTAGCAAAAGCAGAAAATGATATCCTTTTTTGGCTTTCCCCTAATGAATATCGCATAGATAAGAATTTTATTTTGTATTAAATCATATAAGTAATGAAAAAAAGAAAGACGAGCAAATCGCATTATGTCAAACCATTGGTCTCTGTGCTGCCATGTATTTCTGAGGGTTACATACTGGCGGGGACTTTCCAAGGCGGACACCAGTCTGTAAACGGAGGAAGTGTAATCGGTGATAACCCCTTCGATGGCGGACACGGGGATGCCACAGGAGGGTTTGTAATAGGCGATGCCGAGGATAACGGCGGTCACGGGAGTGCCAAAGGAGGAAAAGTTTTGGGAGACGAGTGGCAATAATGGAGAAAGACAGACAAGACGCTACAGAACAGAATGCTGTCCTCTGGTAAATTATGAATTAAGGAATTAAATAAGAATATAATAATAGTAAAAAAAATGAAGTATTTATTTTACAGCGCTGCTATTGCGCTGACAGGATTGCTCACAGCTTGCTCTCAAAGTGATGAGTTGGTAGACGACAAGACAATCCCCGGAACGGAAGAAGTTAAGGGAAAAACCACTTTTGGTGGCTTTCAGACCAATCAAGGGGAGAAGAGAAACGCACCAGTAAGGCGCACATCATTGGATCATACCAAAGTGGGTGTGGCTTCCAATCCTTTCTTCTGGGAATTGAATGATAACCTTTGGGTTAAGAATGGAGAAAAACTGCAAAAGAGCAGCAGCAGCGACATCACATCGCCAAAGACACCTTATGCACGCTTCTATTTCGACGGAGTATTTGAAGAAACTCAATACCCAGTATATTACCGTGGCAACAACGAGGCTACAAGCAACACCGTAGTAATTGCCACACAGCAGAAACAGGAAGCTGCCAACAGCAGCAAGCACTTCGGTGCATCTGGCGACTGCGGTACAGCAACTGCAAAACGCAACGGCAGTGGTATCTATGAATTCACCCTGCAACACAAGGCGGCTTACTTGAGCATCGTTCCAAGAATGACCGATACCAACTTGGGCGGAAACACGTATCTGAAGCAGGTGAAGATTGTTTCAAACAATACGATTGCTGGAACCTATGATTTCTCTACTGGTAGTTTGTCAGCCAACCCCACAAACACCTCAAAGGAAATCACCGTTACTTGTGGCAATGATGGATTCCCCTTGACGGGAAGCAGCGCTGCAGAGGCACTCGCTAAGACAGGTGTATATGCGGTGATCGCTCCCGGAAATCATACGTTGCGTTTGGAATATACGATTACGGACAAGACCAAAAACGTAACAGGCACTGTATATCAGTACCTCAAGGCAAACACCTTTGCGGAAAACGAACTGACAGACATCGTGGTAGACCTCAATACACGCATCATTGACATCGCAGCGTTTAAATATTATCGATGGGATGCAAAGAAGGAAATTTTTGATGGTCAGGCAACCCATCCTCACCTCACTGGTGAGCAAGGAACAATTATTTTTAATGATGACACCAAAAGCAACAGATCAGCTGACTTCTCTTCAGCAGTGAACTCCCTGAAGGATGCGCCAAATATCAATGAAGCTATATGGTATTTGAAGAATGGTGCTCCTATGATTGAAGATAATGTGCTATACAAGTTTGATGGACATCTTTATTTAGGAAAAGGTCTCTGGTTGAAAAAGAAGGCATATATTGATGGCTTCAAGAAGGAGCAAGCTCCTGATGGGACGGATTATAGAACGAAGACACCTGGCAGCCAGATTTCGGTAACTTGTACGAAAGGTCGTCCTGAAGACCCATCAAAATATTTCTTCCTTCCTGCAAAAGGTGGTGTGGCACCCAATGGTACGACAGAGGAAAAAGATACAAAGGGCACAATGAGCGATGTAGGCGGCGAGGGTTACTATTGGACATCCACAGCGTCAAAGAATGGTGGTATTTATGTGTTCCACTTTCTTAACACTGAATGTAAAATCCATCATTCAGGTGATCTTTCATTTCCTCGCTTTGGAATGACAGCTTGGATTGGCGAGTAAGAACATGGCACTCTTCAATAAAAAAATTATTGCTATCCGATAAGACTTTTTAGAACATGAAAAATAGGGCTGATACTTCTCACGGGGTATCAGCCCTTTTTGATTATTTTTGTTTTGGGGATTAAGCCCAAGCGGTCTAATGATCAATTGGGGTTAAAGTAATTGTTTTTCTCTTTCTTCAGATTCTCTTGCGGCATGAGGTACATTGCTTCATTCCTCAACGTGCGGGGTGAATGGGCTATGAACAAATAATCATTCGTCTCAATGCTAATCGAGTTTTGCGGAGATGTCACATAAGGTGTGAGCCTTTCATGATCTTTTTCTGCGATAATCCACAAACGCATAGGCAGGTGTATCTCCGTCTTGTGGATGGTTTTCAGTGTGTTCTGTTTCCCACTCTTCAACAGAAAAGGTGGGGAAGAAGACATCGGCACGCTCTGGTGTGGCTTCGATTTCTGTGAGGTAAAGTCTGTCGGCTATTTTCAATGCTTCTTTGTAAAGACTTGCACCACCGATGATGAAAACTTTTTCGTCTTCATGTGTATGGCGCAGGGCTTCGGCTAACGATATGAATGTTTCACACCCATCAAACACCCTTTTGGTTTTGCTCAACACCATGTTGCGTCGGTTAGGCAAAGCACCTTTCGGCAGCGACTCAAATGTGCGGCGTCCCATGATAACTGTATGGTTGGTTGTGAGACGTTTGAAACGTTGCAAATCGTTTTTGATGAAATAAATCAAGCGGTTTTCGTAGCCAATAGCTCGATTTTTGGCAACGGCGGCAATGACATTGATTTCCATTTTTACTTTTTTTGTTTGTAGAGACTTATTCTCACACTGCCACTTCCCCTGCAATGTGTGGATGTGGATCATAATCTGTGAGGGTGAAATCCTCGTATTTGAAATTGAAAATGTCTTTCACTTCAGGGTTAATCTGCATCTGTGGCAATTTGCGAGGTTCACGCGTGAGTTGCAGAGTAGCCTGTTCGAGATGGTTATTATAGAGGTGAACATCGCCCATTGTATGCACAAATTCACCCGCTTCAAGTCCGCATACCTGCGCCATCATCATCAGGAGTAAGGCATACGATGCAATGTTGAACGGCACACCCAAAAAGCTATCTGCCGAACGCTGATAGAGTTGCAAGGAAAGTCGACCATTTGCTACATAAAATTGAAAAAGGCAATGGCAAGGCGGAAGTGCCATTTGGTCTACTTCCGCTGGATTCCATGCCGTTACAAGCATGCGCCTCGAATCGGGTGTGTGGCGAATTTGATCCACCACCATTTTTATCTGGTCGATTGTTCCACCTTTATAATCTGGCCATGACCGCCATTGATGCCCATAAACAGGTCCAAGTTCTCCATTTTCGTCTGCCCACTCGTTCCATATTCGCACCCCATTTTCTTGCAAATATTTGATGTTCGTGTCGCCTCTGAGAAACCAAAGTAACTCGTGAATGATACTCTTGAGATGCAGTTTCTTGGTTGTCAGCAATGGAAAACCCTCGCTCAAATCGAAGCGCATTTGATGACCGAAGACCGATCGTGTGCCCGTTCCCGTGCGGTCACCTTTCTCTGCCCCCTCGTCTATGATGCGCTGGAGCAAGTCGAGATATTGTTTCATTTTCTTGTCTTTCCTTTCTTTTGGGGTGGTTGGGGGAACGATTGTCCTTTTCGGAACACCTCTAATGCCTTGCGAATCATTGGGTCGTCCTGATTGAGAAACTCGATGGATGCTTGTTCGCCCAACAGGTTATAGATGATGTGTGTCTTGATGTAGTCCTCGATTAGCTTGTGCGACTTGCGAATGAGGTTGTTGCGACGACGCAAACCATTCTTTTCTGCAAAAACGACAAAATCGCCGACCACGTTGCGTTTTTTGAGTGCTTTTGAGAGCGACTGTACTTCGGTGTATTGGCTCAATGTCTGTCTGTGTGTAACGAGGTATTGTGTCGTGAATTGATACATGAAACCACGTAAAACCGCTTCCTTATAATAAGAAGTGTAATTCGTTGTATCTTCGGCAATGAAGATGTCGGGCGTGATCCCTCCACCGCCGTAAACCGTGCGTCCATTGGCGGTGTGATAGGTAGGTCCTATGTGTTTGATGCTGTCTTGCGAAAAGAGTTCACCATGCTGATAGCGGCTTAGAATATCTTCCTCATAATGCTTGTTATCGCCCGGCGTGAAAGGCTTTTGAATGCAACGCCCAGAAGGCGTATAATAGCGTGCGATGGTCAGTCGCACCAAACTTCCGTCTGGGAATTGCATTTGGTGTTGCACAAATCCCTTACCAAACGAACGCCGCCCAATGATGGTTCCCCGGTCGTTGTCCTGCACTGCCCCTGCAAAGATTTCCGAAGCCGAAGCCGAATTTTCATTGATGAGCACGATGAGTGGCATTTGCTGATAACTGCCCTTGCCCAAACATTTGTAGTCTTCGCGTGGGCTTTTGCGTCCTTTGGTGTAGACGATGAGCTGGTCCTTCTTGAGAAATTCTTGTAACATTTGCACCGCACTATTGAGGTAGCCTCCCGTGTTGTCGCGCAAGTCCACTACTAAACGTTCTGCTCCCTCCAAATTGAGCTTTTGCAGGGCGAGGAGCATTTCGCCATAGGTTCTTTCACCGAAACCTTTTACTTTTATATAGCCCGTAGAATCATCGAGCATATAGGCAGCCGAAATGCTGTTCATGATGATGTCGTCTCTTGTAACGGTGAAAGTAAGTGGCAGTTTCTGTCCGTAGCGTTTCACGGTGATTTTCACTTTCGTTCCCTTCGCTCCTTTCAGTTGTTGCCTTGCTGCATCGTTGGTTGCCACCTTTCCCACAAAGGGTTTCCCGTCGATGGCAATGATTTTGTCGCCACCCAACAAGCCCGCTTTTTCCGATGGACCATTGCTCGTTACTTTTTGGATTTGTAACGTGTCGTTGATGATCGAAAACTCTACACCGATGCCTGAAAACGAACCCTTCAAATCATCCGTAGCATTTTCCCCGTCTTTCGCACTGATATAGACCGAATGAGGATCCAGCTCTGCCAAAATCTGTGGCAGTGCTTTGTCTACGAGTTCGTTGATGTTTACCGAATCTACGTATTGGTCATCGATGACGTGGAGCAGATTACTCAGTCGGCTACTGCCGCTGTTGATGATGTTCAGTCGGTTGCCTGAGAAATGATTGGTGATAAAAACACCAATCATAATACCCAGTACCACGCACAAAGAGAGCCACAAGGGCATGAAACGATTTTTCTTGTTCTCACTCATTGGAGTCTTCAAATTTTAGCAATTCCACTTCAACGTTGGCACGTCTGAGTAAATCTACGCCGTCATTCAAACGATATTCCTCGGCATAAACCACCCGCTTGATGCCTGCTTGAATGATGAGTTTTGAGCATTCTATGCAAGGGGCAGCCGTAACATAGAGCGTTGAACCCTCACTATTGTTGCCACTTCGTGCAAGTTTCGTGATGGCATTGGCTTCGGCATGGAGCACATAGGGCAGCGTAATGTCGTTTTCGTCTTCGCAAACATTGTCGAAACCGCTGGGCGTACCATTATAGCCATCGCTGATAATCATCTTGTCTTTGACCACCAATGCCCCCACTTTGCGGCGTTTGCAGTAGGAATTTTCAGCCCAAACGCGTGCCATGCGCAAGTAACGATAGTCTAAAAGTGTCTGTTTATCCGTTTGTTGCATTGTTGTTTTTCTTTATACCATTGCGTTCCAAGAGGGCATCGATGGTGGGTTCTGCGCCTCGGAAACGTTTGTAGAGTGTCATGGGGTGTTCC
This sequence comes from Prevotella sp., assembly GCA_022779305.1. Classification (GTDB taxonomy): domain Bacteria; phylum Bacteroidota; class Bacteroidia; order Bacteroidales; family Bacteroidaceae; genus Prevotella. Next base: position 184 of record JALFSW010000016.1, on the reverse strand, counting down.
GTACTACCTTTTGAAAGCACATTATCACGGAAACTTTGGGCCGTTTTCGTATCAAAAATACCATTTTTCTTGAACAATCCGAAAGCGTCAGCATCCAAGACTTCTGCCCATTTGTAACTGTAATAACCTGCAGCATATCCGCCCGACATGATGTGGGAGAATTGTGTCGTCATACATGTGTTTT
>JALFSW010000008.1 GCA_022779305.1 Prevotella sp. | reverse complement strand
CAATGCATGGATGGACAGTTACAGGACTGTTTTAAATCGATTTGAAACAACGGTCAGGAATTGGGAATCATGGAACTATATTGCCTTTATGGTAATTCTGCTAAGGAAATGTTTGAGAAAAAGAAAAGTTTAAATCACTTCTATGACTACATTCGCATCTTGAAAGATAAACAACCTCTTTTTTTTGTTGCAGAAAACGTTCCTGGGATGTTGGCTGCAAGAAATGCAGAGGCGGTGAAAGGATTTCTAAGTATATTTGATGAAGCTGGATATGACGTAAATTTACAAATGCTGAATGCAAATGATTTTGATGTACCCGAAGATAGGAAACGAGTTTTCTATATTGGTTTTAGAAAGGATTTAAACATCAAAAATTTTCATTATCCTGTTCCATTGCAACATCGTCCAACACTGCGTGAAACCATTTGGAATTTGAAAGATACAGCCATTCCAGCATTGGAAAAGAATCGAACAAATGGAACAAAATGTGTAAATCCTAACCACGAATATTTTGTAGGGGCTTTTTCGCCCATATTTATGTCGCGTAATAGGGTAAGGTCATGGGATGAACCCGGATTTACTGTTCAGGCGAGTGGTCGCCAATGTCAGCTTCATCCACAAGCGCCAAAGATGATCAAGATAGAAAAAAACTTACAACAGTTTGTTCCAGGAAAAGAACATTTGTATCGAAGAATGACAGTTAGAGAAGTAGCAAGAGTGCAAACCTTTCCGGATGATTTCGTATTCTTATACAATGATGTAAATTATGGATATAAGATGATCGGCAATGCTGTACCCGTGAATTTGGCTTATTACGTGGCTCAACAGATAAAGACAACGCTCAAAGCGTGCGTTAAAACATCATAGGGAAACCAATAATTACGATTAGAGACATTCTTCTTTTGATGCAAAACTTGTTTTTATAACGAGTAGCTGTATCTTCTGTAAACACCTTTAAATATAAAAAGGTGTAAACACGTGCTTTATTTACAAATAATTTATTAAATTTGCATCCAAGTAATTATGTTTAAGTGCTTATCCTCAAAGCGCAATAAAAAAGGCACAACGTGTCGGTGGAGCGCAGGTCGGGTTAAATGGAAACAAAACTTTGACGAAAACGAGGAAGCAACAAACGAAATCGACTAAAGAGGTATGAATATTTTAGAACTGTCAGAACAAGAAATTGTACGTCGCCAGAGTTTGCAAGAGCTACGTAATATGGGCATCGACCCTTATCCCGCAGCCGAGTATCCTACCAACGCATTCTCAACAGACATAAAAGCCGAATTTAAAGAAGGCGAAGAAAAGCGTGAAGTGGTTATCGCAGGACGACTTATGGGGCGTCGTGTGATGGGGAAGGCGTCGTTTGCAGAAATACAGGATAGCAAAGGTAGAATACAAGTATATGTGAGCCGAGACGAATTGTGTCCTGGTGAAAACAAAGATGTCTATAACGTGCTTTTCAAAAAGCTCTTAGACATTGGCGACTTCATTGGCGTGAAAGGTTTTGTATTCAAAACACAGATGGGCGAAATTTCTGTGCATGCAGAAGAAATCACTTTACTTTCAAAGAGTTTGAAGCCTATGCCTGTGGTGAAATATAAAGATGGTGTTGCCTATGACAAATTCGATGACCCAGAACAACGCTATCGTCAACGCTATGTAGACCTTGTTGTGAACGAGGGCGTGAAAGAGACGTTCCTCAAACGTGCAACCGTTTTGCGCACGATGCGCCAGTTCTTCGACGAAGCTGGCTATACGGAAGTGGAAACACCAACGTTACAGACCATTGCTGGCGGTGCGAGTGCACGCCCATTCATCACCCACTTCAATGCGCTTAGCACAGATATGTATATGCGCATTGCCACGGAGCTTTATCTCAAACGACTGATAGTAGGTGGGTTTGAAGGTGTTTATGAAATCGGGAAAAACTTCCGTAACGAAGGTATGGACCGCTATCACAACCCCGAATTTACTTGCGTGGAACTCTATGTTCAATACAAGGACTACAACTGGATGATGAGCTTCACCGAACAACTGTTGGAGCGCATCTGTCTAGCAGTCAATGGCACTACGGAAGTGAAAGTGGGCGAAAATACTATTAGTTTCAAAGCACCTTTCCGTCGCTTGCCCATCCTTGATGCCATTAAGGAAAAAACAGGATTCGACCTCTATGACAAAACGGAAGAAGAAATACGCCACATTGCCGTAAAAGAATTGAAACTCGAAGAGATTGACGAGACCTATGGAAAAGGTAAACTCATTGACGAAATATTCGGCGAATTCTGCGAAGGTAGCTACATTCAGCCAACATTCATCATTGACTATCCCGTTGAAATGTCGCCACTGACAAAAAAACACCGCTCAAAACCAGGACTTACGGAACGTTTCGAGCTGATGGTGAATGGCAAGGAGCTTGCTAATGCTTATTCGGAATTGAACGACCCAATCGACCAAGAAGAGCGTTTCAAAGAACAAATGCGTCTTGCAGACAATGGAGACGACGAAGCAATGATCATCGATCAAGACTTCTTGCGTTCTCTTCAGTATGGTATGCCACCTACATCGGGTATCGGCATCGGCATCGACCGTTTGGTGATGTTGATGACGGGCAATGAGTATATTCAAGAAGTGTTACTCTTCCCACAAATGAAGCCTGAACCCAAGATACCTCAAAGCAGTGTGAAAGAATGGGCAGAGATTGGCGTTGCAGAAGATTGGGTTTATGTTCTTCGCAAATGTGGTTTCAACCTGATACAAAACATCAAGGACGAAAAGGCACAAGGCTTGCAACAGAAACTCGGAGAAATCAACAAGAAATATAAGCTCGGCTACGAAAAGCCATCTCTCGAAGAAATCCAAAGCTGGATAGACAAGGCATAAAAGAAAAATCGAAATTGAACAAATATAGCGAATAGCAATGCTACGTGAAAGGAGGTAAGCCTCCTTTTACAAGGCTTTTATAGCGCAGAAATGTACGACGTAGGCAACATTGCAATCATCGGAAGTGGTAGTTGGGCTACCGCTATTGCCAAAATAGTGGTGGAACACACCCATCACATCGGTTGGTATTTCAGAAAAGAAGATACGATTGATGCTTTTCGGCGACTTGGACACAATCCAACGTATCTCACCAGTGCGCATTTCGATACGAACGAACTGACGCTTTCTACGGATATTAACCGATTGGTGAACGACTATGACACGTTGATATTCGTTACACCCTCACCCTATTTAAAGGCTTTACTCAAGAAGGTGCGCACGAAGCTAACCAACAAGACCATCGTTACAGCCATAAAAGGCATTGTTCCAGATGAAAACTTGGTTTGCTCGGAATATTTCCATCGTGTTTTCAAGGTGCCAGAAAGCAATCTTGCTGTGATTGGCGGACCTTCGCATGCTGAGGAAGTGGCAATGGAGCGGCTCACCTACTTGACCGTTGGATGCACAGACTTAGAAAAAGCACAAGCATTGACTGAGGTTTTGGCATCAAGCTATGTGAAAACAAAGACTTCGCCAGATGTAATAGGTATTGAATACGCATCTGTTTTGAAAAATGTCTATGCCATTGCATCGGGCATCTGTGCAGGACTGAAGTATGGAGACAACTTTCAAGCCGTTATCATTTCAAACGCAATGCAAGAGATGGAACGTGCATTGAACTCGCTAAACCCTATGCAGCGCTCAATGACCGATAGTGTTTATCTCGGCGACCAGCTCGTAACGGGATATAGCAACTTCAGTAGAAATCGCACGTTCGGAATGATGATCGGTAAGGGCTACAGTGTGAAGTCTGCACAGATGGAAATGGAAATGATTGCCGAAGGATATTTCGGAACGAAATGTATGAAAGAAATCAATCGCCATTTGCACGTCAATATGCCCATACTTGACGCTGTTTACAACATTCTCTATGAGGGAATTAGTCCGCAAATAGAAATCAAACTCTTAACCGATTCGTTTCGTTAAGAGAAATTTCTTGAAAAAAAGCAAAAATAGGGATAATAGATAAAGACAACAAACAAATAGATAAAAGATCAATGGAAAGTATTAAATTAGACATTTCAAAGGCTTTGCAGTTTCTTGATCATGGAACATTGGAAGCCTATGCACCGCAGGTTGCTGCAGCACAAGAAGCCTTGGAAAATGGAACTTGTCAGGGTAACGACTTTCTTGGATGGTTGCATTTGCCATCAAAGATAACAGAGAACTTTCTTGCTGAAATAGAAAGCGTGGCACAAACATTGCGCGAAAAGTGTGAAGTAGTGGTGGTTGCAGGTATTGGTGGGTCGTATTTAGGTGCGCGTGCCGTTATCGAAGCACTCGAAAACAGCTTTGCATGGCTTGTGAATGATAAAAAAAAGCCAACCATTCTTTTTGCTGGTAACAACATCGGAGAAGACTATCTCTATGAACTCACTACCTATCTGAAGGACAAAAAATTTGGTGTTATCAACATATCAAAGTCTGGAACAACAACAGAAACGGCACTTGCATTCCGCCTTTTAAAGAAACAATGCGAACAACAACGCGGTAAGGAGGAAGCAAAAGAAGTTATCGTGGCGGTAACTGATGCCACAAAGGGAGCAGCACGTACTGCGGCAACACAAGAAGGCTACAAAACTTTCGTTATTCCTGATGACATTGGCGGTCGTTTTTCTGTACTCACGCCCGTAGGTTTGTTGCCTATCGCCGTTGCAGGGTTTGACATTCGCCAGATAGTTGAAGGTGCAAGAGTAATGGAACAAGAAACAGCTAACACCGTTCCTTATGCAGAAAATATCGCAGCACGCTATGCTGCCGTTCGTCAAGCACTCTATAATCAGGCTGGAAAGAAAATAGAAATCATTGTGAACTATCAGCCTAAGCTCCATTTTATGGCTGAATGGTGGAAACAACTCTATGGAGAAAGCGAAGGAAAAGACTTGAAAGGCATCTTCCCAGCAGCTTGCGACTTCACCACCGACCTACACTCTATGGGACAATGGATACAAGAAGGCGAACGTTCAATTTTTGAAACCGTGCTTTCTATCGAACAACCTAACCACAAACTCCTCTTCCCACACGATGAAGAAAACTTAGACGGACTGAATTTCCTTGAAGGAAAGCGTGTGGATGAGGTAAACAAGATGGCAGAACTTGGTACGTTGCTTGCCCATGTGGATGGAGGTGTGCCCAATATAAGACTCAATATTCCAACATTGAACGAATACTATTTGGGGCAAATCATCTATTTCTTTGAAAAAGCATGTGGCATTAGTGGTTTAATTCAAGCTGTGAACCCATTTAATCAACCCGGTGTTGAGGCTTATAAGAAGAATATGTTTGCCTTGCTTAACAAACCAGGATACGAAGAAGAAAGCAAAGCTATCAGAAAACGCTTGTAAGTCTGTCGCTCATTTGAAGTATAAAAACAACGCCACTTCTGCGCACTTTTCTTGAAAGTGCATAGAAGTGGTGCTTTAATAAAAAAGTATTGATATTGCTTTAATATTATGTTTACACAAGCAATCCTCAAATATAACGAACTGTTCAAGGTCTGTTTACAACCTAAAGTAGTGCTTTTCGATATGGATGGCGTGCTTTATGACTCTATGCCTAACCATGCAAAAGCATGGGTGCGAGCCATGAAAGAATGCGGAATAAAGTTTACCGATGCCGATTCTTACGCTACGGAAGGAGCTAAAGGTGTTGATACGGTTCGTAAATATGCCTACGATCAATTGGGCAAAACGCTTTCCGAAGAAGAAGCCGAAGCCATGTATCAATTGAAGGCACGCTATTTTCACGAGATGGACGAACCGAAAATGTTTAGTGGTGTAAAGGATTTGATGCGCCAAATAAAGGATTGCGGAATAAAAATTGGAGTAGTAACGGGAAGCGGTCAACGTTTGTTGATACAACGATTAGTCAAAGATTTTAGTGAATTTATCACCGAACAAGATGTTACCACCGCCTTTGATGTGAAGCGAGGAAAGCCCAACCCAGATCCTTATCTGATGGGATTAGAAAAGGCTGGTGGTTTTCTTCCATCAGAAGCGATTGTTGTTGAGAATGCACCTTTAGGTATTCGGGCTGGCGTTGCAGCTCAATGTTTCACAATAGCAATAAATAGTGGTCCGCTTGCCGATGAGGTTTTACTTGACGAAGGAGCTAACCTCTTGTTGCCAAACATCCAAACGCTTGCTACCAAATGGCAACAATTGCTCTGTGATTTACGGATGATAGGCACATAGAAATATTTCTTTTCAATGCTTATTGAGGTTTAAAAAGCCGCTCGATATTTATCTTCATCTTTGTCATCGAGCATCGAAAGATAGCTCATATAGCGACTTTCAGCGATGTACTGGTCTTTCAAAGCACGCAAGACAGCACAACCTGGTTCATGGGTGTGACTGCAATCTGAGAATTTGCAGTCTTTTGAAAATTTGAATATTTCTTTGAAGTAACTCGTTAGTTCAGCTCTGTCGATGTCGAAAGTGCCAAATCCCTTGATACCTGGCGTATCAATGATGTATCCCCCAGAAGGAAGTGGCAGCATTTCACTGAATGTCGTCGTGTGCATTCCCGTATTGTGGCTGTCTGATATTTCTGCCGTTCGGAGTTTGGCAGAAGGTAGTAAGCCATTAATGATGGTGGATTTACCCACGCCACTGTTTCCACTCATGAGCGTAACTTTTCCTTCTAAAAGCGGGTGGAGCGTTTCTAATGCAACGGCAGTAGGTGCACAGGGTGTTGCTTGAATTTCAACGCATTTATAACCGATGGTTTCATAAAGATTGATCATTGCTTTCTGATAATGCAATTCGTCTTCGGAAAGCAAATCATACTTATTAAAAACCAACACAACAGGAATTTCATAGGCTTCAGCTCCAGCCAAAAAGCGGTCTATGAAAGTTGTAGATGTTTCTGGATAATTCACAGTTACGATCAAAAAGGCTTGATCTAAATTGGCAGCTATGATGTGGCTTTGCTTTGAAAGATTAGGCGATTTACGAATAATATAGTTCTTTCGATCTTCAATTTCACAAATGAAAGCCGTTCCCTCTTGGTTAATGATGAGCTCAACATAGTCGCCCACGGCAACAGGATTGGTTGAACGTATGCCTTTTAAGCGGAAGTTGCCTTTTATCTTACTTTCAATCGTGCGTCCATCATCGGTCTTCACAGTATACCAGCTGCCTGTGTTCTTAATCACTAACCCTCGCATAAGAAGCTCTTTCTTTTTCAGTTTTGTTTTTCTTTATGTGTTTTTTTCCTTGTTGGCTTCGTTTGTTTGCCTAAAATCAATTGAAAAGTAAAATGAAAAACCCCTTCCGACCATTCTTCTGTTGAAAAATGGCACACAAGGAGTTCATCATCTCATCTCAGTTTATACCGTCATGATTTCTTTTTCTTTTTCTGCCAACAACGCATCTATGCGCTTGATAAACTTATCGTGTATCTTTTGCAATTCTTCCTCTGCGTCTTTTTCAAGGTCTTCAGACAATCCATCCTTGATGGCTTTTTTAAGTTTGTCTTTGATGTCAGCACGTGCGTTGCGCACTTCAATTTTGGTTCTTTCGCCAATCTTGTTGCTTTGTTTCACAAGATCTCTACGCCGCTCTTCTGTTGGTTGTGGGAGAGCGAGACGAATGATTTCTCCATTGTTATCAGGCGTGATACCCACGTCTGAATCCATAATTGCTTTTTCAATGTCGCGAATAGACTTTTTGTCCCAAGGCTTGATGGCGATGGTTCGTGGGTCGGGTATGGTGATGGACGCAACTTGATTCAATGGCACCATTGAGCCATAAGAACTAACACGCACACCATCTAAGATTGCTGCGTTTGCACGCCCCGCACGTATGCGTTGTAATTGTTCGTCAAGATACATTGCCGCCATTTCCATGCGCTCTTCGGCTTCGCCTAATGTTGTTTTTACATCTATCATAATGTCTATAGATTTAATATTACTCGAATACAAAATTATTATTTTATTCTTAAATACCCAAAACTTCGTTGCTAATTCTTCCTTCGATACAAGAAAAACACACGATGCACAATCCTTTCTCAGACTTTCGCTTAGCTTTTCTCTTGTTTCTTCAGTTCGGCTTCGATGATGTTTGTGAGTTCTACAAATTGCGCAATGGATAATTGTTCTGGGCGTTTAGTCATCATTTCTTGCTCATAAAAGCCCGTTTGGGGAGGTGTTGTAAAGATTTGTCTTAGACTCACACGCAACATCTTCCGGCGTTGATTAAACACCGTTTTCACCACTCTTTTAAATAATTTCTCATCGCATCCCAAGTCGGTTACATTGTTTCTGCGCATCCGTATGACCGCACTCTTCACCTTCGGAGGAGGATTAAACACCCCTTCGTCCACGGTGAACAGATATTCCACATCATACCATGCTTGCATCAACACCGAAAGTATGCCATACGTCTTATTGCCAGGCGATGCAGCCATGCGCAAAGCCACCTCTCGTTGAATCATACCCGTGCAACACGGAATGAGTTCTTTATTATCAATAAGTTTAAAAAAGATTTGCGATGAGATGTCGTAAGGATAATTCCCCGTAAGAACAAACTGCCGTCCTTCAAACAATGCGTGCAAATCCATGCGCAAAAAGTCCTCGGCTATGATGCAATCGCGCATCTCTGGATAACGCTCAGAAAGATATGCAACACTCTCGCTATCTATTTCGACAGCTTTGATTTTTCGAGGTTTCTCAACGAGGTATTGTGTAAGCACTCCCATGCCCGGACCTATCTCCAAAACTGGTATGTCTGGACAACTATCCACCGTGTCGGCAATGCGCTTAGCGATGTTCAAATCTGTGAGAAAATGCTGACCAAGATTTTTTTTGGGTCTGACTGATTTCATAATTTTTCTTTATTTGGTTACAAAGATAGGTATTTTATTTTGTATTCAGAAGCATTTTATTTATCTTTGCTCTTGAAATGAGAACGAAGAAAATAGTCAATATCACCATAAAAATAATGCTTCCGTTGGTTTTAGGCGGCGGAATACTTTATTGGATGTATCGCGATTTCGCTTTTGATGCGATTGAGCACATTCTCTTTCATGAGATGGATTGGACGTGGATGCTTCTTTCTCTTCCTTTTGGTATTTTGGCACAAGCTTTCCGCGGGTGGCGATGGAAACAGAGTTTAGAGCCGATTGGCGAACAGCCCCGCAACAGCGTATGTGTGAATGCCGTTTTTATGTCGTATGCCAGCAGCTTAGTTGTGCCTCGTGTGGGCGAATTTGCACGTTGTGGCATTCTCGGAAGATATGATGGTGTTTCGTTTCCGAAGGCGCTGGGTACTGTACTTACAGAACGCATCGTAGACACCCTCATTGTTCTCTTCATCACCCTCTTTGCATTCGCCACGCAAATAGGCATTTTCAACAACTTCTTTTCAACAACAGGCACACGCATTGACACTGCGTTAGCAATGTTTTCTGCAACAGGTTGGGTTGTAACGTTCATTTGCGGCATCTCAGCTTGTTTTTCTTTTTATCTCATTTTTAAGAAATTGGCCGTCTATGAAAGAATAAAGAGCACGCTTTCGGGCATGTGGCAGGGGGTTAGTTCGCTTCGGCGGGTGAAGAGCATGCCGCTTTTCCTTTTTTATAGCTTTGCGATTTGGGGCAGCTATTTTTTGCATTTCTATCTAACGTTTTTTTGCTTCGATGCTACTGCATCACTGGGAGCAACCTGCGCATTGCTTTGCTTTGTCGTGGGTTCGATAGCCGTGATTGTTCCGACACCCAATGGCGCAGGACCATGGCATTTTGCTGTGAAAACGATGCTTATATTATATGGTGTGACAGACGAAAAAGCACTCTATTTTGTGCTCATCGTCCACACGATTCAAACCCTCTTGGTGGTTCTCTTGGGCATTTATGCAGGACTAAGCCTTGCTTTCACGAAGCCGAAAAACCACCAATTGCAGGCAACTTTATAAGAAAATAAATACTAACCAATCAAAACAAGTAACAATTATGAGTGAAATTAGAAATCTCAATCCCGAAATTCTTTGGAGAAACTTTGACGATTTGACACAAGTTCCACGTCCCTCAGGTCACATGGATCCCGTGCGCACTTTCTTGCTTGACTTTGCAAAGCGTGTGGGTGTGGAAGCATTCATTGACGATGCGGGCAATGTGGTGATGCGCAAACCTGCAACACCAGGCTATGAAGACCGCAAGGGCGTTATCCTTCAGGCTCACATAGACATGGTTCCTGTGAAAAGTCCAGAAAGCTCACACAATTTTGAAACCGACCCAATCGTCACCCACATTGAAGACGGATGGGTTTATGCCAACAAAACAACCTTGGGCGCAGACAACGGAGTAGGTGTGGCTGCGATCATGGCGGTTATGGAAGACAAAACGCTCAAACATGGACTCATTGAAGGACTCATCACGCGCGATGAAGAAAATGGTATGTTTGGTGCAAACGATCTCCCAGGCGGAATGCTCAAGGGCGAAATTTTGCTCAATCTCGACACAGAAGATTGGGGCGAATTGGTCATCGGTTCGGCAGGTGGTCTCGACATTACTTCTACCTTAGAATATAAAGAAGCCAAGAACGAAAACGAAACCGCAGTGCGTGTGGTGCTCAAGGGGCTGCGTGGCGGACACTCTGGTCTCGAAATCAATGCAGGCAGAGCCAATGCCAACAAGGAAATGGTGCGTTTGGTGCGCAAAGCCATTGCCGAATTGGGTGCACGTTTAGCTTTCTGGCAAGGAGGAACACTGCGCAATGCCATTCCATTCAAGGCAGAAGTGGTGCTCACGCTTGCCAATAACAAAGTAGACGCATTGAAGGAAATGGTGGAAGCACAACGTCAATTGCTCGAAAGCGAATACAAACCTGTTGAAAAAGACATTGAGTTCTTCACAGAACCCGCTGAACGTCCTGAAAACATTGTTCCACAAGACATCCAAGACAACCTCATCAACGCTATCTACGCTTGCCACAATGGTATCGTGCGCATGATTCCGTCTTATCCAGAAATCGTGGAAACATCTTCAAACCTTGCCACGATCAACATTGATGCAAACAAGGCGTCTTTCAAAATCCTCGCTCGTTCATCACGCGAAGACATGAAAGAATATGTAGCAACCGAACTGATGAGCTGTTTCAGCATGGCAGGAATGAAGACAGAATTTAGTGGCAGCTACTGTGGTTGGGATCCAAACCCAGACAGCGAAGTGCTCCGTTTGCTCCAAAAGGTCTATAAAGAGTTGAATGGCAAAGATGCAGTGGTGCAAGTTGTGCATGCAGGTTTGGAATGCTCAATTATCCTTTCAAAATATCCACACCTTGATGTCGTTAGTCTTGGTCCAACAATTCGTAGCCCTCATACCGCAGCTGAACGTTTTGAAGTGGCAACGGCAAAACCATTCTGGGATCTTCTCGTTAAAACGCTCGAAGAAATTCCAGTAAAATAAATGATAGATCTTTCTTAAATTTAGCATCCTTTTGTCATAGATACACACAACGTTTGTATCGTGACAAAAGGATATTTTTTATACTCTGTAACACGTTAATAATCAGATTATTAAAAACCATTTCCCCTCTCACTTACAAATGAGGCTCACTTGCGGTGCAAATGAGGCTTAGTTGCATGACAAATGAGGCTCACTTACACAGTAAGTAAGCATTAAGAATTTTATTGACCAACAATACCACTCCGTCAAACGCAGCGTAAAGTCTTTTTTACTGAAAGTCTTATCTTGGTTTAACCCAATTCGGTCATTAGAGCGTTAGGGTGTCCTTTTTGTTTTATTTTTCACTTCCCAATGTCTTGCATCTGCTTATCGGCATCTTGTTCATCGTTTTCTATTGAAGTAGCCCGCTACATCTGCGAGAAAACGCTAAATAGTCTACACAGATAATCAGACGCAATCCCTTTGGCCTCTAAGGACCGATTTGGGTTAAAATATGTTTCTTTGGTAAGATTTTTCATTTTTTTTGTCTAATTTTGCACGCAAAATTGTGCATACCTATTTTAAATGTTATGGTATGAATGAGAAATAAAATCATTATGGCAAAGAAAATTCAATTCAGTCTCATTTATAGAGATATGTGGCAAAGCTCTGGCAAGTTCCAGCCACGTAAAGACCAATTGCTGCGCATTGCCCCCGTTTTTGTTGAAATGGGATGCTTTTCTCGCGTAGAAACCAATGGTGGTGCATTTGAGCAAGTTTGTCTTCTTGCAGGCGAAAATCCAAACGATTCTATTCGTGAATATACAAAAATTCTCCACGATGCAGGCATCAAAACCCACATGCTCGACCGTGGTTTGAACGCATTGCGCATGTATCCTGTTCCAGACGATGTGCGCCAGCTGATGTATAAGGTGAAACATGCACAGGGCGTAGACATTCCCCGTATCTTCGACGGATTGAACGACATTCGCAACATTGCCCCCTCAATCAAATGGGCAAAGGAAGCGGGCATGACGCCTCAAGGAACATTGTGTATCACCACTTCACCCATCCACACATTAGAATATTACAGCAATCTTGCCGATCAAGAAATCGAAGCTGGTGCAGAAGAAATATGTTTGAAGGACATGGCGGGCATCGGTCAGCCAGAATTTTTGGGTAAGCTGACGAAAATGATCAAAGACAAACACCCCGACATCGTGCTCGTTTATCACGGTCACTCTGGTCCTGGTCTTTCAATGGCTTCCATGCTCGAAGTTGCAAAGAACGGCATTGACATTCTTGACGTAGCCATCGAGCCACTGTCATGGGGTAAGGTTCATCCAGACGTTATTTCTGTGCAAAGCATGCTGAAGAATGCTGGTTTCGATGTACCAGAAATCAATATGGATGCCTATATGAAAGCACGCGCCATGACGCAAGAGTTCATTGATGAATGGCTCGGTTACTTCATCAACGACCAAAACAAGATTATGAGTTCATTGCTCTTGGGCTGCGGTTTGCCTGGCGGAATGATGGGTTCGATGATGGCTGACCTTGGCGGTATTCGTGCAACTATCAACAACCTACGTGCAAAGAAAGGCGATGCAGAACTGACGGTCGACGATATGCTCGTTAAACTCTTTGACGAAGTGGCTTACGTGTGGCCACGTGTGGGTTACCCACCACTGGTAACGCCTTTCTCACAATATGTGAAGAATATCGCCCTGATGAATCTCCTCACAATTGAACAAGGAAAGGGACGTTTTGTGATGATGGACGACGCCATGTGGGGTATGATCTTGGGTAAAAGCGGAAAAGTTCCAGGCAAACTTGACCAACAAATCGTTGACATTGCCAAGGAAAAAGGACTCGAATTTACAGAAGCCGACCCACATACGCTCCTTACCAATGCGCTCGACGATTTCAGAAAAGAAATGGATGAAAACGGTTGGGACTATGGACAGGATGATGAGGAACTCTTTGAGTTGGCAATGCACCCAGAACAATATCGCAACTATAAGAGCGGACAAGCAAAGAAAAACTTCCTTGCCGACTTACAAAAGGCAAAAGACGCAAAACTCGGTGCGAAGGTAAGCATCGAAGAAGCTACCGCTTTCAAGCATGCAAAAGCCGATGCAATCGTGGCACCGCTGAAAGGTCAGATATTCTGGGAATTCCAAGGCGACGGAGAAGCGGTTCAAGCAACCGAACCATTCATCGGTAAGGAATATGCAGACGGCGAAAAGCTCTGTTACATCCAAGCACCATGGGGCGAGTTTGTAGAAATCCCTGCGGCAATGGGTGGACGTCTTGTTGAAATCAATGCTAAACAAGGAATGAAAGTAAACAAAGGCACTGTTATTGCATACATCGAACGCCCAAATAATGGGTAGGGTCTAAATGCAGCCCAACAAGCGGTTCATGCTCGTTTGATAGGCTTCCAAGCCGTGGAAGTTGGCAAGCAAGCATGAACCGTTTGTGGTTTTATTGCAAAACGAAAAATGGAAGAACTGCAAAAATTACTGGCAAGAAGACTTCACATTTCCAACATCAAAGAATTAGTTTTCAAAATTCAAAATGGGAATAATGCCTACACATTTGAAGCATTATATGGTTTCGTGTTTGATGAAGATAAACGAATATCAAATAATGCAGCTTGGATACTTACACATCTTGATAAAAAAGAAATGTGGAGACTTTTTCAGAGGCAAGAAAGTATCATTGACAAGGTGCTGAAAACAACGGATAGCACAATGCAAAGGTTGTTGCTAAGTATGCTTTTAAAACAACCATTTAGGAAAGAAGAAATAAAAACCGACTTTTTAGACTTTTGTCTCTTAGCCATTACTTCCCCTAAATATCCTGTAAGTGTCCGAGTTCTTTGCTGTTATCTTTCTTTTAAACAATGTTGCCATTTTACAGAGCTTCTGGAAGAATTGAAATTGATTCTTTACATGATGGATGACACTCAACTTAACCCTAGTCTTGCTCATGCAAAAAAGAAAGTATTGAGCAACATCAAAAAATTAAAACCCAATAAGAATGGATTATCTTTCACTCATAAATAAATATTACCCAACGGAAAACGAGCTAAAACGCATTCTGATGGTGCATAGTAGGAGTGTGGCAAACAAGGCTTTGCAAATCGTTGATGCGCATCCAAAACTTCAAATTAATCGTGACTTCGTTGAAGCCGCAGCAATGTTGCACGACATAGGTATTTTTCGTTGCCACGCACCAGGTATACATTGTTATGGAACAGCACCCTACATCTTGCATGGTCGCATAGGGGCAGAGCTCCTTCGAGAAGAAGGGTGGGCTGAATATGCACGTGTATGCGAACGCCACACAGGTGCAGGTATTACGAAGCAAAACATCATTGCACAAGACCTACCGCTTCCTCATCAAGATTTTCTACCCGAAACACTTGAAGAACAAGTCATCTGCTATGCCGACAAATTCTATTCAAAGACACGTCTTGAGGAGGAAAAAACTTACGAACGCATATTAAAGAGTTTGGAAAAATTTGGGAAAGAAGGTTTGGAACGTTTTCAGGCATGGCACAAAATCTTTCATCTCTAAACGTTAAAATAAAAAAAGAACGTGCCTATTCAGTATTATTTGCTTAATTTTGTGCGTTATTAGGCTAATGAGAAGAAATACTATTATATTCCTATGGTTGTTTGTCATCGTCTTTGTGATGGCAAACAATGGTTTCATGTTTGGTCTTCAATCATCAGGAAAACACAATACAAGTTTGGCTACCAAATCTTTAGCCGACACATTGCGCGGTAAAAACAAGCGACAGACGGGTACGAAGAACAAAGAAGTAATAGTAGACACGACCACCATCGACTCACTCCAACGTGCCATCTACAAGCACAACAAAGCCATTGATGACTCTATTCACAAAGACAGCGTGTTGCGTTCGCGTTCCAACGGAATAGAATCACCCATCAATTATGCTGCAAGCGACTCCGTGGTCTATAATGCTCGCACAGGAATGGCGTATCTTTATGGTTCGGCAAAGGTAGACTATCAAAAGATGAATTTAACAAGCGACAAGGTTTTTGTGAACCTTGACAGCAACTTCGTGTCTGCCACAGGAACGCCCGATAGCACAGCCGATGGGGGACTGAGAGGTAAACCAGCTTTCACGATGGGCGGACAAGAGTATGCCAGCGACACGATGGCGTTCAACTTTAAAACGAAAAAGGGCTTAATAAAAGGCGTTTACACTGCACAAGATGATGGTTTCTTGAGTGGCGAAATAGCTAAGCGCGACTCATCGGGTGTTATTTATCTACAACATGGTCGTTACACAACTTGTGATGATCCACATCCAGACTTTTATATTGCCCTTTCACGTGCGAAAGTGAAACCCGGAAAGAATGTTGTTTTTGGTCCAGCATATCTTGTTGTGGCGGATGTTCCGCTGCCATTGGCAATTCCTTATGGTTTCTTTCCTTTCTCGAAGAAATACTCCAGTGGTTTGATTATGCCCAGTTATGGCGATGAACAAGAACGAGGATTTTATCTTCGCGATGGTGGCTATTACTTTGCCATCAGCGACAAATGGGACTTGAAACTCTTAGGTGAAATCTATACACGTGGCTCGTGGGGTATTAGCGCAGCCAGCAATTACAATAAACGTTACAAATTCAATGGTTCTTTCTTCTTTAGTTACCAAGATACGAAGTTAGGTGATAAAGGAATGCCCGACTTCAGTAGGCAGAAAAGCTTCAAAGTACAGTGGAGCCACCGCCAAGATGCAAAAGCAAATCCTTACAATACGCTTTCGGCAAGTGTAAATTTCGCTTCATCAAGCTATGAACGAAATAATCTCAACAGCCTTTATAACCCACAGACGCTCACACAATCAACACGCACATCGTCTGTTAGTTGGACAACACAATTCTCAAGCATTGGTATGACCTTGAGTACAACAGCTAACTTGACGCAGAACATGCGTGACTCTACCATCAACTTGACTTTACCCGACTTAAACATCAGCATCAACCGTTTCTATCCATTTAAGCGTCGGCAGGCAGTGGGAAAAGAACGATGGTATGAAAAAATCTCAATGAGCTACACGGGTCAAATGTCAAACTCGATTTATACGACAGAAGACAGACTGTTTAAGGCGAACTTCATGAAAGAATGGAAACACGGCTTTCAACACAACATTCCAATTCAAGGTAACTTCACGCTCTTTAATTACGTAAACGTAACCCCTTCGCTGAATTTCACAGACCGCATGTACACCAACAAAGTAATGCGTTCGTGGGACAGTAGTTTAGGCGCAGAGAAAAAAGACACCATCTCTGGCTTCTATAACGTATATGATTGGTCTTTGAATCTCTCAGCTGGTACGAAACTGTATGGTTTTTGGATTCCAAGTAGGAAACTCTTCGGCAACAAAATAGAAGCCATTCGCCACGTCTTGACGCCCCAAGTCACCTTTTCGTACTCTCCCAACTTTGGTGCAAAGCATTACGGATTTTATGACAGTTATCAGTACACCGACGCAAATGGTGAAGTGCACCTTGTAGACTATTCTCCTTTCTCAGAAGGTTTATATAGTGTACCAGGTAAGAGTAAGACGGAAATGATTACATGGGACATCAGCAACAATATAGAGATGAAGGTTCGGAGCGACAAGGATTCAACTGGTTTTAAGAAAATCAGCATCATTGATGAATTGGGTGCATCTATGTCGTATAACGCTGCGGCAGATTATCATCGCTGGAGCGACCCCAGTGTGCGCCTGCGTTTGAAATGGTGGAAGAACTACACTTTCTCAATGAACGCACAATTTGCTACCTATGCCTATGAATTAGACGCCAACGGGAAACCCTATATTGGTAATCATACGGAATGGGGATATGGCAGATTGCCCCGTTTTCAAGGTATGTCGCAAAACTTCTCTTTTACCCTCACACCCGAAAAACTCAAGAAATGGTTTGGCGGTGGGGATGGCAAAGATGCCAAGGAAGAAACGACAGACGAAGGCGTAGATCCCAATATTGAAACCAATATGGATGAAAAGTTGGAAAAAGGCAAACATGCAGCCAGCCAAACAAGCAAAAACAGCATGGCAGAAACTGATGAAGACGGCTATATGCGTGTAAAAATTCCATGGTCGCTGAGCATTGGTTATGGTATTTCTATGCGCGAAAACACGAAAGGCGAGTTCAATAAAAACACGATGCGCTATCCTTATAAGTTCTCTCACACGCTGAACGTCAGTGGAAACATACGCCTCAGCGATGGTTGGAATTTTAACTTTGCTAGTGGATACGACTTTGAGAACCATGCAATGAGTATGACAACGGCAAGTATTTCGCGTGACATTCACTGTTTCAACATGAGTGCTTCGATCGTTTTAGCACCCTACACATCGTATAATTTCACTTTCAGGGTGAATGCCGCAACGCTCACCGACGCACTCAAATACGATAAACGAAGTGGCTCAACAAACACCATTCAGTGGTATTAATCATTTATTCATATTGAAACAGGATTGAAATATCATTGACAAAGAATTGTAGCAATCGCTTCTTACCTTTGCAACGAGATATTAAACCAATAATGATTATGAACTTTAAAAAGTATGGTTCTTTGCTGATTTTAGCATTTTTAGGTGTTCATTGTGTGTCAATGCAAGCCCAAGAAAAGCGTTTTTTCACACCTAAAATTCAAGGAACATTGCGCGGAAAATATGAATTCCAACCGCAAGAGAGGAAAGGACGCTTTGAAGTGAGAAATGCTCGAGTAAGCGTGGAAGGGCAAGTGAGCGAGAAGATATATTACAAAGCCCAGATCGATCTATCGGATGAAGGGCGCATCCGTATGCTCGATGCCTACACTCGCATTCAACCCACATCGAAACTTAATTTCAGAATCGGACAGATGCGTGTTCCTTTTTCTATAGACGCACATCGTTCGCCCCACGAACAATATTTTGCTAATCGCTCATTCATTGCCAAACAAGTTGGGAATGTGCGTGATGTGGGCGCAACCATAGGCTACACACTTCATTTGGGTTTTCCTATCAAAATGGAAGCGGGTTTCTTCAATGGATCGGGATTGACAAATCAGAAAGACTATTGGACACATTCGCTGAATTATTCAGCTAAGGTTCAGTTTCTTTTACCCCAAAGCTTTGATGTAGTTTTGAGTACACAGAAAGTGAAACCAGATGCAGTGGCAATCTATATGTATGACATTGGCATTGCCTATCACCACAAAAGTTTTCGTGCTGAGGCAGAATATCTTTATAAACATTATGCAGATGAGGCTTTCCAAAGTGTACATTCCGTAAATGCGTTCGTTAATTACGACATTCCATTGCGCAATTGTTTTTTCTCTAAGATTTCACCCCTTATCCGCTATGATTTCCTGACCAACCACAGCGACGGAAAGCGCTATCTTGATGGCATTGAAGACAAGGCAGGTGCATTAAAAATCAATGATTATCAACGCTCACGCCTCACAAGTGGTATTACGCTTAGTATCGACAAACCTTTTATATCTGACATAAGAATCAATTACGAAAAGTATTTCTATCGTCAAGACGCCATCATCAAGACCTCCGACAAAGATAAATTTGTGATAGAAGTGATGACCCGTTTTTAGACAGATACAAAACAATAACAGCTGTTAAGCATCTTCTGAAAGTTTTCTAAAACACAAACAGTCGTTACCTTTTCTTCCTACGATGGACTGAATATAGATAGTCTATTATTCAGTTACAACAGAAAGAAAAGACAACGACTTTCTTTTTATGTCTTTTTCAAATAGTTTTATTGCTTGTGTTGTGCTGTGAGTTGGCAAATATTAACTATCACCTGCATTGCTTTTTCCATCACCTGAATAGAGATGAACTCGTAAGGACCGTGGAAATTCACACCACCTGCAAAGATATTAGGACAGGGCAAACCCTTAAAGCTGAGCTGCGCCCCATCAGTTCCCCCACGAATGGGCTGTACCAAGGGCTTAACATCGGCTTCTTCCATTGCTTTGAGCACTAGATCGATTACATGAATATTTGGATCAATCTTCTCTTTCATATTATAATATTGATCGTTCATGCTGAGTTCAACCGTTCCTGTACCATATTTCTCATTCATTTGCTTTACGCATGCTTCCATCACTTGCTTGCGCATTTCAAACTTGTTTCTGTCATGATCGCGAATGATGTAACTCAACTTTGCTTCTTCACATCGGCTATCAACACCTATGAGATGAAAAAATCCTTCATATCCTTCTGTAGTTTCAGGTGTTTCTTGGGGTAACATACTGTTAAACTCCATTCCCAATAAGCTGGCATTTACCATCTTACCTTTTGCATATCCTGGATGAACGCTCACACCATGTATCAAAACCTTTGCTCCAGCGGCATTGAAATTTTCATATTCCAATTGACCGACATCGCCACCATCCATCGTATAAGCCCATTCGCAGCCAAATTTCTCTACATTAAAGTGGTGCGCACCTTTACCAATTTCTTCATCGGGATTGAAACCCACTCTGATTTTTCCGTGTTTGATTTCTGGGTGATCTCTCAAGTAGCACATCGCCTGAACGATTTCGGCAATACCAGCCTTGTCGTCTGCTCCGAGTAGCGTTGTTCCGTCCGTAACAATAAGGTCCTCTCCTTTATGAGCGAGCAACTCTGGGAATTGTTGGGGCGAATAAAGCATCGTTGGGTTAAGCTCTATATCGCCTCCGTCATAATTTTCAACGATGCGTGCTTTGATATTCGCACCGCTTGCATCGGGCGCAGTGTCATAATGGGCAATGAACCCTATGGTTGGAACTTCTTCCTTAATGTTTGATGGAAGCGTGGCATAGATATAACCCATTTCGTCCATTTCCACCTCTTGAAGTCCTTCTCTTTCGAGTTCTTCCTTCAGATATTTAGCAAAAACAAGTTGCTTTGCCGTACTGGGAACTGTCGTAGACTCGTCTGACGATTGGGTGTCAAACTTCGTATAATTGATAAATCTTTCTGATATTTTCATATGTTTATAAGATTTTTGGATATTCAACATAATCGATGAGTGATCGACTCACCCTTGGAATGCAAAGATAAAGAAAAATTGATTTGTATCAAAACATATTGCTTGCTATTTTCTTTTTATTCACAAACTCAATGATTTATTGAAATATCTTTTCTCATCAAAATCTTTATAATCGTTTATTCAGAAAAAAATAGTAAATTTGTCCCAACATAGAAATCAATCAACAAATGAACCATTCGCTCGTTTTCACAAAACAGATAGCCTCCGACTTGTCGTCGCACCTTGCAGCGTTAAGTCCCGATCGCATTTTTGTCTTGACAGACAGCCACCTCAACGAAATCTATAACGGGTTCTCCTCTACCCTGCCCTTTCTCAATGATGCAACCATTATCACCATTCCTGCCGATGAAGCGAATAAAAATCTGCAATCCTTGCAACACATTTGGACATCCCTGCAAACCCACAAAGCAACGCGCCACTCCGTGCTCATCAACATTGGTGGCGGAATGATAACTGACATAGGCGGTTTTGCGGCTTCCACCTTTAAGCGAGGTATGCGGTTTCTCAACATTCCCACTTCGCTTTTGGCAATGGTCGATGCGAGTGTTGGCGGAAAAACGGGGATAAATTTTGGCGGACTGAAGAACGAAATAGGTATGTTTGCAGAACCGGAAGCGGTCTTCATTGACACAGCTTGGCTCAAAACACTCGACCGAGAAAACCGCCTGAGTGGCTATGCCGAAATGCTCAAACATGCGTTGATAGCCGAAGAAACAATGTGGGCAATGCTTATGATAAACAATTTTGACACGTTTACTATCGACACGCTTGCTGACTTCCTTCCAGAAAACATTGGCATTAAGCAAACCATTGTTGCGCAAGACCCACAGGAACAGGGGTTGCGAAAAGCACTAAATTTTGGACACACCTTTGGTCATGCTTTTGAAGCATGGGCATTGATGCACAAACCCATTTTGCACGGCTATGCTGTTGCCTATGGCATGGTATGCGAACTTTACCTCTCGGTCGTGAAAATGGGCTTCCCTGTATTGAAGATGCGACAAACCGTGAATTACCTCAAGGCACATTATGGCAAACTTCCCATTACTTGTGATGACTACGATACATTGATTGCCTTCATGCACCATGACAAAAAGAACGATGCTCACGGCATCAATGTTACGTTACTCTCCGACATCGGTAATTTGAAAATCAATCAAACCATTGACGAAACAGCCATCAAAGAGGCTCTGGATTTCTTCAGAGAAACATAAGAAAGGAATGATTAGCCTTGAATAGAAAGGGAATATAGAAAAATCGCAAAAACATAGGATTAAATGGATAATAAAATAGGAATTTGTTAATGTGGGATTTTAGCAATTTATGAGAATGCAAAAATATAAAAAGCACTATACGCTATTTTGCGTTTTTATTTATCTAATTCTGATTGTTTTAGATTGATGTTATAAAAATACTTTCCATTGTTCATAATTATAACGATGTTTTTATTGAAATAATAGTTGTTCTTATTTTGTAAATAAAGAAAAATCAATTTCTTTGTTTCATTAAAAGTAAAAGGTTTTTTTTCTAATTTATATTTGATACAATTACATTCTAAGACTATATCATTTATAAATATCTTCTCATAGCTATTATTTTTCAAGAGTATTGTAAATTCCCATTGAATATTATCGGTTGAGAGTATCTTGTGTTTCACAGATGCTACAGAATCACTTATAAAACGAGCATATCTTTGCTTCGTTTTATCTTTTTTCATAGTATCTTTTTTATTAAATACACTGCAAGAAAAAGAGATACAAATAGACAAGCCTAATAAAAAAGAAGTCTTATTTTTAGAAAATAGGTTCATTCGTAAGATCAAAAACTATCATGATTATATATAGGATATTTAATGTTATATATATAAAAATTCTTTTATTTTTAATTATTTTTCTTCTAAAAGCATTTAATTCGATGACTATTAATATGCATGCAATTATAATTCCAAAGTTATTCCAAAAATTGTAGTTAAAGTGTAAAAATATAGTAGAAAGAAAGTAGAATGCTATATTATAAACACTTAGAGTTGCATAGCTAATTTTCATTGTTCTATTACCTTGAGATTCTGAATAAAATAATCCTCTTCATTCTATATTCTGATTTTATAGATAGTCAGTATAAAACTTCTACAAAATTCTACAATCTAAGTTGTAGATTTAAAATCTATAAATTTTATCTACATATTGTAGAATTTTGGGTACAGCTCACTAAAGTGATGAATCCTAATAAGGATAAAATAATTCTTTTCATTTTATTTGTTTTTGGTTTATGGGTAACTATACAGCAATAGTCAATGGGTAGGCCTCAGTCCTATCCTATAACGCCAGGATAGTACTGATGGCTTCGAGTTGTGATTGTTTGTTTTTCCATGCTGTATCTGCAATGGAGTGTATGGCAAAGAAGGCATCGGC
>JALFSW010000004.1 GCA_022779305.1 Prevotella sp. | reverse complement strand
TTACCTCAAGTCGCATCGTGGGGTAAGGGGATGGTGGCTACATATTGATGTTGTGCTGTTGCTTTTTACTGAAAGCTGCTACTAACGACTCATAAATCTACCCTTAATCGTGTATTGGATGATAGTTGCGGATTTTAGGTTTATGACATTTTCATCGTATCATAAAAAAAGAAAAGAGAGCCAACTGAGCTTTCGAATTCAGCAAACTCTCTTAAATTAACGTGAGTTCGACGAAATCAGAACAAAGCAAGTTGTGTGTCCAATGTCCTTTGTACATTGATACACGGCTTCTTTGGAAACAGGCAATAGGCAGAGATGACTACCTCGGGAAACAGATGACGTAAATGCTTGCATACCTTTTCAAGATAGAAATACTTCAGGCAACGATAGCCTGAAGCGTGAAAGAGTATCATAATCAGCATGATTTCAGCCTTGGACATCGTGGAATCACGGTGATATTGTCTCTTATTGACCGGTTTTAGCGTATATTTTGCCATCATTGCATCAAAAAACTTGCAGAAGTCATCTGCCATACAAAATATTTCCGTAACTTTATCCTCGGTGATCATAGCGATTTTTGTTTGTAATTCTTTGTATTTCAATACCATAAAGGTACAACAAATTTCGCTAATCACCAAATTTACAAGGACTTATAATTCGTTGAACTCACGTTAATATTATATGAAATACTTATTTTCTGCAATAATTATCTTTATTTCTATTCTTGATTCCTTTGCTCAAGTGCAGGATCAGGACACGTTGCAAGCGCAAAGCTTGCCAGAAGTAATCGTTAATGGTGCCAATCAGATAGAGACTCCAAGAAAAACCATTTTGCGTCCAACTGCATTAGAAAGGAAGCATGCCACTAATGGATTTGAACTGCTGGACGTAATAAACTCTCCCGAATTAGAAATTGATACCCACATATATAACATTACTACAAAAAATGGTGGAAGTGTCGTGATATGCGTCAATGGAATGGAAGTATCAAATGAAGAAGTAGCTATGCTCCGGGCAAAGAATGTGCAATCTATTGAGTATATTCGTACACCCGGAGGAAAATATGCGGGGAAAGCTGGTGTTATCAATTTCATTACAACACAATACAAGTATGGGGGAAATGTATACCTATCGGCAGAGGAAGGATTTGCTTACAAACAAGGAAATTATCTTGGCTATATGGACTACACTTATAAAGGCTTAACACTTTCGGTTACAACCTCGTTTGATTGGAACCATGACCACAGCTATAGCGAAGGGGTGGACAAGTATATTTTCTCTGATCGTAATACGCTTGAAAGAAGCTATACCCCAATATCGTCATCCTGTAAGACCAACAATCAAGGAGGAAAAGTTAAACTTACATCTATCGGTAGCAACCATCGGTTCAACATATATGCTTCTTTTGTTCGCCAAGCGATACCACAATCCGTTTCAATTAGCAATGTTGCATATAGTGGCATGTTCAAGGGTTCTACCTTGAAGAGTGTTACAACCCAAAGTAGAAATATCTCTCCTTCTGTTTATGCAAACTATACGATGTGGCTTCCTAAAGAGCAGACGCTTGATTTTATAGGGGCTTTCTCTTATGGAGAAAACAGATACTCAAGTTTATATAACGAGACTGGACATTCTTCTATTTCTACAGAAAGTCATGAGAAAAACCGTGCAATAATGGGAAAGATTCAATATTTCAAAACATTAAGAAACAATTATACTCTGACAGCAGTAGCCTCTCATGACCATAACTATTATAAAGACACCTATAATGGGAACTTGAATGACTATCAAACACTTATAACAGATGTGACTACGGGAATGCTTCAAATCAGCAAAAATTCAGAAAAATATTATTTTTACCTATCTACAGGAATTTCTAATACTGCCGTAAGTTTGAATACAAATCATTATGACTATTGCCATCCTATAGCTTTTTATGGGGGAAATTACATAATAAACAGTCATAATTCACTGTCATTGAATGGACTTTATACGCATACTCTCTTTAATCCTTCAGACAAAAATAAAATGGTAATAAGGAAGTCTTTCTTTGAAGTGGTAAAAGGAAACCCTGATCTTGGGACACTGCGTGCGCTGAACAACACTTTATCTTATAACGGACAATTTGGAAAATCGAAAATATCCGTATCCTATAATAACATCATATACTTCGATAATATTTGTCATGTGTATAGTGTTGATGAGAACACCATATCTGATACGAGAGTTAATGACGGCACCCTTTACGGAAATATACTTACGGTATCCTACTCATATAATGCTTTTAACGATAAGTTACGCTTGAATCTTACAGCTATAGAGGAATACAATGCTCTGAAAGGCAAGCATTATAATATCTATAAAAACATCCTGAGAGCTCGTTTATCTGCCACTTATCTTATTGGTAATCTACTACTTAAAGCTACTTATAAGACTCCATATACTACTCTGTTTGTAAGTGAACCTTATTTTACACATAGAAAGCCCGTGTATGAACTTTCTGTAAGTTGGAAACATAAGGCTTTTTCTGTTGAAGGAGTGGTACGAAACCCTTTCAAACGTTATAACGTATCACATTCTTCTATGAATTATGGCTATTACAATCAAAATAGCTGGAGTTATAGCGAAAGTGATGGAAGATGTGTAAATCTAAAATTAACATACAATATGGGTTATGGCAAGAAAACAGAGCAAGGAGAAATAAATATTGACAAGTCTATTAATAATGCACTTCTGAAAGCATATTAAAAATTATTGCTATCTCCCCCCTTAAAGATTTATACATCCCTAATTTACTGTTTACTACCCTTTTGCTTATATCTGCAAGATTTTGTACCTTCGTAGTATAATTCTTGCAGATATTTTGTAGCCTTTTTCGTCTGATTTAATCCCAATCGGTCATTAGACCCCTTTTTTAAGCATCCCGTTACTCTAATTGACCGATTTGGGTTTAAACAGTTTAATGAGCAAGAGACCAATGGCTGTCCATATCAATTCTCTAATCCTCACTATCAATGCAACGAAAATACCAGCATTGGCTGTAAGTCCCAAACCAGAAACAGACATGAGAAAACCGCCTTCTCTTCCTCCTAATTGAAGCGGCATAAAGAAGAGAAGATTGGCAAAAAGCGAAGTGAAAGAGAGAATGAGAATGCAATCAAGATAATTCACAGAAGGCAGGAGAACAAGCAAAATAAAATAGATTTCTAATGCACTAAAAACTCGGCAAAGAAATTCTGAAAGCACCACAGTGATGAATGTTTTCTTGTCTTGTCCATGAAGCGAGGCGATTTGCTGATCGATCTTCGCCAGTTGTTCCTTTTTTTCTTCGGCATATCGACTTGCACGTTTGCGTATGCCAGGGATATGACACAGGACATTCATTGCCCGAAAAGCCAAGCCTTTTTTGTAGCCCGACAAGAAAAACCAAATGGCTAACAAACAAAAACCACCTGCTAAAAGCAAAATAATGCCAAAGAAAAAGCTCACTTCCTGTGTGAAAACAAACAAAGGAATACTCAACAACCAAAACCAAAAGTGGCTAAATATGTGGGTCATAACGAAAAGAAGCACCGAAGATGTTGCACGTTCAACACCTATCTTAGGGGTTAGCTCCATGATGCGATAGGGTTCACCGCCCATCAGTCCACCAGGTGTGGCGTAATTCAACGCAAAGCCAGATATGCTCACCTTGTAAAGCCACCAAAAAGAGACACTGCGTTGGTTTTTCTTTTCTGTTTCCTGACTTTTAATGATGAAGTACCAAGAGACTGTATTAAAAACATAAAGACCTGCCCAAAGCAACAAGACGGCAAAAAAGTAATAACCCGCATCATGCAATCCTTTCCAAACTTCAGAAAAGTCGAGCTGCAACGCCATAAGCAAAAGTAAGCCTATGCCAAAGAGAAAGAAGAGGTTTTGATGTTTTTTTGCCATTTCCTGTTACTCACCTAAAATCTTAGAAAGCGTTTATTCTGCTTTATTTGGCACATCATCCTTCTGTTTCGAAACGGCAAAGCGCACTTTCTCGCTATCGTCTCTGCGTTCTTTATAGAGTTTTTCGAGCGGATTTTTCAGTGGTTCATCATACGTTTTGCGATGGCGATAGATGTCGATTGCAGTATAAATAGCATGGCGCATAGGTGCAGCATCTGCAAAATTTCTACCTGCCAACGAAATATCGATTGTACCTTCTGGGGATGTGCGAACGAGCTTGAGCCCACCTAAATAGTTCACACCGCTATCTGTTGTCAATGCTCGGAAAGGTATCATGGCTTGATCATAATACATTGCCACAACGCCATCAAACTCATTCCAATATCCATTGCCGAAAAACTCGTCTGAAGGATATGCTCCAAAGGTTTGAATACCTTGATCGGCAAGTGCATTCACGGCTGGATTGATGATCTCTAATTCTTCAGAACCCAAGAGTCCGTTTTCGCCCGCTTTGGGGTTGAGTGCAAGCAAGGCAATGCGTGGGTTAGAAATACGGAAATCGCGCTTAAGACTTGTATGGAAAATGGTTGTCTTTTCTATTAGGTCTTCTATTGTCAACGATTCTGCCACTTGCTTAAGTGGAAGATTACGCGTCGCCAATGCTATTCTCATTTGCTCATTAACGAGAATGGAAAGTCCTTTTTCTTCTAAACCGAGGTGGTCTTCGATGTATCTACTTTGTCCGCTGAAACGAAACGCCTCACTGTTTTCTATTGGAGCAGTAACGAGCACATCAAACACACCTGCACGGTAATCGTCTAATGCCTTATTGATAGCTATAAGCCCTGCATTACCCGATTCTTCAGTAGGCACACCCAGTTCCACCTTGATTTCTTCATCGAAAACAGGCACCAGATTGATACGTCCGTCTTTTATATCATCCGCATGATGCACTATCGTGAAATTAGCGGGTATGTCTAAGAGGTTACGATGATAAGTTGCAACCTTTGGCGAACCATATATTATGGGTGTACAGAGGTCAAGCATCGTTGGATTTTCAAAGGTTTTGAAAATCAATTCATATCCTATTCCATTCGTATCGCCGTGCGTAATGGCAACACGTATTTTTCTGTTCATCGTCATTTTAATTCCGTTTTAGGGCTTTTATGTTTATGCTTCTTTCGATTTTTTGGCTGTTGAGAGCAATCCGCAAGCTGCAAAGATGTCTTGTCCGCGGCTCGCTCGGATGGTGGTGAAGATGCCGTGTGCTGTCAAATAATTGCGGAACTGCTCCATCTCTTCGTCACTGACGCCTTCGAGTGGCACATTGGGTATTGCATGGAATCGAATGAGATTGATGCGGCAGTCTAAATGTTTCACCAACGCAATGACTTGATCGGCATCTTTTTTTGAATTATTTCGTCCTTTGAAAACGATATATTCAAAAGAAAGTCTTCGCTGATGAGAGAAATCATAATTTTCAAGCATCTGAACAATTTCAACTATCGACATAGCACGTTCGCTTGGCATAATTTCTGCACGCTGTTCAGGTGTGGGGGCGTGCATACTGATTGCCACGTGACAGTTGCTTTCTTCCAAAAAACGTTTCAATTTGCTCTTCACACCAATACTACTCACAGTTATTCGTTT
The DNA here is from genome assembly GCA_022779305.1 of Prevotella sp. GTDB lineage: Bacteria > Bacteroidota > Bacteroidia > Bacteroidales > Bacteroidaceae > Prevotella. The sequence continues at coordinate 13,480 of JALFSW010000004.1, read as the reverse complement.
GGGCGACCATGCGTAACCATCGTCTGCGGTCATAATTTGCGTGGTTCTCAACACGTTCTCGTAATTATCCAATGGCTCGCCTTGTCCCATGAAAACAATGTTGGTGAGCTTTTCTCGTTCGGGCAACGAATAGATTTGATTGATGATATCGGCTGTTGTAAGGTTGCCTTCAAAGCCTTGCTTACCTGTTTGACAAAAAAGACAATTCATCTTGCAACCCACTTGTGATGACACGCATAGCGTAGCTCGTTCGCCGTCGGGGATATAAACCGTCTCAACAAACTTACCATTGCTGGTTGGGAAAAGATATTTTATGGTTCCATCCTTTGAATATTGTGCGTCAATATGATCTTTACAGCCCACGGTATAGACTTGCTTGAGCCGCTCGCGATTGACTTTTGAAATGTCGGACATTTCGTCTATGCTCCGCACATGGTGTAGATAAAGCCATTTTGCGATTTGTCCACCTGTAAAAGCGGGCATTCCCAATTCCTTTACAAGACTTCTCAATTCTTGCACATTCATACCGATAAGCGGCTGCCGGACGTCTTCCATATCTTGTTCTTTCTCTGTTTTTGCCACAAAGTTACAACATTTTTTCCTTTCTGACACACAAGCACAAAAAAATAAGACTTTGCAGGCTAAACCACAAAGTCTTATAAGTTAATTAACTATCTTATTTTCAGAACTTTCAAATACTTCTTAGAACTTATACCCAAGTGTGAATTGGAATACGCTGTTCTTCGCATCGCCATCTTTTGCAACATTGGTTAAACCCCAATTGTAACGTGCGTCAAGTTGAACGTTTTTGTATTCGTAAGACACACCTACAGGAATAGAAAAATCAAAAGTTTTTACTCCTGCATCACTTGGAAGATCTTTGGTTACAGAGTGCCCCATAGCTTTAATCTTCATTTGATCGTTTACGAGGAAACCTGGTTGCACACCGAGTTTCACTGCAAGCCCCTTAGCCACATAAACATTGGCAAGAATAGGCACATTGATGTAATCCAATTTAAATGTTACAGTACCATCAACAGAGAAGTCATCAAATTCCATGTCTCCAGACGCTTTTGTCCCTTGTTGAGAATACATCACACCACCTGTGAGTGAAAACAAATCAGTCAATTGGTATTCAGCTTCTGCACCCAAAGCAAGACCGATGCGCGCATCAGAACCATCTGTTTTAGTGAGATCTGCAACGTTCATACCCACTTTTGGTTGGAAACTCCAAGAACCAACAGCACGTTGTGCTTGTGCACCTACAGCTGCCAACATAACAGCTGCTACCACGAATAATTTTTTCATAAATCTAATGTTTTTAATCAGTTTATATTTTATATAATCAAAGCATTTTATATTGATTTGCTTATCCTATAATTTTCATCTTACCATCTTTTTACTATCACTTAAAATTCTTCAAAGAAAAGCAAAGCAAATTCTTCAACTTACAGCTCTACATATTCTTTGATTGTGGACCTGGTGGGAGTCGAACCCACGTCCGCACAAGGAAACCATACGCTTTCTACATGCTTATTTCAGCCTTCATTTTCGTACAATGGCAAGACCTGAACCACCAACCATTGTCTTATTCTCTTTCGTTTCATCTGCGCATTGAGACCTACACAGACTATTTCCGATTTATTCTGCACCGCTTGATCCTTAGATTCGGAACAACATCCGTAGAGCGATGTCTCGTTGCATCACCTTGTGATGCAATAAAGCCAGTAATCTACTGTACTTCGATTAGGCAGCGAGAGCGTAGTTATTTTCGCCAATTAATTTTTTGATAACTATGATTTAGGAGCCAGCTAACGATGCTCCGCATGCTTACATACCATCTCGTCTTGCCGTCAAATCCAAACAAGCCCATTGTGCATATGCGGGGCAAAGGTAGTGATTATTTTTTAAATAAACCACTTTTTCTCCTTTTTTTCACCTCAAGAAAAGAAAAAGACCACTTTTTGCGCCACATAGACCAAGAAAACTCTTTGCCCACCGACAAAGATTTCATCACAAATTAGGATTGCAAACCTTACATATATACACTACCTTTGCACCATAATTTACGAGCGAAACAAGTTTTAATTATGTTGAACATTCTTTTTTTAGCACCGCTATTGTTGAGCGGTCAACCAGAAACACCCACCGATTCGACTGGTGGTAAAGTCATTACGATGCACGAAGTTGTTGTAACCGACTTCAAACAAAACCCAAGAAACCTCACACCTACAGCGGTTTCACGCGCTACCACAAAGCATTTGCAAGCCCACGAACTACTCAGTCCAAAGGAGCTCACCGCAATTATGCCCAATTTCTATATGCCCGACTATGGCTCAAGAGCCAACACGCCTGTATTTATACGTGGAATAGGTGCAAAAGCCAAAGCATCGGCAGTGGGTTATTACATAGATGGTGTGCCTAACTTTGATAATTCGGCTTTCGACATATCTCTCTTTGATGCAGCCGAAGTACAGGTGTTGCGGGGTCCACAAGGAACGCTCTACGGACGAAATGCCATCGGTGGTATTATCAACGTTTTTACCCCAAATCCATTGAATTATCAAGCTACAAACATTAAACTCGGCTATGGTCGTTTTAATGATATCAACCTTCAAGCAAGCCACTATTCCAAACTCAATGAACAATTCGGGATCTCCGCTTCGACTTCTTACCATCACAATGATGGGGCATACCACAACGACTTTTTAAAAGAAAAGGTAGACAAAATAAACGAAACGCAAAACCGATTGGGTTTCTATTGGCAACCCAATATGCACTGGACGTTCCGCCTCAACACGTCATTGGCTTACAGCGATCAAGGTGGTTATCCTTACGCACCTTATGATTTGCAAAGCCGACAAGCCCAACCCATCAGCTATAATCGTTACAGTCACTTCCGAAGACTCATTTCTTCAACGGGCTTTAATGCACAATACACCGACAACCGCATTAGTTTCAACAGTCAATCGGCTTATCAATTCCTAAAAACCAATCTTGGAATCGACCAAGACTTCACCACGGCCGACCGCTTCTTTGTCATCAATCGCTACCTTCAAAATATGTACACACAAGAGCTAACGCTCAAATCGGCACACAAAGGAAGGTATCAATGGATTGTGGGCGCATTTGGTATGTTGCTCCATTCTAACCAAATGATAACCAACCAAATGTTGGCTGCAAACGCATTGTCGTTCACCCATACCACCACCCCTACCCTCTCTTTGGCACTCTATCATCAAAGTTCCTACAATCTGTGGCGAGGATTATCCGTTACTGCAGGTTTGCGATTTGATTACGAACGCTCAAAGTGCACCTATTTTAACTACAAAGAAAATTACAAAACACTTTCAAAAACAGGAACAGAATTTCAAGGAAAAAATCATTTCCGCCAGATCACACCCAAATTCTCCCTCCAATATCTCACAACAAAACAGCACCTTTATTATGCCAACATCACACGAGGCTACAAAGCTGGGGGCGTCAATACGATTTTTGAGCACGAAAGTCAAATTGGCTACAATCCAGAATACAGCTGGAATTATGAAGTTGGCGCACGTAATCATTTCTTTAACGGAAGATTGACAACCGAAATTGATTTCTTCTACATCGACTGGCGCGACATGCAAACATCATTTGTCGTTCCTGGAAAAGGTACGATGCTCACGAATGCTGGACACACGAGTAGCAAGGGGATGGAATTTTCACTCATCTATCGTCCGTTCAAGAACATGGAATGGTCGCTTGCCTATGGCTACACAAAGGCAAAATACCTCGATTATCGAAAAAATGCAAAGGAAGACTACACCGACCGTCTTCTTCCTATGGTTCCCAATCACACATTGGCACTCAACGGACTTTACACCTTCCGCCCCATTCAATGGTTCGACAAGATCACACTTAGTGCGGGTATGAAGGGATTAGGACGCATTTATTGGGCTGACGACAACCAAGCATTTCAGAATTTCTATGCAACGCTACACGCAAAGGCAAGTTTCTCAAAAGGGATCTTCACGTGGGAAATATGGGGAAAGAATCTGACCAACACACGCTACGTTGCCTATGGATTTAAATCAGGCAAGAACGACTATGCACAAGAAGGGCGTCCTATGACTTGGGGTATGTCAATTGTGCTTAATTTTTAACCCAACTCGGTCATTAGAGATCAAACGAATTGCATCTGGATGGTCTGTGTAGCTTCTTCATTGTTTTCTCACAGATGTAGCAAGCTACTTCAAGAGAAAACAATGAAGAAGCTACCGACAAGCAGATGTAAGCAGTTGGGAAGTTATTAAATAAAATAAAAAGGAAACCCAGGCGGTCTAATGAGCGATTTGGGTTTAAGGCAGGTTCTATAAATAACCTTTATAGGATTTTTGCTTTTTAGACATTTAGATTTTTCTTTTGATTTAAAGGAGCATAGCGGGCTATGCGACTGAAAGAGAAAGAAAAAGTTCCATCAATACAAAAACAAAAAACACTACACACAAAGCGATCAATGACAATCAGCAACCATTCTATCACAAAGGAGCAAACAATGAGCTTGGGGACTTTCCTCACGCTCTATATTGCCCAATTTGTACCTTCCACTTTTCTAATGACAGCCCTGCAAGTAACCATGCGAGAGGGCAACTATAGCCTTGCCACCATCGGACTTCTTAATCTTGTGCGCCTTCCTTGGCTCATAAAATTCCTTTGGTCGCCCCTTATCGATCGACATTGCATCACAACAAAGGACTATAAACACACCATTTTTTCTTGTGAAATCGTCTATGCACTTGCCCTACTTTTTACGGGCTTTTTCGATGTAAAATCTGAAGTAACACAGGTTATCATCCTTGTTTTCATTTCCATGCTTGCTTCGGCAACTCAAGACATTGCCACCGATGCATTGGCGATTCTTTCTTTTCGCAAACAAGATCATAGTTTGCTCAACAGCATGCAATCTATGGGCAGCTTCGGTGGAACAATCATCGGCAGCGGTCTCTTGCTCATTGTCCTGCATGAATATGGTTGGCAGGTAGTTGTGCCTTGCCTGTCGCTCTTTGTCCTACTGATGCTCCTACCGTTGTTGTTCAATAAAAACATCCATGTGAAAGAGAAACAACCTAGGGAAAGAGCAAAATTAGCCGACTTCATTTGGTTTTTCACACAACGAAAAATATGGAAACAAATCGGTTTCTTGCTCCTTTATTATATGGGCATCATTGGTATCATTTCCACACTTCGCCCCTATCTCGTAGACATGGGCTATTCGATGAAAGAGATTGGTTTCTTGACGGGCATCGTTGGCACCTCTGCATCCTTCGTCAGTGCATGGCTATCGGGGTGGATTGTCAGAAGAATGGGCATTGAAAAAGCACGCATCTTGATGGCTTTTCTCATTCTCCTTGCACCGAGCTATTTTCTTGCCTTATCATTTTTCGACTTCCATAAAGTGGCTTTCCTCATAGGCATCATTTACATTCAGGCTTGCTACGGACTGGCAACCGTAGTGGTTTACACATCGGCTATGGGCTGTGTGCGTCCAGGAAGAGAAGGAACGGATTTCACGGTTCAAATCGTTATCACACACGTAAGCGGTATGCTCATTGCCGTTGCGGCTGGAAGCATTGGTGAAATCTTTGGCTACAGAGGAATCTATATTGCCGAAACAATCATTGCATTGTTTAGCCTCATCTACGTTTTAAAGGTTTTGGGAAAGACTGACAAAAACCAACCTCTATAAACCCAATTCGGTCATTAGACCGTGAGGTTTTTCTTTTTCTCTTCTTTATTTACTTCCCAACTGCTTGCACCTGCTTGTCGGCATCTTCTTCATCGTTTTCTCTTGAAGTAGCCCGCTACATCTGCGAGAAAACGCTAAACAACCTGCACAAATAATCAGGCGCAATCCCCTTGGTCTCTAATGACCGATGTGGGTTTAACATCCTACACTTGCCTTGAAAGTGAGCCTTAGTTAGGACACAAGTGAGCCTCAGCTGCATTGCAACTGAGGCTCACTTGTAAACTACATTTTTATTGCTATTTTCTTTACATTTTATACTCATCGGCAAGCGCAGAATGGATGATGGAAAAACTCTCGTCGATCATTTCTTGTTCAGACTTTTTTCCCTGTCCTTCTGGCATGAACGGGCGATGGATCGTGAGCCGCAGAGGATGCCATGTGGGGAAGTGCCAGTCATTGGTTCGAGGCATTACATCGAACGAACCATTGATGGTTATCGGACAGATGGGCAGTTGGAGTTCATCGGCAAGCATAAATGCACCACGTCGGAATTTTCTCATACGTCCGTCATAGGTGCGTGCGCCTTCAGGAAAGACAACCAATGACATACCTTCTTTCAGTGTTTCACGCGCCTGATCATAGGTCTTCTTTATCTTGCTTGCGCCACTTTTATCTACGAATATATGACGCGCATACTCACATGCAACCCCAATGAAAGGTATTTTGCGTATGCCTTTTTTCATCATCCATTTGAAGTTACGCCCCAAAAAACCATAAACAAGAAAAATATCGAACGCTCCTTGATGGTTACAAACAAACACATAGCTTTGGTTAGGCAACAGATGTTCTCTGCCCTCTACATGAACGGGCAGGAAAAGCAATCTGATAACGAGCCATCCCCATATCTTTGCAGGATAATAACCCCAAAAATGTCCATTGCCCAAGGCGCAGCCGATGAGCGTTGTGAGTGCTGTGAGCAAGGAGATGAGGAGAAAAATCGGGAGATAAATAAAAAGTGCATAGAGCGAATAAAACACTTTGAAAAGTCCACTCCAAAACGTTCCTTTCTGGTTTACACTACCATTGGCTTGTCGAGTCATCCTGTTTTGTGTCATAGCTTTTTCCTTATTATTATTTCTTTTTATGTTTTAGCGTGATCACCGTTACCTCGTTGGGCATATTCAGTCGGAAAGGCATCAAGCCGCCAAGTCCTGCTGTGATATAAAGAAAACGTCCTTTTTCTTCGTAAAGTCCGTAGTCCTCTTTGTATTTCAGCTGCGTAGGACGAAAACCGAAGAATTGCATTTGTCCGCCATGGGTATGTCCGCTAAGCGTCAGTTGTGCGTTGGTCTGCGGAAGAATGTTTCTTCGCCATGCCGATGGGTCGTGTTGAAGCATAATAACGAAAGCATTTTTCTGTACGCCACGCATGGTTTTCACCACATCTACTTTCTTTGGAAAAGGCGGTTCTCCATCGTTTTCCTCACCACAAATAATAATCGAGTCTACATCGTGACGCTCCACCCCATTTTCCGTAGCCTTCTGGCTGTTTCGATGGGCATAAATCGTGAGATTTTCGTTGGTCAATAACTGCCATTTCAGACTGTCGCGTATGAGCTGCTGCAAACGTTTTTCTTGTGCTGCGAGTTCGGCAGGTGGAGCTTTGACATATTCCGCATAGTCATGATTGCCCAAAATAGCTATCGTTCCATCCATGGTAGGTTGCAAAAGAGGATACAAACGTTCCACTTCCTGCGGACGTATGTTTTGCAAATCGCCTGTAAAGAGAATTAAGTCGGCTTTTTGTTTGGCAATACTGTCCATCTCTGCCAAAAGAATTTGCTTACGCCAACCATCGAACGTACCGATATGAATATCTGAAACATGTACTATTTTGTAGCCATCAAACGATGGTGGCAGGTCGGAAAAACTCAATTCAACATGTTTCACACGCACCTCGGAGAAGCCAAGTGTTACACCATATATATAGCTAAGGGCTACACACACACCAAACAACCCTCCAACGTAATTGCCGAAGTTGCGTTTGCTCTTCAGCAGAAACTTCTGAACGCCCTTTCCAAGGATGGAACAAAGCGCAAACACAAGTTTCGGTGCTGTAAAAACACCAAGAACAAAGAAATAAGCATAGACGTAGGTATGGTTTTCGGGAATAAAATCGGGCAACAAGGAAAGTATCACCGTGTAGGCAATCAGTCCAGTTGTGGGCAGCCACAAAGCCATTCGTTTCCAAAACAAGCCCTTCTTGCACTCTCGAAGAAAGGCATAATCAATGTAAATATCCGTCAGTAGAAAACTAATCAATAAGGGAAGAATTATCCTGCTAACCATCTTTCGTGTATTTTATCTAAATAGTAATTTTTCTCCTCGGCAATTCTCATCGAACCGTCCTTCATTAAGTACGTGATTACCATTACAGAAAGTGTGTAGTACTTTCCAATTATAGGTATGTCCTTCCATCGGACTCCATTTGCATTTACTCTCTATCAGTTGTTTTTCTACTGTCCAAGGGCGATGTGGTGCAACAATGGCAATGTCAGCCTTAAAGCCTTTTCGCAAATAGCCACGATTGCGAATGGCAAACAAACGAGCAGGCGTGTGTGCCATCAAATCAACCAATCGTTCGATGGTGATAACACCTTTATCCACCAGCTCAAGCATCGTTACCAACGAAAATTGTATCATGGGCATGCCTGATGTAGCTTTTGCACATCCCCCTTGTTTCTGAGAAAGCAAGTGAGGAGCGTGATCTGTGGCAACGGTTGAAATACGTCCATCGGCAAGTGCAGCTCGCAAGGCGGCTCTATCGGCAAGCGTTTTCACCGAAGGGTTGCATTTTATGCGTGCTTTCCTCGTTGAATAGTCTTCGTTCGTGAAATAGAGATGAGCAATTACGGCTTCCAACGTAACCCATTTTGCCACTTCAGAATCGTCAATGAGCGACAATTCGCGTGCTGTAGAAAGATGGGCAATGTGCAAATGTGTTTTGTGCGCCAACGAAAGTTTCACAGCCAACTGCGAGGATTGCCAACATGCCTCTTCGCTACGAATGAGATGATGCTGCTCAATGGGAGGGTCATCGCCATAACGTTCTTTAGCATGTTGCATATTATGGCTAATGATGGTGGAATCTTCACAATGCGTCATGATGGGTAAGCCTTTTTCAGCTGCCACTTTAAAGATAGCTTCTAAGGCAGTGAGCCTATCGACCAACATATTTCCAGTGGAAGCACCCATAAAGAGTTTCACGCCTGGAATGCTATGCACATCCAGTTGGTTTATCAATGCAGCATTGCCGTTTGTCGCACCAAAAAAGAATGTATAATTGATGTAGCTTTGTTGTTTAGCAATTGCAAACTTTTCAGCCAATGTTTCTAATGTAGTGGTTTGCGGAAGTGTGTTAGGCATATCGAAAAACGACGTTACCCCACCATAAGCCGCAGCTCGTGTTTCACTTTGGATGGTTGCTTTTTCTTCTAAACCAGGCTCTCGAAAATGCACATGTGTATCTATCACACCAGGGAGTATGCAACAATTGGTTGCATACACCATCTCATCAAAATCACCACTGGGCAATTCCTCGCCTTCGATGACATCATGAATAAGGTCGTTTTCGATGATTATTGACCCCTTGAAACACCGATTGTCATTGACAATCGCTCCTCCTGTAATGAGTTTCCTCATCCTCTTTTGTCTTTAAAAAGATTATTGTTGTGATGCAACAGAGTCACCCGCCAATTGTGCTGGTGTTGGGGGTGCGATGCTGGAGTTGCCCATTGGTGCATCGGCAGCGTGTGGATGTGTGCCTTGTGGGCTTGCCATACCATTCATTTCGCTCTGCGCTTGTTGGAAATTCTTGTAGAATCGTTTGATGTCGGGCGCATTCTTGAAACTCTCTGGAGCTTTGGTCATGATATACTCCACCCACGCAGGCAACTGACTGATGGCATTCACATAAAGATAATCATTCATCCAAATGGGGTAAGCATCTGGTGTGGTGTCGTAGGTAACGCGTGTAAAGAAGCCCCAAGAGCTAAGAATGTTGTCGAAATTATCTAAAACGAAGTTCGTGAATAACTTATCGCCATGCGCATAGACCTCCAAAGCTTTCTTGATGAGTCTTTCATTGACCACTGTCTCGTCTTGTCCATTCATGATCGCAGTACTTTCTTGATGGTCTAATTCCATATATTGATTGCGAATGCGGGTGAATTGTGTCCAAAACTCATTCAGTTTGTCGTTCAAGGGTGTTCCGCTCACACTCTGCTGTGTATCATCCAACCGTACATTAATGTCGCCTTCCTCCAAAACAATGGGAAACTGGAGGTTGATATTATCCATATAGATATGCACCACTTTCACAGAATCGAGGTTTCCGTGAAACGCAAATTTTCCGTGTATGACATCGCAGGAATCTATTTCAACCAATGTATCGGCTTGGGTAGTCTTCAGATAGAGCTTCTGCCCATCCAAGCTAGACACGTTTGAAGTTCCTTGGATGTTATAGTTGGTTGCACATGATGCAAATGCAAACAATGGGAAGAGTGTGTAAAATATTTTTTTCATTATCGAATGCCACTTGTTCACGACAAATATACAATGTAAATTTGATGTAACGAAAGTTTTTTATTCTATTTAAAGTATTTCTATCGTTTTTTAGCGTTTTTTCGCCTATTACTTATCCCTGCCTTTTCAGTTCTCTTTCTATTCTGAAAGTTGTATAGACTTCTAGCACAACCGCAATGAGCAACACCACTACCCAATTGTTATGAAAGACATTCACATAGGTTGCGTAATCGCCTATTGAGTTTGAAAAAAGCGGCAGAAGAAAATGAAAGTGGTTTTCCACCAAGAAAAAACCAGTCAAAACAAAGCCCGCTTCAGCAATGTGCATAATTCTGCGTAGGCGTTTGATGACCAAATCGCGTCCCTCATAGGTTTGTTTCATTTGCATAAAAGCAAACAAAATCATTCCGATAAATGCCACCCAAGAAGTAATGGATGGATAGACAGAGAAGACAAACAGCATAATTCCTGCCACCATCAAAGCCCCTCCCATAACGAAGAGCATCTGCTCAGCCTTATTCAGTTGTTTCATCATTAAATATATTACTGGTTGGTTGATTGTCATCGCTCAATACGAAGATGTCTTCATTGTCTTTCTTCATAAAATAACGTTCACGAGCAATGCGTGTCATCGCATCCGGATCGCGTTGAATGGCTTTCAATTGTTCCATATCGCGTTGATAACGGTCTTCATAATACTTGATTTCCGCATCTAATTCTTCTATGTGATAACGATTTTTGAAATACTTCAGAAGGCTATTTTCGCCCAAAACACCAATGAGCAAAATCCCAAAGAAGATTGCCAATCCATACTTAAACCTACTCAGGAAGTAGAAAATATGACCCGTAAACTTAACCACCTTAGTTACTATTACTTGATTGTTTAAAAGAAATTGCGTTGCCACTCATCGACAACTATCTGCAAAAATAACCAAAACATTTAGATTAAATAAAAGAAGATGCCAGATTTTAAAGAAATTAACAAATTATAATATCCACTGAGAGGCATCAGGTTTGAAGTTTTTTACTACCTTTGCAAAAATTATAATACAATTCATTATGGCTGAATATATCGTTTCTGCACGCAAATATCGCCCCATGACTTTCGATTCTGTGGTTGGGCAGCAAGCACTTACAACAACGCTAAAGAATGCCGTAAAGAGTGGAAAACTTGCCCACGCCTACCTCTTTTGTGGTCCGCGGGGGGTTGGGAAAACCACCTGCGCACGCATCTTTGCCAAAACCATCAACTGTCAAACGCCCGACAGCAATGGCGAAGCATGCAACCAATGCGAAAGTTGTAGGGCGTTCGACGAGGGACGTAGCTACAACATCTTTGAACTCGATGCTGCAAGTAACAATTCTGTGGAAAACATAAAAACCTTGATGGAGCAAACGCGTATCCCTCCACAAATGGGGCGCTACAAGGTGTTCATCATCGACGAGGTGCATATGCTTTCAACGGCGGCTTTCAACGCATTCTTGAAAACGCTCGAAGAACCACCAGCACATGTTATTTTCATACTTGCAACGACAGAAAAACATAAAATTCTGCCGACGATACTCTCTCGCTGTCAAATTTATGACTTCGAGCGAATGACCGTGCCCGATATCATCAACCATCTGAAAACAGTTGCCGAAAAGGAAGGCATCACTTACGATGAACAGGCACTCAGCATCATTGCCGAAAAGGCAGATGGGGGGATGCGAGACGCACTTTCGATATTCGACCAAACTGCAAGTTTTTCGCAAGGAAACATCACCTACGAAAAAGTCATTGAAGATCTCAATGTGCTCGACCTTCAACATTATTTCAACATCGTTGATCTTGCGCTCGAAAACAAGGCGACAGAAATCATGGTTTTGCTCAACAATGTTATTAACAAAGGGTTCGATGGCGGACATTTCATCAACGGACTGGCTGCCCATGTGCGCAATGTGCTGATGGCGAAAGACCCACAAACATTACCATTATTGGAAGTGAGCGAAGCGCAAAAGCAACAATATCAAGCGCAGGCACAAAAAAGTCCAACACCTTTCCTTTATAAAGCCTTGGAGGTAATGAATCGCTGTGATGTGAACTATCGGCAAAGCTCCAATAAGCGTTTGTTAGTGGAGCTCACGCTCATTCAAGTGGCACAAATCACACAGCCCGAAGACGATTCCACTGCATCGGGGCGCAGCCCTAAACGTTTAAAAACCCTGTTCAGAAAACGCTTGAAGAAGGTGCGTCAGCAATCGGTTTCGCAGGTAGCCGAAACGCATCAACAACAAGAATCCGCTGCATCTGTCGCAGAAAAACAACCTACTGCATCGGCGAGCAATACTCCGAAATCACCCAGTGTAGCAATGCCGAAAATCAATCTTGGTTCTCTTGGAATGTCGTTTAATAATCTTCGCAAAGAAAACGAAACCAAAGAACAAATTGAAGAAAAGTTTGAAGTAACCAACACGAAGGAAAATCAATCGTTCACACAAGCCGATCTCACACGTGAATGGCGTGCCATGTGCAACCGCATCAGTCAAACCAACGTGGGTATGGCACAACGCATTCGCAACCTCTCGCCCACGATTACCGAATTTCCAGAGATTGAAATCGTGGTGAACAACAATATTTTTTTGAGCGAAATGCAAACCATCAAAGGGCGCATCAAGGCAACCATGGCAAAACAGCTCAAGAATGGCAACATTGCCATCAGCATACGCCTTGCCGAACAAGAAGAAATCAAACCCATACTCACGCCAAGAGCTGCATTTGAAAAACTAAAGCAAGAAAACGCTGCCGTCGGAAAATTGGCAGAACTATTGCGATTGGATATGGCGTAAAATCTGTAAATCGATACACTTCGACGCACAGTTGTTTTGCAAAAAACAAACCTATTTTTCGCTAATTTTGAGTATTCCATAAATTGCTTATTTTCAAATAATTACAAAACAAGCAATACTTCCATCCCAACTAAGGCTCAGTCGCATTGCAACTGAGCCTTAGTTGCATCATAAGTGAGCCTCACTTGAAATATGCATTTTTTAAACCCAAATCGGTCATTAGACCGCTTGGGTTTTCTTTTTATCTTCTTTATTCACTTCTCAACGGCTTGCACCTGCTTGTCGGCATCTTCTTCATCGTTTTCTCTTGAAGTAGCCCGCTACGTCTGCGATAAAACGCTG
>JALFSW010000058.1 GCA_022779305.1 Prevotella sp. | reverse complement strand
GCCGATGCCTTCTTTGCCATACACTCCATTGCAGATACAGCATGGAAAAACAAACAATCACAACTCGAAGCCATCAGTACTATCCTGGCGTTATAGGATAGGACTGAGGCCTACCCATTGACTATTGCTGTATAGTTACCCCAGTGGAAGGAGGTAACGCTAAATCATCGTTGGCACTCCTTATAGGACGTGTAGTGTTTGGATTGACCTTTGCCAGTCATGGTTTTCAGAAGTTGCAAGGTTTTAATGCAATGGCAGACAAATTTCCAGACCCTTTAGGTTTGGGAAGTGAGCTTTCGTTGATACTCGTTATATTTGGCGAACTCATTTGCGGTAGTGCATTCGTATTAGGATTTCTCACACGTTTAGCACTCCTACCCATGATTTTCTCAATGATGGTGGCTTTCTTCGTTGCACATGGAGGCGTAGTTTCTGAAGGAGAATTGGCGTTTGTCTATCTTTTCATCTTCGTGACCTATCTTCTGACAGGTGCAGGAAAATACTCAGTAGATGGTTTTATCGCGCAAAAGGTTAAGGGCTAAATACGTCATACGGTATTAAACTCAAATCGGTTATTGGACTATTGGAGTGTTCTTCTTATTTTATTTATTAGCTTCCATTTAGTCTCTAATGACAGAATTGGAGTTAAAAGCAATAAGCGAACAATGTGGTGGACAGAGAAACTTCCCACGTTGTTCGCTTATTTTTAGCTTGTTTCCAACCGAAACATTGCGCTTTTCTCCTTTAGGAAAATCCTTATAAGGTTATCTCCGCAGAACCAAAACAACGTTGATGTTCCTCATCATAGACGACACAGAACTGTCCAGGCGCAACGCCATGGATTTTTTCGGCAGAATGAACTCTTACACTTTTTGTTTCATGTGTGATGGTTGTCGTGTCGATAGGCTCTAAATAGCCTTTGTGAAAGTCTGGTGTATGCCTTATTTTGAATGTAACAGCCACCCAATTTTGGGGTATAGCCTCTCCCATAGTGGTTTGTTGATTTTTTGCCTGTGCAGGAACTTCCGTCAACCAATGCAGGTCATGCACCTTGAAAGTTTTTTTGTAGGCTGTTTCTGGGTCATAGCCATGGCTCACAAAAAGTACATTTGCCTCCATATCTTTTTTCACTACAAACCAAGGTCCACCACCAAAGCCCAATCCTTTCCGCTGACCAATGGTGTGAAACCATAATCCTTTGTGTTGTCCTATCTTTTTTCCAGTTTCCAGTTCGATGACATCTCCCACCTTTTCGCCCAAGTATCGACGCACATATTCATTATAATCGATATTGCCCAAGAAACAAATACCTTGCGAATCTTTTCTGCGTGCGTTGATGAGATGCTCTCTTTCGGCAATTTCTCTCACCTCATTTTTAGCATAATGACCAATAGGGAAGATGGCTTTTTTCAGTTGCCAATCGTAGATTTGTGCCAAAAAGTCGGTCTGATCTTTTACAGGGTCTGGACTCGTGCACAACCATTTCTTCCCCTCAATGACACGTGTTTGCGCATAATGCCCCGTTGCAATGAAGTCGTAATCGTGTCCTCGTTTGTCATGAAAAGCCCCAAACTTTATCAGGCGGTTACACATTACATCCGGATTGGGCGTAAAACCAGCTTTAACCTTCTCCATTGTGTAGTTCGTCACCTTATTCCAATAATCCTCATGACAATCAATAACCTCTAAAGTGCATCCGAAACGGCGTGCAACAGAAGTTGCCATCTCAAGGTCTTCTTCTGAATTACAATCCCATTCTTCTTTCTCTTCTGGACCGATTTTGATATAGAAACAGTCTGGCTTCAGTCCGTGTTGCACTAATTCATACAACACCACCGAACTATCTACACCTCCCGAAAGCAAGACGGCAATGCGCTTATCTTTTAATTCTTCGTAGTTCATACTTTGCGAATTTTCTTCTTTTCCCCCTCTTGAGAAATTATTGTTCTGTTTTCTTTCTTCGCCCAAGTTTCATTCTGTCAAAACCTATACCATATACGCCATTTACCGAACTTTGCGACACGAATGCTTCTGGGTCGATGTCATCAATAACACGGAAGATGTCGTGGGTTTCTGTGCGACGTGCGAGAATGAAAAGCATACCGATTTCCTTACCCGTATAAAATCCTCGTGCATCAATAAGCGTGCAACCGCGTCTGACGTTGCTGTTGATGGCGTTTCCGATCTCTTCCCATTTTTCTGAGACAACAAAGAACTGAACCGACCTTCGCATACCATTGACAACATAATCGATGGTGGATGTCATCACAAATAACACGATGTAACCATAAATGATATTTTCCCAGTTCTTCAAAACCAAGTAGCCCGAAGTGATGATCACAAGGTCGCAAGCGAGAATGACTTTTCCCAGAGATATGTCGTGATTCTTGTTGATCATTGCTGCCACCACATCTGAGCCTCCCGTGCTTGCGTTGTATTGCAAGGCGATGCCCGTACCCAGTCCCAACAGCACGCCACCTATGACACATGCCAAGAAAGGTTCGTTTGGGAAGAGCGTTTCTCCGGTATGGAAATGTTGATACAATGAAGTGGTAAGCGAGAAAATGCTCACCGAATAGATGGTTTTTACACAAAATTTCCATCCTAAAGTGCGTAAGGCAATGAGCAAGAGTAGGGTGTTCAAGCCGAGGTAAAGATAAGAAACAGGAATTCCTGTTCCCCAAAACACCACCGAGGAAATACCCGCAATACCTCCAATAGGGATTTTGTGGGGCAGAATGAAAGCCGACCATCCGATGCTACTCACTGCTACTGCTAAGGTCATCAGTATGAAACCTCTTATTTCTCTGATTTTCTTTTTGTTTAATGTTTCTGTCATAATTTATTATCCTTGTTCTTGATACCATTCACAGGAGGATTGGGTTTAATGAAACAATACTGCAAAGTTACAACAGATTTTTCATAGTTAGCCTATAAAAATGGAATAACTTTTAACCTAAATCGGTCATTAGACCGTTAAGACTTTCTTTTTATCTTATTTATTAACTTCCCGACAGCCACGCAGATATAATCCTTTTGGTCTCTAATGACCGAATTGGGTTGAAACAATACTTTTATTTTACAACAATGGTCGAACCATTTCTGGCTCGACCGAAAGCATTGCATAAAAATATCTAATTGATTTCTTGTTATGAGACTTGATGGTTTTGATGTTTCGTTGCTTCTGCACCGCTTTATAGTTTGCACTTTAAAGTACTTTCACCCTCCACGTAACACCTACTTCAAAACTTGATAGTTTGTCTACAACCGTGGCTTGTGGGTTCGTGTTTTTGCCAAAAGCATAGCTGTAAGTGCTGTGCAGGCGTATGTTTTTTTCTTTGAGTGGGAAATATTCTGCACCCACACCCACTCTGGTTATTTCTGTTCCGTTCTGCACTGCATAGTCGGCTTCTGTCTCCGAATGGTTCACTTCATAGCTGGCTTTTGCAAAAAGGTTCAATTTTTCAGAAGGCTGATAGGCAATCTTTCCCACCACCGAGCAGTCTTTGCCAAAGAAAGTCTGTCCGGATGCAGCACGATTCATGAAGTCGAGTTCCACCTGCATATTGTCGCCAACGTAAAATCTGTTGCCCAATGCGATATAGTTAATGTATTTCCCCGGTGCATATTCCGACATGTTGATAGACCAAAGTGGTTCAAAAAAGCCATGACGTCCCGTCCATGAAAGGTTGTAGCCATACATGTCTTCTTTGTTTCCTGTCATTCCCTCGTAGGTTGATTCATAAGGACTGCGGCAGAGTTGGAAAGATATTCTGTCTTTACCTTGGTTGGGTGTGTATTCCACAATTCCACCCCATTGATAGCAAGGGAAATTATAGCAAAAATCGGAAAGGAAGTAGCAATCGATCGGTGCTGGTTCAAGTTCCCATCCCGAAACGAGAACAATGAATTTACCTGCGGTGAATGAGAAATGATCGTTTGCTTTGTAGCGCAGATAGAGCCAATCTGTGGCATCAAAAAAAGATGCATCTTTTTTGATTTTGTTCAATCTGTGGCGTATGCCATAAGAAAATTTTGGCGAAAGGTCGCCCTTAAGGATGAGGTTTGCCACGTTTCCTTTAAAGCCGCTTTCTTCTTTGAGCTTTTCTCCATCCACAGATGTTTGACGATAATCGCCTCGCGCTTCAAAAGTGAGGTTGAGCGGTTTATTGTTTTGCGCCATTGCTATGGTTGTCCCGAGTAGCAATGTGCTCAATATGCTTTTTATTCTCATATTTATTTTATCCTCTTTTCTTCTTTCTTTTTGTTCCAAAGTCCTCTCACCTGACTTACTGTGTCGGTTGTGCAGAAAGAATCAATATTATTGTCGCCAAGAAAGGCGGTGAGCTTTGCTAGTTCTTCACTGCTGAGGATGATTTCAAGTTGAATGTTTTTTGCATTGCTGTAGCCCCCAATAACTTCGTGCATGGTAACACCTCTGTGCAGGTCGTTCACCACATAGTCTTTGATTTTCTCATAGTCTTTTGAGATGATAAACACACGATTCTTCGAGTTCATACCCATCATGAAGTGCGATAAGATAAGACCATTGAGCCACGTACCAATGATGCCGATAATAACAAGGTAGGGAGGACTGATGGCAAAGGCTGTGCAGCAGATAGCAGCACCTGCAATCGAAACACCAGTACCGATGTTCACACCCAAGTATTTATTGACAATTTTTCCAAGAATGTCCAATCCGCCCGTGGAGGCATTAATGCTGAAAAGAATACTTTGCGAAGCACTCAGCACCAGCACGAAACAGAGCAAATCAAACCATGGGTTCGGAACGGCTTGTCCAGCTATGTAAGTGGTAAAGAGAGACGTTTCGGTAGGGAAGAGCGTACCTAAAAAGTCGATCATCGGTCCTAAGATAAGTGCGGTATAGACCGTTTTCGCCCCAAACTCGTTGCCAATGAGCAAGAATGCCAAGATGAGTAAGACGGCATTGATGGCAAAAATCCATGTTCCCACAGAAATGAAAGGCACCAGTTTTCCCATTACAATTGAAAGTCCTGTGATTGAACCAACGATTAGCTTACTAGGAATGAGGAAGAAATAAATGCCCAATGACGCCACGAACATGCCGAGCGTCATGATGAACAATTCCACCCAAAATTTCCTTGTGCACAAGAGTTGCCCAACCATCGTGCTGCATTTTCTCATATTATCGGCAGTGAAATAATCGCCAATAGATTTCATGTTGATCATAAAGATTTCGATTTAAGTTTTCGTTAATAGGTTGGTAGGTTAGCGGTCTTGTTGCACCATTGAGGGCAACGTTTATGTTGTTTAAACCCTTTTTGGTTTCTTAAGACGCTGCAAAAATACGGTTTTAAATTGAAACTGCAAATATTTATCCTAAAAAAAATCGTTTTAGCATGATATTGCTCTCTTTGTGAACACTTTTTGGTTGTTCTTACGGTCGTTTTTTATGGTCTGTCAAAACTGGAAGTTACGAATTGAAACATTTTTCCGCAAACCTGAAAAATGGGCTACGTGCAAATGGATGGAAGATGGAGAAACTGCCCTTTGTAGTCTTTCGTCTAAAGCGTTGTTTGTATTCGTACTATAGGAACTTTGCAACTGAACCTTAGTTACGATGTAACTGAGCCTTAGTTAGCTCGCAAGTGAGCCTCATTTGCAAGACGTTTTTAGGTGATTTTATAATTCATTGATTTTCAATTATTTGAAATGTGAATAAATAAGATGAGAAGAAAGCCTTCACGGTCTAATGCCGATTTGGGTTTAATGCGGCATATTTTAAGCGAGATGAAGGAGTCTAATCAATATAAAATCCCATTGATGGGGAAAGTTTTAAATGATGCGTTTCAAAGTGAAAGCAGGTATCTGTATATTTTTAATAAGGGTTTGATGCAATAAAAATAAACAAATGGCGTTAAAGAAGATGTATATATACATTTTGGCAATTTTCATAGTAGTATTTAAACTGTTCTCATTATGATAGAATATGTTAAGGGAGAATTGGTGGAGCTATCACCTACTTTGGCAGTTATTGAAGCCCATGGAGTGGGGTATGCGTTGAGCATATCGCTCAATAGCTATACAGCCATTCAAGGCAAGAAAGAAACGAAGCTGTTTGTGCATGAAGCCATCAGTGCAGGTGGGCGTGACGATAGCTATACGCTCTATGGATTTTCCTCTAAGCAAGAACGTTCGCTTTACAGATTACTCATTACTGTTTCGGGTGTGGGAGCAAATACAGCTCGGATGATTCTTTCTTCGCTTTCGCCTGCCGAACTTTGCAATGTTATTGCCAATGGCGATGAAAAGATGCTGAAAACCGTCAAAGGCATAGGACTGCGTACGGCACAGCGCATCATTGTTGATTTGAAAGATAAGATTGTGCAAAGTGGTGTGGCAGAACAACTGCACGTGAGTACGGTGTCATCAACATCTACGGTCAATGCAGAGGTGAAAGATGAAGCCATCGGTGCGCTGACGATGCTTGGTTTTTCGCCCGCTCCGTCATCAAAAGTGGTAATTTCTATTCTGACCGAACAACCCGATCTGCCTGTTGAGGCAGTGATAAAACTGGCTTTAAAACAAATTAAATAAGAAATTGAAACAGCGGAAGTACATATTATCGGTTGTTTTCCTCCTCGTTGCCTTCAGTTTGTGGGCATGGGGGAATATGGTGGTACGCATGTTGCCTTTTGGAAATAAAACGAAGGCTGCGTTGGTTTCTGTTGCCGACACGACCAAGCGTACCAAACCGACAATTGCGCATGCAGAAATCGAAGAAGAATCGATACCCGATTCGTTGCTCAATCCACGTTGGAAGGTGCAACGAACAACGCCCATTACCTATTCGGATCTGCAAAAAGGCGGTTTCGACCTTGCACAACCAGAGAACATCAAACAAAGCATTGAATACAACGACACGCTCAATCGCTATGTCATTGGGCACAAGATAGGCGATACCTATGTTTCTACACCCATCATGATGACTCCAGAAGAATATCGTGTGTGGAGCGAGAAACAAAGTTTTGCTGCTTTTTATCGACTGAAAAACAAAGAAATATTAGAAAAGAAAGGTAAAGAAAAATTCGATTTCACGGATATGCACTTCGCATTGGGACCTGCCGAAAAGATATTTGGTCCTGGTGGCGTGCGCATCAAGACACAAGGAACGGCGGAATTAAAATTTGGTGCAACGCTCAAGAGCATCGACAACCCTTCACTGCCCATTAGGAATCGCCAAACCACCTCTATGAATTTCGATGAGAAGATTAATCTTAGCGTCAATGGAAAGGTGGGCGATAAGGTGAATATGACATTGAATTACAACACTGATGCTACGTTTGATTTTGATGCGCAAAATCTGAAACTCAAATATGAAGGGAAGGAAGACGAGATTATTAAATTAGTGGAAGCTGGAAATGTTTCTTTTCCGTCAAACAACTCGCTCGTTCAAGGTGCATCTTCACTCTTTGGACTTCGCACCGATATGCAGTTTGGCAAACTTAAATTGCAAACGGTGCTTTCGCAAAAGAAGTCGTCTAACAAAAGTGTGAGTTCGCAAGGTGGCAAACAATTTACACCTTTTGAGATTTCTGCCACCGATTACGAAGAAAATCGCCACTTTTTCCTTGCTCACTCATTCCGGTCAAGGTATGACGGAGCAATGAAAACCTTACCCAACCTCACTACGGGTATCACGATTAATCGTGTGGAGATTTGGGTAACGAACAAAACTGGAACCACGAACAACACCCGCAATATTGTTGCTTTGAGTGATTTGGGAGAAAACAGTCGCATCAGTCGTACCGATTTGTGGGGGAGTGGTTCGGGCGTTGTGCCACACAACAATGCCAATAACGAATATGCCACCATTGCACAGAACAATCCACAGGCACGTGATATAGATAATGTGGGCACGGTTTTAGACGGATTAGGACTTGTTGGAGGTGTGGATTATGAAAAACTATCGAATGCCCGATTGCTGAATTCGTCTGACTACACCATCAATCCTGCATTGGGTTACATCTCTTTGCGTTCTGGACTGCAAACAGATCAAGTCTTGGCAGTTGCTTATGAATATACTTATGGAGGCGTAACCTATCAAGTGGGTGAGTTTGCGAGTGATAGGACGAATGTGAGCGAAGCGATTTTTGTGAAGTCTTTGAAGAATACGAGTAGTAATCCGTCGCAAGCCAACTGGGACTTGATGATGAAGAACGTTTATTATCTTGCATCGAGTGTGGAGAAAGAAAAGTTTCGCCTTGACGTGAAGTTCCAAAGCGACACGGCAGGTGTATATCTTTCGTATCTGCCCGAACCACAGGTGAAAGACCAAACACTCATCAAAGTTTTGGGAGCAGATCGTCTTGACAACAACAATAATCCTCATCCGAATGGCTATTTCGACTATGTAGACGGCTATACGATTTCAAACGGTCGTGTTTTCTTTCCTGCCGCCGAGCCATTCGGAGAGTATATGTATAACTATTTGATAGCAAAGGGAATCAATGCAACGGATGCTGCCAAATATTCCTTTGTGGAGTTATACGACTCAACGAAAACAATTGCCAAACAGATTGCCGAAAAAGACAAGTATATTCTTATAGGACAATTTCGTGGAACGAGTGCTAACGTAATCTCGTTGGGTGCATACAATGTGCCACAGGGTTCGGTTGTGGTCACGGCTGGAGGTGTAACGCTCACGGAAGGATCTGATTACACGGTTGATTACAACGCAGGCGAAGTAACAATACTCAACCAAAGCATCATAGACGCAGGTACGGCAGTGAACGTTTCTTTAGAAAGTCAGAGCGATTATGGGCAACAACGTAAGACCATGTTCGGACTGAACTGGCAATATGATTTCTCAAAGAATTTCCAACTTAGCGGTACGTTCATGCACCTTTCTGAACAGGCATTGACCACGAAGGTGAACATGGGAGCTGAACCGATAAATAACACGATATGGGGATTGGGTGTGAATTGGAAGAAAGAAAGTCAGTGGCTCACTAATCTCTTAGACAAACTGCCATTTTTGCATCTCACCCAACCTTCTCAAATCTCTTTTAACGCAGAATTTGCACAATTATTGGCAGGACAGAGTAGTGGAACGCAAGACAATGCGTCATATCTTGATGACTTTGAGACTACGAAAAATACCATTGACGTTAGTCAGCCATCAAGTTGGGTGTTGTCAAGTGTGCCTTCAGATTTCCCCGAATCGGCAGACAAAACGACATTGAAAAGTGGCTTTAATCGTAGTTTGTTAGCTTGGTATACAATCGATCCATTGTTCACACGTTTAAGTAGTTCGCTCACACCAGGACACATCAAGGGCGATTTGGAACAATTGTCGAACCATTATGTGCGTGAAATTTTCTTCAACGAACTCTTTCCTTACAGAGAACAAAGTAGTTATAATGGTGCTTCTTCAACTCTGTCAGTCTTCAATTTGGCTTATTATCCGAGTGAACGCGGTCCTTATAACTTCAGTCCAACGCTCGATGCCAATGGCTATTTGCCTAATCCGAAAGAAAAGTGGGGCGGCATGATGCGCAAATTAGACACGAACGACTTTGAAACTGCAAACATCGAATACATCGAATTTTGGATGCTTGATCCTTTTATATATAGTAATAAGGAAGCAGATGCCAATAAATATGGTGGCGATTTTTACATCAATCTGGGCGAAGTGTCTGAAGACATTCTGCGAGATGGCAAGAAATTCTACGAAAGTGGAATGCCTGTGGATGGTAGTCAGGCTTGGACAACAACACAATGGGGACGCATCCCTACACAAGCGACCGTTACCTACGCCTTTGCGACCACCGCTGGCAGTAGAAATCTACAAGATGTGGGGCTTAATGGACTTACAGACGAGGAAGAACAACAATTTGCCAGCTATCAGGACTTCCTTACTTATGCTCGTTCCCATACCAATCAGGCTGTCTTTGATGCTATTTGGGCAGACCCCGCAAACGATGATTATCGCTATTTCCGTGGTAGTGATTGGGACAGAAAACAAGCATCGATACTCGAACGCTATAAGCGCATCAACAATCCGCAGGGCAACTCGCCCGCAAGCGACAATCGGAGTGAGGCTTATGATACGTCTTACAAGACAACACCAGACGTTGAAGACATCAA
Source organism: Prevotella sp. (assembly GCA_022779305.1). GTDB lineage: Bacteria > Bacteroidota > Bacteroidia > Bacteroidales > Bacteroidaceae > Prevotella. The sequence continues at coordinate 11,102 of JALFSW010000058.1, read as the reverse complement.
TCAGGACTATACGTTGAATGAATATGAAAAATATTTCCAATACAAAATAAGTATTCGTCCGAGTGATTTGGTGGTTGGGCAAAATTATATCGTTGATAAACGCGAGACAACACAGAAATTGCGAAACGGCAACACAGAAACCGTCACATGGTATCAGTTCCGCATTCCGCTCTCAGAGTATCAAAAACGTGTGGGTTCGATAAATGATTTTACAAGCATTCGATTTATGCGCATGTTCTTGACAAACTTTGAAAAGCCCATTGTTATGCGTTTTGGAACGTTCGATTTGGTACGAGGCGAATGGCGACAATACCGCCAAAATCTCACAAATGCAGCTTCTACGTCTGGAACTATGGCTGTTAGCGCAGTAAGTTTAGAAGAAAACAGTGATAAAACACCTGTAAACTACGTCCTGCCGCCTGGTATTCGCCGCGATCAAGACCCAACTCAACCTCAATTGGTGCAAAGCAATGAACAGGCTTTGTCTATGACGGTGATGAATTTGGGCAATAAGGAATCGAAAGCTGTTTATAAAAACACCAACTTGGATATTCGACAATACAAACGCATACAGATGTTTGTGCATGCCAACGCATTAGAACCGAATGCCACAAACCTCACAGATAACCAATTGGCTGTCTTCATTCGCTTGGGTTCAGACTATAAGAACAATTATTACGAATATGAAATACCACTGAAACTCACACCAGCAAAGGAATATAACGTGGATATTCCTGCGCATCGTGTGGAAGTTTGGCCTATCGAAAATATGTTGGACATTCCGATTTCACAGTTTACTGACGTGAAACGTATGCGCAACGAAGGTCGTGGAAATGGTACTGCAAGCTATAATAAAGAGTTCTCTGTTTATGACGATGCAAGGCCATCTAATCGCATCAGTATTATGGGTAACCCTTCTTTAGGCGAAATCAAGACCATGATTGTGGGTGTGAGAAACCTTTCAGGAAGCGAAAAAAGCGGTGAGGTGTGGGTCAATGAATTGCGTCTGTTGGAGTTTAACAACGAAGGCGGATGGGCAGCACGTGGTCAGATGAATATACAACTTTCCGACTTGGGAACAATCGATCTTTCAGCGAGCCATAGCACCGATGGATTTGGAGGATTGGAACAAGGTGTTAGTGAAAGAAAGCAAGACACAAGTACCGATTTTTCGGTAACTGCAAACTTTGAATTGGGTAAGTTCTTCCCAGAGAAAGCCAAGGTTACAGCTCCACTTTATTACAGCGTAACCAAAAGTCAGGTGCGTCCGAAGTATAATCCGCTCGATACGGATATGGAGTTGGATGCTGCCTTGGATGCAGCTGCCAATCAGATGGAGCGTGATTCGATAGAGTCGATAGCTGTTACGAAGCGCACTACAAAAAATTTCTCTATCTCGAATGCACGATTGGGTATTCAAACGAAGCACCATCCGATGCCTTATGACCCAGCTAACTTCTCTTTCTCTTATAGTCATGCACATTCTCACAGCTCTGGAGAAACTAAGGTTTATGAAAAAGAAGACAATTGGCGTGGTGCATTGAATTACAGTTGGACTCCAGTCTACAAGCCATGGGCACCATTTAAGAAACTGATAAAGAGTAAATCAAAGTGGTTCGACCTTCTGAAACGAATGGAAATCAATTGGTTGCCACAAAACATAGCTTTCAATACGGAATTATTGCGTAATTATTATGAGTTGCAAGAACGTGATGTTGAGGCGCTTGAAAACTCAAAGCTACCTCTGACATTCAACGAACAATTCCTTTGGAATAGGGATTTCTCTGTTCGGTGGGACTTAACAAGAAACCTGCACTTTAGTTTCCAGAGTGCCACCCATGCTGAAATAGAAGAACCCTATACGCCCATCAATAAGGATTTGTATCCCGACCGCTATCAGGCGTGGAAGGATTCTGTATGGACAAGCCTTAAAAACTTTGGTGCTCCACTTGATTATCAACAGAATGTCAATGTGTCTTATAAATTGCCATTGAACTTAATCCCTGCATTCGATTGGCTAACAGCAGATGGAAATTACACGGCTGCTTACACATGGGTGCGTGGAACCAACCTTGAAGATGGTACTTCTTTGGGCAACACGATAACAACCAACAGAACGCTGAATCTCAATGCGACAATCAATTTTGAACGTTTGTATAACCATTCTCCTTTCCTCAAAAAAGTGAATGACCGCTTCAGCAAACAGCTTAATAATAAGAAGAAGTCGAAAAAGACTTCGCAGCAAGACAAGAAAGCAAAAACCAACACCGAGGCAGACAAAGATGAGGCAAAAAAGAAGAAAGAACTACCAAAAAATGCACGGAGTTTTGAAAAAGAAATCACCCTACCTGCCGATACCGTAATGGTTATTTCTCACTCAAAGAAGACGAAGCGCATCATCGTTTCTATGCGGAAGGAAGATGGACGTACGTTGAAGATGAAGTGGAAGAAAGTAGACGACAATCGCATCAAACTCTTCAATAAGACCGATTCGGCTGTTCGACTGAAGCTCACAGTTACAGCTAAGGAACCACTCGATGACAAAGGCTGGTACAAAACAGCACAATGTCTTGCTCGCGTGCTGATGATGGCGCGTACAGCAAGTATATCTTATCGCAACCAATATTCTATGTCGCTGCCTGGTTTTATGCCAACGATTGGTGATGCGTTCGGACAAACACGTCGTGACAATGTTTTAGCACCGGGTTTAGATTTCGCTTTCGGTCTTATCGAGGACGATTACATCGACAAGGCGAGAGAAAACAATTGGTTGTTGCAGAACGACAGTGTAGCAACACCAGCCACTACAAGTCGAACGGAAGACTTGCAGCTGCGTCTCACACTTGAACCTGTGCGCGATCTGAAGATTGATTTGAACGCCAGTCGAACTGAAACTACTTCCAAGAGTATTCAATACATGTACACTGGTAATCCAACCACTCAAAGCGGAACGCTCACAATGACAACCCTCTCGCTTGGCTCGGCTTTTGAAAGTTTAGGAAACGCAACCAATGGTTATAAAAGTCCTACATTTGAAAAGTTCGTGCGTTCGCTGGATGGGTTCCGCCAACGTGTGGAAGCACAATATCAAGGTGCAGCCTATCCTTTGTCGTTCGGTGGTGGAACGTTCAATCCTGCTATTGGTGCAGTCGATAAGTACAGTGCCGATGTGATGATACCCGCTTTCCTTGCTGCCTATACCAGTATGGGAGGTAACGGACTGAATGTATTCCCAACATTGAAGAGCCTCTTGCCTAACTGGACAATACGTTATAGTGGGCTTTCACGCCTTCCTTTCTTCCAACAGTTCTTCAAGAGTGTGAACATCAACCATTCTTACAAGAGTATCTTTGCCATTGGATCTTACCAAACTTACAGCACATGGCAAGAATATATGAATGGATTGGGATTTGTGGCAGATGCAACGTCAGGTGCACCCATACCAAGTTCAATGTACAATATCTCACAAGTGAGCATCAATGAAGCTTTTTCTCCATTGCTCGGCATTGATGTTACGCTTCAAAACAACCTCACAGCACGCCTTGAATACAGGCAAACACGTGTGCTTTCGCTTTCGATGACAAGCGTGCAAATCAATGAAGCATCGTCGAAAGACTGGGTAGTGGGCATTGGCTATCGTGTAAACAATTTCAACTTGTTTGGCGGACGCAATAAGCGTGTGGTGAAAAACAAGAAGAGAGCTGGTGATGCTGAACAGAACAATAATGCGTCTTCAACTTCACGGACAGTCATTCAGAATAAAGGTGTGAACCGAGACCTCAATCTTCGTCTTGATTTGAGCTATCGCCAGCAAGCAGCTATTACACGCGATATTGCGACCCTCACTTCATCAGCATCGAGTGGAAACACTGCCTTTAAAGCGTCTTTTTCTGGAGATTACACGCTTAGTCGTCTGATCACAGCCAGTGTTTATTACGATGTACAGACCAACACGCCACTCCTTTCGTCGAATAGTTATCCTACGGTTACTCACGATTTTGGAGTGAGCTTCAAACTGAGCCTTACTCGATAACTCACCACCGAATACGTGCTTGATAGATACAATATAAAAGCCAAGAGAATGTTATCAAACTCTTGGCTTTTTTGTTTTCCCTCTTCCTGTTAGCGTTCTAATAGCCGACGAAACTTGAGTTGGGTTTAACCCAAATCGGTCATTAGACCGGGAAGGCTTTCTTTTTGTCTTATTTATTCACTTACCAATAGCTTGCAGCTACTTGTCGGCATCTTCTTCCGCGTTTTATCTTGAAGTAGCCCACTACATCTGCGATAAAACGCAGAAGAACCTGCACAGACAATTAGATGCAATCACTTTGGTCTCTAATGACCGAATTAGGTTTAATAGAATTTATTGCTTCTTATCTTCTTCTTTAGAGCTTTGTTCTGCATTGTCCACCTTTTGGGCTTTATAGCCGAACTTCTCAAATGCCTTTTGAATTTTTTCTTCTGTATTCTTATCGGCGTCATAGGTAACAAACACACGTTGATTTTCTATACTTGTTGTGATTTCTTTGATGCCTTTTTCAAAGCGCAAATTGCCCTTTATTTTGTTCTCACAACTCTCGCAGTGCATGATTGGTGTAGTCGTGAAAACCACTTTCTTAATGTCTTTTGCCAGTGCTGTTGCAGCTACACCGAGGCACAACAGCGTAAAAATACTCTTTTTCATATATTCTCTTTTATTAATTGTTATACTTCATTTTTAACTCCATTGGTCCTTAGACCGTTTGAGTCCCCCTTCTTATTTTATTATTAACTTCCCAACGGTTTGCATCTGTTTGTCGTCATCTTCTTCATCGTTCTCTCTTGAAGTAGTCCGCTACATCTTCGATAAAACGCTAAACAATCTGCATAGACAATAAGATGCAACCAGTTTGGTTTCTAATGCCTGATTTGAGTTAAAGACGTTCGCCCAAATTCAGACGTATACCCACGTATGCCATTGCGCCACTTATCGGTGCATAGATGAGTGTTGGTTCAAAAGTGTTTGCCCAAGGTGTATGAAATCCAATAATCGGATTCTTTTGCTTGTAGTTTGTGAGGTTTTCTCCACCTACATAAACCGAGAATTTACGGAAATTGCGGGTGATTTGTCCACTCAATTGTGCATAGGCATTAAAGCTACTGCTCCATGCAGGCTGACCACTACTTAGCATGTAGGATTGTGGCAAACGTCCGCCACCGTTCAATGAAAGCGTTGCATCAAATTGCCAAATGCTCATCGGTGTTTTGTAGCTTGCCGTTAAAAGACCTTTATATTTGCTTTGTAAGGGTTTCCAAAGCAATTGGTTGTTGTAGGTTGCTTTCACAAGGTTGTAGCGATAAGCCGCTGTCAATTCAAAACCTTTGAAGAGCGGATATGAAAGATCCACTTGGAATGTATGCGAATAGCTTTCCCCCTTTAGGTTAGTGATATGGAGTTCCAAAGGATTGGTGTCATAATCGATAACCGCCTGACTACTGAAATGCGTATAATAATATTCTGCATTGAGTTTCAATATCTTGTTGGCAATAGGGATGAGGAAAGCAAAATTTGCACCATAGTTCCATGCCCGTTCTTGTTTCAAATCATCGATGATGAGTTTTCGTCCCGATGCCATGAGATAGTTGTTTTCAGCCAAAGCATGCGGACTTCTGTAACCCTTTCCAACTGAAAGACGCATGGTTGCAAAATCGGCAGGTGTCCATTTCAAGTGGAAGCGAGGTGTGGTGAACGTACCATAGACGTTGCTATGGTCTATGCGAAATCCCGCCATAGCCGTGAGGCGACTGTTGAGATTATAGGTATATTGAACGTACGCTCCCGAAACCGTTTCGCTTTCTTTCATTCTTCCTGTGTTATAGAAGTTTCCAAAAATTGCAGGTGTCGCATTCGCAACCGTTGCTGTTTGATTGAAATAGTCGTGGTTTAGGCTCACACCCAAAGAAAGATTGTGCTGCTGTGAGAAGTTCGTTTCATACATCAGTGCAGCATATGCATTCTTTTGATTAACGTTATAGTTTTTGATACCATAATCGGCATTTTGCTTGTGCATCGAAATGCTACCCAAGAGGGCGATATTACTACCTCGTTCGTGATCTAAAATGAACGCATTCTTTGCATAGGCTTCATAGCGTTCGGTGCCGATGTTAATTCTGAAAGGTGTTGCTGTGGGGGCAACGTGGTTTGAATGTGCTAACTGCCCACTCATTCTGTCTTCTTTTAAAGCCCCGATGCCAGCATGCAAGATATATTTGTCTGTGCGCCAGAACCAGCGGTTTTGCAAGTTATACTGTCTCACCTGTGGGTCGTCTTGAAATCCGTCGCCATTGCCATCGTGATGATACCAATTGTTTTCAAAATGAGCAAGCAATTCTGTGCTCAAATTCTTGTTGTTGTTGATGTGCAAATTGCCGTCTACATTGGCTTCAAATTTACCCATCGTACTGCCATAGAGATTCACCCCAACACCTTCTGGGTCTTCGGGTTTGAGGTATTCCACATTGATTTGTCCGGCAATTGCCTCATAACCATTCTTGACCGATGAGTTCCCCTTGCTCACTTGCAGGCTCTTCATCCAACTGCCTGGTACATAGCCTAAGCCATAGGGAAGGGCAGCTCCACGGAAGTTTGGGAGTGTTTCTGTGAGCATTTGGACGTAAGTACCGCTCAATCCGAGTAGTTTAATTTGGCGTGCTCCTGTGGTCGCATCCGAATAGTTCACATCCACTGCTGGATTGTTCACAAAACTCTCTCCGAGATTGCAGCAAGCCGCTTTAAAGAGTTCGTCTTTCAGAATTTCGTGTGCATTAACCGCACCGCCTACTCTTCGAACGCCCACTTTTCTTGTTGTTACTGTTACGCCTTCCAGCGTTTGGTCATTCAGTGTTGGTACTGAATCATTTTTGGCTGTTTGTGAGAAAGCCGAAGTTGCCATCATAGACACAATGCCTATGATGCTGTATAATTTTTTATTCATTGATTTTGCTTTTAATTTATTGATTTCGTGAATATTGCTTGCTTTAGGAGCATAGCCGAATATTCCTGTCTTTCTTATAGAAAAACAAGTTGAGAAAGGTGGGAATAGGTTTTACAGCCTATTCGTTTGCGAAGATCAAATTAAAAGCGTAGTGAGTTTGCGCAGGTAATGTCGTGGCGGACTGTGCCACGTATACGCAGCGGTTTTGTCTTTTGCCTTGACAACAAAAGTGTTTCCGAGCAATGAACAGATGGTTACGAATGTTGGGAGCAATAAAAATTGCGCAGGTTCAAGATTGAAACTTGCAGTTTGGCTAGGGTTGCTTGGCGAAAGTTTTTTCACATAAAGCCGCATACAACCTTCGTGTTGCATCGTTAGGCATTCGTCTTCTTGCATCATGGTACTTGGTAAAGACAAATGACCAGTGTGTTCGCACTGTATCAGTACAAACCCAATGCTCATCCATACCATTACAAATGATAATACGAGCGTTGATAAAATATTCGCCGTATTTTTCATATTTTCAATGACGAAGGAATATCTGTCTGCTGCAAAGTTAGGAAAAAGAATGCTTTCTACCAAGGATTTTGATAAAAATTTAGTCTTTTTGTAATTGCTTGATTTGTAATGCTTTGTAAAAGGTAGTTTGGAAGTATTGTAACTGAGCCTCAGTTGGAGTGTAACTAAGGCTCAGTTACATGGTAACTAAGCCTTAGTTGACAAGCAAGTAAATTTTTATGGTTATGCTGTGTTATTTTTTCTATTATATATTATAAAGAGGTGTAAATGTGAAAAATAACTTTCTGAAACAAGAAAAAAGTGCTAAAAGTGGGAAAATCATAAAAAAATAGCTGAGAAGAAAAAGATTGTAAAAGATTTTATGTATATTTGCACAATTAGAGATAGAACACATACATAAAATCTTAAATATGAAAAAAATCTTTTTATCAGGACTTTTAGCGCTTACTTTAGCCCTTCCAACACAGGCTATTGGACCGTTAAAAAAAGTGTGGGTAATCACGCAGAGTGATGGCACCACAGTAAACGTTACTCCACAAGGTAGTGGTCGTATTGCATTTTTTACCTCTGAAGATGGAAAAATTATTGTGAGAGGCGAACGAGATGACTTCTTCTATGCTGTTTATAAGGATGGAAGATTGGTTCCTTCTCCTTTTATTGCTCACGAAGCCAACCAACGTTCAGCAGAAGAACTTGCTTTCTTGGCAGCTAATGATTTAGCAAATAAGACGGAAATTCTTCAGGAAGTTTTCGAAGATCCTCGTCAGAAAGATGCTCATAAACACGGGCATGTGAACAAGGCGATTGTAGCATCTACACAAGATGGACTTGGGCAGTATAACAAAAGTGGTCTTGGTTCAGTGAATAGCTTGGGTAAACACAAGATTCCTGTTGTGATGGTGCAATTCAATGACTTGAAATTCCAATCTACCACAACTATTGATAAAATGAATCGTTACTATAACGAAGTAGGCTACAAGGATGAAGCCAACTGCGTAGGTTCTGTGCGCGATTACTTTAAATCTCAAAGTCGTGGTATGTTCGATCCAGAATTTGAAGTGGTAGGTATCGTTACGCTCGACAAGAGTTATAAAGATTATGGCGGAAATGACCCTGTGACTGGACAAGATAAGGGCTTCTTCCAATTCCCAGTTGATGTAGTGGAAGCTGCAACGAAACAAGGTATTAGCTTTGAAAAGTTCAAAAACGCAAGTGGTAATGTTGAGTTGCTGACCTTGCTTTATGCAGGTAGAGGAGAAGCTACGGAAGGTCGCGCTGGTGCCGACTATCTCTGGCCAGCTCAATATGACATCAATAAAACCATGAGTGGCGTGCATTTCAATGCATTCTTTGTTGGAAACGAGCTTTATAACGATGGAAAACTGATGGGTATGGGTGTTTTCACACACGAATTTGGTCATGCTTTGGGTCTTCCAGACTTCTACTGCACAGACTATTCTTACCAAAACGATAACCCATTTGGTCTTTGGTCAGTAATGGACGTAGGTCCTTACGTAAACGATGGTAATTCGCCTATCGGTTACACGGCTTACGAACGTTCTTATTTGGGATGGTTGAACATTCGTGAACTTTCTACTACGGCAGAGAAAATTACCCTCCACCCAGCAAAATATACCGACAAAGAACATGCTGTGCTTGTTCGTAATCCACAAGACAGACGTGAATATTTCATCTTTGAAAATCGTAATCCCGACACTTGGTATCCTAATGTAGATTCAAATGGTAATACGTATGGGCAAGGATTGATGGTGAGTCACTTCACGTATGAGGCTGGACAATGGCGTCAGAACAAACTGAACAACATACAAAAGAAAAAGCGTGCGCACATTGTAACTGCTAATAACCAAATATTGAGACAACGTGTGTCAAAAGAAAATCTCTTTGGCAATGGCGTAAGCCAAATTGATTCGCTTAAATTCTATAATGACACCTATCTTGTTCGACCCATTTATAAGATCACGAACAATGCCGATGGCTCTGTCTCATTTAACTACATGGAAGAAGATGGTGTTCCTGTGCCTTACAACGTGGGTGACCTCATTGAAGAAAATGGCAATAGCTTGAAGTATCAAGGCAAGAAAAATTGGATTGTTTATGCAAAAGAAAACGGTGCATATACAGGTGATGTGAACATTCCTAACACGTTTGTGAAAAATGAAAAAACCTATAACGTGGTTGGTGTGGGCGAAAATGCTTTTGCCAATAGCCCTGACTTGAAGACCGTTACACTTCCTGAAGGTGTGGCAAGCATTGCGTCTAACGCTTTTAAAAACAGTGCAGGAATTCAAGCTGTGAATGTGAGCGATAAGAATGCGTTTTTCCAAAGTATCAATGGCGTGCTCTTCACACGCAGTGAGGCTTACGGAAAAGAAAATCTGTCAGATGTTCAGACAACCACTTCATTCCAGTTCGATGCTAATCCTTGGAATTTGCCACTCTCAGATGGTAGTAATGCTAACAAAGGTAATCTTACGAAGCCTATTACAGAAGAGGGCGTAACGATCAAATTCAAAAACTCGGATATTCCTTCACGTCTTTACGTCTCTGGCACAACAATTACGCTACGTACCTATGCGCGTAACACAATGACTTTCTCTGTGCCAACAGGTGCGAAGATTAAGTCTATCACTTTCGAGGCAAAGACCCTCAATGTGACAGCCGATAACGGAACATTGGCAGACAAGGTGTGGACAGGTGATGCACAAGAAGTGGTCTTCACTTCTACGAAGAGTTCACAAATCTCTAAGATCAAGGTAATCTATACAGGCTATGGTGGTGCAGAAGCAGCATTGCTCTACTATCCTGCGGGTAGAACAGGTTCTTATACATTGCCTTCTGGTGTAACCCGTCTTGGCGACTATGCCTTTGAAGGAACAGCGTTGACCAGCGTTAATCTCCCATCTTCAGTTGTGAAAATTGGTGCAAATGCACTTAGTTCAGCATCGTTGAAGAGCATTATAGCACAACCTACCACTCCTCCAACAGCAACTGAAGACCCATTCACAGAAACGAATGCAAATACTTGTGAACTTATTGTGGCAGACAATACAGCTGTGAATGCTTATAAGAATGCTACTTTCTGGAGCAAGTTTGGGAAAGTTACATTGGGAATAACAGAAGTAAACAGTAACCCTGTGATGCAAGACAATAACTATTATGACTTGCAAGGACGCAGAGTGACCAATCCAACACGTGGTGTTTACATCCAAAACGGTAAGAAAGTGGTTATTCGTTAAGGCTAACTTTTGAATGAGAAAGTAGAAAAAGAAAAGCAAAATCCCTCGTCTTTTCTTCTTTCATAAGGATGTCTCCTCTCTCACAGTAATGTGATGAGAGGAGATTTCTTATTGCTAAAAATGATAAACCCATAATTTTAACTTTGCAGAATGGACGTTTTTTGCTACCTTTGCAAAGGTTCTTGTCAGACGGAACAAAAATTTTAGATAAACCCAATTCGGTCATTAGAGACCAAACTGATTGCAGCTGATGGTCTGTGCAGGTTGTTCAGCGTTTTATCGCAGACGTAGCGGGCTACTTCAAGAGAAAACGATGAAGAAGATGCCGACAAGCAGGTGCAAGCAGTTG
>JALFSW010000053.1 GCA_022779305.1 Prevotella sp. | reverse complement strand
GGTAGTGTCCTAAAAAAGTGTGTAAGCCCATTTTTTTCTTATCTTTGTAATATTGAAAATAAAAACAAAAAAGAATGGAACTTACACAAACACAAATTTCGGAAATTATTTCCAATTACACAAGCAATAACGAGGAATTTGTAATGATTCAATCTTTCATTATGATTTTTTGATGACTCACAAGCATGAATTCGACATCATTCTGAAGGAAAGTGAAAGTTGAAATGAGATATATGTGCTACACATTTTTTGTGAGAAAATAAGAAAAAAGGGAAGTTAAACAATAGAATGTTTGCTTCCCTCGAATAATCAATATTCAAAATATCAACTTTTTTATCAACTTTCTTTAGACGAAACTTAATATTCCTTGATTTCTTGTTCGCCAGAAAGTGCAGCGATAGCGTTTTCTGTCAGTGCAAGCATCTCATCTTGACCAGGATAAACCACTATTGGAGCGAGATATTCAAGGCGTTCTTTGAGCATATCAACCAATGGTTTGCAATAGCAAAGTCCGCCTGTCAAGATGATGGCATCTACCTTCCCGCATAATACTGCTCCTTCCGATGCAATTGCTTTTGAAACATTCCAAGCCATTGCTGTAAGCACTTTTACGGCGTCTTCGTCTCCAGCAAGGAAGTTGTCTTCAACAACTCTCATATCATTTGTTCCTAAGAGCGACAATACACCTGCCTGTGTAACCAATTTGTGGAGCATTTGTGCTTCTGTAAGTCCAGAACGATAACACATTTTTACAATATCTACCAAAGGCAAGCTACCTGCTCTTTCAGGCGAGAAAGGACCTTCGCCATTCAGTGCATTGTTTGCATCTATGGCTTTTCCTTTTTGATGTGCAGCAAAAGAGATACCTCCGCCCATGTGGCAAATAATCAAATTGAGCTTTTCATAGCTTGAGCCTATTTCTTTTGCATAGCGACGTGCAACAGCTTTTTGATTAAGGGCATGCCAAATGCAAACACGTGGTGCATCAGCAATACCTGTTATGCGTGCTTCAGGTACAAGTTCGTCCACCACACCTGGGTCGGCAATGAAGCTTTGGCAACCAGGGATTAATGCAGCAATTTCATAAGCCAGCATACAGCCTAAGTTACAAGCATGCTGATGAAAGGCGTTCTTTTGGTCTTCAATCATTTGTTTATTTACATGGAAGACACCTCCTGGAACTGGTTTTGCCAAACCTCCGCGTCCTACTACAGCATCGAACTCTAAAGGAATGTTACGTTTCTTTAGCTCTTCAAGAACGTGTTGTTTACGATATTCGTACTGATCGGCTATTTTTTCAAATTGAATAAGGTCTGCTTTTGGGTGCTTGATGTCTTCTACAAAAACAAACTCTGTGTCATGTGCTACAGAAATCTTCGTAGAAGTTGACCCTGGATTAACGGCTAAAATCTTATACATATATAATAGTCTTATTTTACGGTAGTAATCATTGTTGCCAAAGCCAAGCTGTAGAACTTCGACTTGTTGCTATCGCCACGACTTGGAAGAACAACAGGCGCAATAGGTCCTTGTAATAATCCTGCTGTTTCTGCTTTGCAGAAGAGCGTTATGGTTTTATAAAAGACATTACCTGCTTCTATATTGGGGAAGATAACAGCGTCTGCTTCTCCACCAATAGGAGAATCAATCTTCTTTGTTTTCAATGCTTCTTCGCAACAAGAAGTTTTCAAATCTAACGGACCATCAACGATGCAGCTACCAAACTCACCTTTCTCAGTTTTCTCTCTCAGCGTTAAATAGCCTTCTGTATAAGGGAAGTGCTTTGCATCCACTTTTTCTGAACAGTGGATGAGAGAAACACGGGGTTTTTCAATTTGGAATGCATGACAGAAATCTACAAGGTAGCGAATTTGTGCTTCACGTTGTTCTTCTGTTGGGAATGGAATAACTGCTGCGTCGGTGAAAAACAAGATTTTTTCATAAGTAGGGATTTTGGCTGCAGCAATATGCGTGAGCACATTTCCTTTAGGCAAGATACCTGTTTCTTTGTTCAGCACAGCTCTCAAGAGTACATCGGTATTGACAAATCCTTTCATCAAAACTTCTGCCCCACCCTCTTTCACAAGTGCCACTGCTTTAATGGCAGCATCGGTTGGATCGGCTGCAAGAATAGTTTTAACTTTGTCCTGATAGAGTGCTTGGGTTTCTTTTGAACAAATGAAAATAGGCTTGATAAAACCTGCTTCAGTTGCCATTTCCACAGCTTCTCTCGTATGGTCGTCTTCTGGCCATACTACTGCTACACGTTTTTGTATTTTCTTTTCTGCGAGAAAATCTACTAATTGAGTGAAATCTTTTATTGGCTCCATTGGTTTAGTCATAGATTTTTTAGATTTAATAGAAGAAAACTTCGGAATGTTCTAAAAATTTCATGCAAGGCGTTAACCTTAAGGCTGCTATGCCGCTCTTTGTGTATTTCAGCTTTTTAGAACCAGTCTTTAGTAATTCTTTACGGAAGCAAAATTACAAAATAGTTTTTAAATAACAAAAATTATGTGCAAAATTCCACACCTTATTGCCTCTATTATCTTGCAAAAGTGGCTTTACCTGCCACAAAATTGCTTATAGGGGCAATATGTGCAGGTTGTAACTATTGGTGTTGGAGAAAAAGCCACCTCTTTTGTAAAGATTTCTTCCAGATCTTTCTTTAAACAATCATAGAATGTTTCGGCATATTTGGCTGCATCAAGAATTTCTTCTCCATCCAATGCAAGTGTCGGTGAGTATTCGGGTGCACCCGACTTTTGAATGAAGAGCAATGCAGGACTAACGGGCAAATGGTTTGGGTTACGTTCTATATCATCTTGTGCTTCAAGTATGCTGTAAAGCATTGCTTGAAGCATATAATCGCTCTTGTTGCTCGCAATTTTCGTTACATTAAACATATCCTCTATGGTTTTTATGGGTTTAGTGGTACTTGCTCCTGTTTTGTAATCAAGAATGCGGCGTTGTTCTTGTATACTTCCAAGGCGAATTTCATCTAGGCGGTCAACTCGCCCACCGATTTTAATTCGTTTTTCTGCACCGTTTACATTGATTATAAGCTCTTTCTCTAACCTAAATTCATGTTCGATGACACGCAGTGGAGCTACTTTCGCATCTAATCGAAGCAACTGTTTGAGGTATTTTTCAATTACTTCCCGATTGATTAATTGCAGTCCATTGAGTTTTGGATGCCTCGTTGCACCCTTTTTCATCAAGAAAAGTTCTTTTGAAAAAGCCTCATCGATGACATCATTTAATGTCACCTTATTATATATACTAGTCGAGGTCTGTGCTGATTTCCCAGTTTTTAGAACAGAGAGAATATGTTCTTTGGTTATCACTTCACGTGGCAACAACTTTTCATAAACCAATTCGGCAGCATAGTGGAAAATGTTTCCAAAAACACGTCCGTCTATATCGTCCTCATCTGTTTCATTATTATCCACCAATTCGGTAATATATTTATAATAAAACATCAACGGACATTTTTTATACGTATTAAATGCAGTTGGCGAGATATAAGAAAGTTCGTCTAACTTCGCCATGATCACATCATTCTTGATAATCTCCTGTGCCTCGCCTTTCATTGGTTCTTGTCCGGCTTGTAGTGCCAATCGACGGATAGGTTGTTTCAAATCCACCATCATTTGCAACATAAAGCGACTCATTTCGCCCGTCTGACTTCCTGACGTTGAATTGTTATAAAGAATAGTAACGTTCTCAGCCCTTTGAAGTAAACTGTGGAAATAATAACTATAAATGGCGACCTTGTTGTCGATCGTTGTCAGTTCATAGGCTTTTCTGATGAAATAAGGAATAAAAGAAGTGTCGTTTACGCCTTTCGGCATATTGCCTTCATTGCAAGAAAGCAACACTACGTTCTTAAAATCCAAGTTTCGCGTTTCAAGCACACCCATCACTTGCACCCCTCTTGCTGGTTCGCCATGGAAAGGAATACTTGTCGACCCCACCAATTGGTTCAGCAAGCGTTTAAAAATGGTATAATTTGCTGTCAAGTCGCCAGCTTTGATGAGTTCCACCAATCTGTTTAGCAATGTGTACATGCGGAAAGTAGACTCTTGAAACAGTTGATCATCGGTTTCTGCATTGTTTTTTGCTATCTCTTTCACCATCTCAGCCAACCACGAAACGAGTTCTTCGATGTTTTGTTGTTCATGACCCACATAGCGCAACAAGGAATATTGGTTCACAGGAATGTAATATTGCTTTTTATCATTCATCTGTTTCAGTACTTGGTCAGCATCTGCCACAAGATATTTGCCGTATGGATGGCGCAAAACTCGGTTGAGATAGTGCAGCCGATAGGCTTTTTCTCGTTGCGAATAACCCTCCGTTTGCAGCGAAAGCAACTGAGAAACCATCGAAGAAATGGGTGTTTGATGAAGCGGATAACCCGTGGTAACGTTAATTTGCTCCACTTCCGAAGGAATGCAATGTATGACGGTTTGCAAAAGGTTTTCATCACACATTACAATCGCAGTTTTCTTTCCCTCGTTGTATCGATTGTTTTCTAACAACCAATTGGTTACATATCTTGCTTGAAGATTTTCTGTAGGTGCGGATATGAAACGAATGTCTTTCTCTTTTGTGAAGTTATCATACAAACTTCCTACCTCAGCATTCTGTAATTCATTCGGATAGATCGTGAGCCACTTCCGAATGTATCCCCCCGCTTCGTTCATGGGCTGCAAGAAGTATTGATCATAGTCCCAGTAAAAAAAAGCTTTATCTTCTTTTTTCAATCGTGTGAAGAGTTGTTGTTCCACCGGCTGGATGACGTTAAACCCCACAAAGACATACTTTTCATATTCATCAGGAAGAACGTTTTCCTCTATTACCTCTCGATAGAGCATGCCCTCATACGCTAATTGTTGCGCATGCAAACGACTTTTGAAGTCGTCATAAATTGCATTTAACTTCGTCCAAAACTGCAAAAACTTTCGTTTTATGCCATCATCATTCCCTGTAAAGTTAGAGAAAAAGCGGCGCAGTTCTTCTTTTTGTTCCTCAGACAGATAATTGATCGTGTCTAATTCATGCAGGTTTTCGATGTTTCTGAATACCATTTTAGCATCTGCCATGTGCTTATCAAGGTCATCGAAATCGCCTAACATAATTTGTCCCCAACCATAGAATTGGTCGAAATCTTCTGTGCTTTCAGTGATTGCCCTATAGCTTTTGTAGAGTTCGCATAAGATTTTTATTGGGTCGCCCACGGTCAATGCTGATTGCCGCCTGAAGAGTTCTGAGATGGTGATGTATGCGGGGCTCCACAGCGGTGCATTCGCACATTTTGCAAGCTCTTGATTGAGAAAAAGCGATGCACGCTTATTGGGAAACACCACCGCAATTTTTGCGAGATTGTGTCCGTACTTATTAATTAAATCCTTGGCTACTTGTTCTAAAAATGTTTGCATAGTTGTTCGTCTCTACCTGCGTTTTATTGCTTTACTTCCACGATTTCTTTTCGCATCACATACCATAAATACCCTTTTACTTGCTCGTTTCCCATCGAACGGAGCAAATTCATATAGCGCACCACCTGTTGCTGATATTCTTTGCGAGGTTTTCCAAATTTGAAATCGACAATGATTATTTCCCGTCCATCTGTCATCACACGATCGGGGCGATGTTCGCGAACTTCGTCTGTCTTTTCGTCGTATTCGATTATCGAACATTCATTGAACAATTGCCAACGATCAGAAAACCATCTTTCCACTTGTTCGTCTTCAAAAGCTGTATTGATGGACTTCACCAATTCTTCGGTCGTAATCTCATCGTTATAGATGATGCCTTCTTGTTCCAATGCTTTGAGCTTCTGTGCAACATCGGCTTTCGTATAGATCGTTGAAAATACTTGATGCAGAATGTTTCCCATCTTTATGTATCTGTTTCTGTCGTTGCCTAAAGGCTCATCGCCAGTGGCTTGCACAAAGTCCTTACTCTTGTTACTTTGTCGGAAATCAACCAATCGAGGGAACGTACGCACATTGATTTTCTGGTTTTCCACGGCTATCAAGAAAGGATTTTCGATTTCTTTCTTGATACCTTTCTTTTGCTCTGGTGTTTTCAGTTCACCATAAGTCAAAGACTTAAAAGCCACAGAGTCTTTTCCTTCATTCAACTGACAATCAGAAAGTTTGTTCGCAATGTTTTCTAATACAAATTCTATGCCTTGCGAACGATTGCTACTTTTCGGTATTTTTGCATATTCTTTGTATTTGTTATCAGACATACGACTGCCGCTAATAAATAGATTTCGTGCGGCACGTGTCAGTCCAACATACAGCAAATTCAACTGATCGAGCGTGTCTTGGAAATATTCTTCCTTGTATTCTTTTTCATAAACGCTCTCTACCATATCTTTCTTGAAATCAATGGGTATCAATGGAATTTCATTGAATGGTGCGGGCTTTTCTTCTGTCTTACACCAAAGCACATCACCTTTTAACATGTCCCAGTCGCAAAAAGGAATCAAAACATTTTCAAACTCCAATCCTTTGCTCTTGTGAATGGTCATTAAGCGGATGCCATCTACTTCTGTGCTTTGAATCGTCTGTGATGAAAGTGTCTTCTCCCATTCTCTGATAAAGTCGTCAATATCGGCTGGATGCGAGCGCAAGTAGTCATTGAGCGTATCATAAAACGTACAAACGTAGGTGCTTTGTCCTTCCAAACAATTGAGTTGAAAAAGTACATAGAGTTGGTCTATGAGGTCTACCAAAGGCATTGCCAACAATTTCTCTCGCTCTTGGACAAATTTTTCTGGCAAAGAACTATTGAGTTTTCGTACGTGGGCTTCTTCCTCAAGAAAGCGTTTTTCGCTTCTATCAAGTAACACAGATTGCTTTTCTTCCCAGTGGTTGAGATTTACCAAAATTTCCGTATCGTCCTCGCCACTTTGCAACACTTGCTGGCGATACATCTTCACCAACTTTCCCCGCACAAGTGTATCGTCTGGATGTGTGAGCAAATGAAGTGCAGCTATCAACACATTGATAGCCAACGATGCGTCAAGTCGGAACGCTTCCTCGGAAATAAGGTTCACGCTCCCATTAAAATGCGAAACAAACGCTGTGGCGATGTCCTGCACAACGTTTTTTGAACGTACCAAAATAGCAATTTCATTTTGCTGATAACCTAAATCTAAAAGTTGTTCAACATTCCTTACCAAATTGCTCAAAATCTCTTTACGATATGTTTCCCCCGAACCAGCATAGAGGTCTAACTGCACATATCCTTCTTCGCCATACTTGGGTGATGCTTGCACCACATCAGCATAAGCCTCGCCAATCAAATGCGCATTGGGTATGCCGTTGGCTTCAAGTTCATTGATCGTGGCTTTCACCATTTCTTCAAAGAACGCATTATTGAATGCCACGATGCGTTTTTCCGACCGATAATTGTTCGCAAGTGTCTTGATTTCCACCTGTTCCTTGTGAAAACCATTGCTTGCAGGTTTGTCAATGTCGTTTAGCAATCGCCAATCACCTGCCCGCCAGCGGTAAATGCTCTGCTTGATGTCGCCAACAATGAGGTTTCTCGAATGTTCTTGCGCCAAACAATTGTCAAGTAATGCTTTGAAATTTTTCCATTGAATGGTACTCGTATCTTGAAATTCATCAATCATGATGTGCTTTAAACGCGCACCAATTTTTTCAAAAACAAAGGGCGCATCTGTTCCGCTGATGAACTTACTAAGCAATCCTTGAGTGTTTGCCAACAAAAAGCGATTATTGTCTCGATTCAGTTCATTCACCTTTTGTGCAATGGCATCCAATAGACGCAATTCAGAGAGATGTTCGAGCGTTAATTGGCAAGAAACATAGGCTGCATAATCTTCATCTCTCAGTTCTTCCAATACTTTAAGTTTTTCGCATAATGAATTGGCAGCAAGGTTCATTAAGATTTCCTTTTCAGCTGCAGGTGCTTTAGAACTTACCCACCCCTTTGGTGTCTCAATGGCTTTCTTTACGTAGCCTTTCATTGGTTCAAACACTGGGCGTTCTGTGGCTTTTTTGTAAATATAGCCATAAAGATGCTGTGCAAGAAATGAGGCATCATCAACATGGGCAATTTTTAGTTCGTCAAGAATGCTTACAGCTCTGGCATTCGTTTCTTTTTCAAAATCACGGCGCATCTGTCGGAGCTTCGCTACATAGGCATTAAAAAGACTTTCATCTTGCAGAAAATCTCTCACTTTGTGTTCTTCTTCGCGATAGAAATCCTTAAAAATGTTTTTACCAAACTCTTTTATCTTTCCGATGACGTTCCACCCCTTGTCGTCCTCAATACGTGTGTTGATATAAGTGTGAATCCATTTGAGAACCTTGTCGTTGGGTTGCAACGCTTCTATCATTTGGTCGACTGCCGTTTGCATAATTTGCGTATCATTCAGATCAATACGCAGATTGGCTGTAAGGTCAAGTTCACGAGCAAGGTTTCGCAAGACTTGTTGAAAGAAAGCATCAATTGTTTGCACCCTGAACTCATTGTACCGATGTAAGAGCAACGTGAGTGCTTCCTTGGCATTCTTACGAATAACAAGTTCTTTTAAACCAGTGTTCATTTCCACTTGTTGGAAATAGTCTTCAGACGATGGAAGGTTGTAGGCAATACCATAAAGCTGCGAAAGAATGCGCATCTTCATTTCTTGCGTAGCCTTATTCGTAAAGGTTACGGCAAGAATTTTACGATAGTTTTCTGGATCGCTCACAAGAATAGAAATATATTCCACAGTCAGTGCGAAAGTTTTTCCTGATCCTGCCGATGCTTTATAGACAGTAAGAGACTTGTTCATTTTTTCTATAATCCCTTCATTCTGCAACACTTTAATTTATTCTTTTCATAAGTCCTGATCAACTTTTAGTTATACAGAACTCTTCCATATCAGACTTTTTACTTGTCTTGAGTGCTGCAATTCAAGACAAAAAAAAACTTAATGAGACGACAAAGATAAACATAAAACCGAAAAAATCATTCTTTTGAGAAATATTTTTCACACAATGAAACAATTTAATGGTAGCATCAAGATGATGGCACTGTCATTTGATTCTTTTTTGCTACTAAACAATCAAACATCAATGATATATGCAACCTTTTGTTATTAATCTTCTATCAAAGTATTTTTATCAACAGATTTTATAATATATTTAAATGTCTGATTTTCAAAAATATAAGAAAAACACAATACGAAGATTATAACTGTGCCTTAGTTACAAGGCAAGATAATTATCAAAATGTATCTAATTGAAAATAAAGAAATTACCTTGTCGGTATAACTAAACTGGTAACGATTTGGAAACGAGCGAGCTACTTGGCTTCGCTGTTTTCTGCCTAACAAAGAACGCTTGTCATTCTGTCTGCAAAGATAATACTTTGCTGGCGAATAACAAGCGTTTTTGATGAGATATTCTTCTTTCTGCACT
>JALFSW010000029.1 GCA_022779305.1 Prevotella sp. | reverse complement strand
ACCAATATCTTGCAGCTACTTGTCGGCATCTTCTTCTGCGTTTTATCTTGAAGTAGCCCGCTACATCTGCGATAAAACGCAGAACAACCTGCACAGACAATAAGATGCAATCTCTTTGGTCTCTAATGACCGATTTGGGTTGAAAGATTGTCCCTATTTTTTATACTCCTCTCAAATGAGCCTTAGTTAGGACGCAAGTGAGCCTTAGTAATAAAGCAAATAAGGCTCAGTTAGTTTACAACTAAGGCTTACTTGCAAAACGTTTCTAGAATTTTCTTTAATTAGCTGATTGATAGATAATTAAAATTTGTATTTCGCCTGCCTCCACCGAGCAATAACAAATAAATGGCAGAGGCAAACATCCGTAGACTGCGGACGACTACACCCTGCAAGAAACCATTTTTAGTGATGTTAAATGTAAAATGTTTGATGGGGAAAATGCAGCGTGCACGCTTTGTAGCCGTCCGAAAAGTTAGTGTAATGGACATTTGAGCGTTTGCTCTCTTGTATCTATGCCTTATTTAAAACATCTATAAATGGTAAAAATGAAAATCATTTTGTAAAGTTATTTCTATGTTCTTTTTTTTTATTATATTTGCATTCTACTACTAATGACAGACAATTATGATCGAGAAAAACATACGCGAACAAATATTGGATTTAATCCATCGGCAGGTGGTTCCTGCTGTTGGGTGTACTGAACCTATGGCAGTGTCGTTGTGTACGGCACGCGCAACGGAGCTTTTGGGAGAACGACCCGAAAAAATCAAAGCCCGCTGTTCGGGAAACATTCTCAAAAATGCAATGGGTGTAGGCATTCCTGGCACAGGAATGATAGGACTTCCCATTGCCATTTCATTGGGTGCATTGATAGGAAAATCGTCTTATCAACTTGAAGTCATCAAAGACCTAACGCCTGAAACACTTCAAGAGGGAAAACAATACATCAAAGAAAATCGTATTGATATAAAGCTGAAAGAGGGAATTACCGAAAAACTTTATATCGAAATCACTTGCGAAGCGGGGGAGAAAAATGCAAAAGCCATCATTGCTTGTGCACACACGAATTTCATTTATGAAGAAGTGAATGGCGAGGTGTTGCTCAACAAATGCTTAGACGGTTCCACAGCTTGCGCAGAAGGCAAAAAAGATATTGCACTGAATATGGGATTGGTGTGGGAATTTGCTACAACGACACCCATCGAAGAAATAAAATTCATGCTTGAAGCCAAGCGTTACAACATGCGGGCTGCATCAATAGCCCTTAGCGGTAATTATGGCCATGGCGTGGGGAAAACAATGGGACGTCCGCTGTGTCGTGGTATTTTCGGAAACAGCATCTATTCAAACATCATTTCAAAGACGGCATCTGCCTGTGATGCACGTATGGGTGGTGCGCTGGTACCTGTGATGAGTAACAGCGGTTCGGGCAATCAAGGCATCTGTGCAACCAATCCGGTGGTGGTGTTTGCCAAGGAAAATGAAAACACAAACGAGGAACTCATCCGTGCACTTACACTTAGTCATCTAACAGCCATTTACATCAAACAAAACTTAGGTCCTTTGTCGGCTTTGTGTGGATGTGTGGTGGCAAGTACGGGTTCAAGTTGCGGCATAACCTATCTGATGGGAGGGAATTTTAACAACATCTGTTATGCCGTAAAGAATATGATAGCTAACCTTGCAGGGATGATTTGCGATGGTGCAAAACCAAGTTGCGCACTGAAAATTTCTTCGGGTGTTTCAACTGCCGTCCTCTCTGCAACACTTTCAATGGAAGGAAAATACGTAACCGAAGCCGAAGGTATTGTGGATGAAGATGTGGACAGGACTATTCAAAACCTCACACGACTTGGAAAGAACGCAATGTGCGTTACCGATGATATGGTGCTCGACATTATGACCAGCAAAAACGGCTGTTAAGGTATTGGTAAAGGGCGTGTACCTCATATCTCTGAATACGCTATGAAGCATAGTCAGAAAAATACGAAGAGACACTATTTTAATTGGAAAATGGATTGAATGATGTTCTTGTTGAATGTTATTTTAAAGCTACTTAAGGGTCGTTATATGGCGACCCTTATGCTTGGTGTGATTTTGTTATACCATGCCCCCTTATTTTCTCAAAATCTGGGGACTAAGATAATCTATGTATTAGATACAGAAAATCACTATGTTCCAGGCGTTAAATTAAAAGTTGATTTTCGCAAAAAGAAAATCGAAGGACTCACAAATGAAAAAGGGGAGTTTAGAATTGAAATTCAGGATGATAGTACAAGTAACCGAGCAAAGGTTTCCGTTCAAGGCTCTTTGTATATGCCAGTGGATACTATTATAGATTTCTCTTGCTCTGCTAACCCTCAAATAATATTAAAGCCAATAGCTCTTAATGAAGTTGAAGTTATTGGATATAAAAGAATAGCTCAAGAAAATGCAGAAAAAACAACATTTTTAATTAACACGAAAGGGTTGTTAAAATCAGCGAAAGCAGATTTGGCACTAAGACGAATTCCAAATCTTGTTTATTCTGATGGAACGTTTTATTTAGCAGGAGAGCAAAAAAAAGCCAAAATCCTAGTAAATGGTCTTGAAGTATCCGAACAGGAACTATCAAAGATAGACGCAAAAGATATAGAAAAGGTGGAGTTGTATAAGATCGGACAAAATGACGACCAGCATTCGGGAGAAATTAGGATTTTGTTGAAGAAAAATTTGTCTATACTTTACAAGGGGGAAGTTGACATGGGAGCAAATCTGTTAAGTCTCGGTGCTAACTTTACGCCTTCATTTACCTATAAATCTAAAAAAATAGAATTTCTTACTTGGATGTCTTATGCAAATGAACGTCAAGAAAGTCAATATAAGATAAATAGAAACGACAAGAATATATATTCTTCTGTAAACAACAACCACTTACAACAGTATAGCGCTTCATCTAGGCTGAATATATTTTTCTCTCCTAAATGGATGTCTTCCCTGTCATATTCATGTTTTGGATATAGTAGTCCTGCAGACGTATCTTGGCAGTTAGACGGTGTTGCGCAACCCGAAAAGAGCGTCAGAGAATCTTATTATAGTAATTTTGCTAATCTGATAATCAGGCACGACTTGAGTGCCAATGAAAGGCTCTTTGTTAAGGCTAGATACTTCAATTACAAGAGTAAAAATAGATCTTCGCTTCCTGAAACAAATTTCATAGGACGGATGAACGAACTTACAGGTGATCTCTTGTATGAATTAGATAGCCTTTCCTTATTTAAGAGATGGCATAATTTGGCTGTAGGCTACAAGAGTATTTACAGAAATTCTATGCTCACTTCTTCAAATAAGGCATATATCAGCGATGTGCAACAATTCTACGTGAAAGATTATTTTTCTCTGAATAACGCTTGGGATTTTCTTATATTGCTGCGTAGCGAATGGGATGGCTACAAATTTGAAAAAAGCAGATACTTTAGAACGTTTTCGTTTCTTCCCTCCGCAACCCTCAATTATAAAAGCGGAATTGGAAATCTGTCTGCAACATATGTGAGGAGTATCGAAAGACCTAATATCGATTATCTGAACCCAGATGTTTTTTATATTAATGATTTTACACAAGTCAAGGGAAATCCTAATATAGCATCGCAATATACAGATAAATATAGCATAAACTATAATAGACAAATAAAAGATAGTTATCTTACGGCTATTGTTTCTTTTAAGAAGGTCAATAATCTTATAGATCAGATTTATTCAACTGACTACAACACGTCGACATACGAGAATATAGGCAATGAACAAACGCTAAAATTTGATTTTGCATATAATAAGCCTTTGTTTTCAAATGCTCTAAATATCAATTTTAGTGTGGGTGGTGGATATTCCATATTCAAGATTGCTCCCAAATTCTTAGATAAGGCATTAACCAAAGAGCATCGGGGTTGGTCTTTTATGACTTCAATGAATTTGTCCTATCTGATGCCCAAAGATTGGTTTATCAATCTTTCTATGAATTATATGAACAGAGATATAAAATTAAATGCCATATATTACAAAAAGCCAACATTCAATCTTCTTCTGACAAAATCTTTATTGCAAAACAACCTTGATATTTCCTTGCAGTATATAGATGTGTTTGGACTTTCCAGAGATCAACGTGTTGAACATTACTTCAAGAATGTAAATCAAATTTCTACTTATCGTCTGCCGACATCACGATTATACATCTCGGTGGTTTATCGTTTTGGTAAACAGTTTAGAAGTAGAAATATTGGGAAAACTATTGTCAATGAAGATATAACAACAAAATAGAATGATATTATTATAATGAAAGAGAAAGTCTATATTAACGTGAGTTCGATGAATTATAAATATCTGTAAATTTGGTGATTAGCAGTTTTTTGTTTCTTTTATAATGAGTTGAAAGGAATACACACTTTCTTAGATACTATCCAATATATAGATTTTTAAGCACCTTACTAATTGATTTTCAAATCATTATAAAAATCCCTCACTCTATTTGTCTCAGCAAATAGAGTGAGGGATACTCGTAAAATAAATATGATTTTGTTATATCGCCATTTAGCAACCCAACTTTTTCTTGAGTTGTGCAAGCATATCAACTGTCATGTTTTCCAAGTTGTATTTAGGATTCCAGTTCCATTCTGCACGAGCGCAAGAATCGTCCAAACTATCAGGCCAACTATCAGCATTGTTCTGCAATAGTGGGTTTACCTCGTAGGTCATTTCAAAGTTTGGCTTATGTTTTTTGATTTCATTGAATATTTCTTCCGGATCGAAACTCATTGCTGTAACGTTGAAACCATTGCGGTGAACGAGTTTAGATGGATCAGCTTCCATCAGTCCGATAGCTGCCTCCAAGGCATCGGGCATATACATCATGTCCATGCGTGTACCTTTATTGATAGGACAAATGAATTTCTCGCCTTTCACAGCAGCATAATAAATGTCAACAGCATAGTCTGTTGTGCCACCTCCTGGAGGGGTAACATAAGAGATAATACCAGGAAAGCGCACCGAACGTGTGTCTACGCCATACTTCTTCTGATAGTAATCGCTGAGAAGTTCGGTTGTAACCTTTGAAACACCATAGATGGTGATAGGGCGTTGCACAGTGTCTTGAGGAGTTTTTTCGTGTGGTGAATTAGGACCGAACGAGCCAATAGAACTTGGAGTGAATACCGCACAATTGTTTTCGCGTGCAATTTCGAGAATATTCCAGAGTCCGTCAATACCTATTTTCCAAGCCAATTTAGGTTTGCTCTCTGCTACCACCGACAAAAGAGCCGCAAGGTTGTAGATAGTATCAATCTTGTGTTTCTTCACAACCTCTGCAATCATTTCAGGATCAAGCACATTGCACTCTGCAGAAGGACCGCTTTCGAGCAGCTCTCCTGTTGGTTCTGCACCTTTGATGAAGCCTGCAACTACGTTATCATTACCATAGCGACTTCTTAACTCCTTGGTGAGTTCAGAGCCAATTTGCCCAGTAGAGCCAATAACTAATACATTTTTCATATTATTATTTTAATGTTTTGTAGATTCTAAATACAAAGTTAAGGACTTTTTGGCTTAATTTGTAAAATAAAAGTATTAATCTTTTTAAAAATTTAGATAGTCCAGAAAAATTCCCTCTCCTCTATGTCGGTTTTCTCAAAAAATATGTGTTACTTTGCTTGCGTAATTCTAAAAATCTAGTGTTATGTATGGAAAAATGAAAGAACATCTCTGCAACACACTTGCAGAAATCAAAGAAGCAGGACTTTATAAGGAAGAACGCCTTATCGAAGGACCTCAACAAGCAGCTATTACCGTGAAAGGCAAAGAAGTTTTAAACTTCTGTGCAAACAATTATTTGGGTTTGTCTAATCATCCTCGGTTGGTGAAGGGCGCACAAAAGATGATGGACGAACGTGGCTACGGAATGTCGTCAGTGCGTTTCATTTGTGGAACACAAGATATTCACAAGGAGTTAGAAGCTGCAATTGCTGATTACTTCAAAACAGAAGACACCATACTTTATGCAGCTTGCTTCGATGCCAATGGCGGTATTTTTGAACCATTGTTCACCGATGAAGATGCCATTATTTCTGATGCACTTAACCATGCGTCAATCATTGATGGTGTGCGCCTTTGTAAAGCAAAACGCTACCGTTATGCCAATGCTGATATGGCTGACTTGGAACGCTGCCTTCAAGAGGCGCAAGCACAACGTTTCCGCATCATCGTAACCGATGGCGTGTTCTCTATGGACGGTAATGTTGCACCGATGGACAAGATTTGCGACTTGGCAGAAAAATATGACGCACTTGTTATGGTCGACGAGTCACACTCTGCAGGTGTAGTGGGTGCTACTGGTCATGGCGTGAGCGAGCTATATGGCACTTATGACCGAGTTGATATCTATACAGGTACGCTGGGTAAGGCATTTGGTGGTGCTTTGGGTGGTTTTACTACGGGTAAGAAAGAAATCATTGATCTACTTCGCCAGCGCAGTCGTCCTTATTTGTTCTCAAACTCATTGGCACCTGGCATTATTGGTGCAAGCCTTGAAGTTTTCAAGATGCTGAAAGAAAGCAATGAATTGCACGACAAGTTGGTGGAAAACGTGAACTATTTCCGTGACAAGATGATCGCAGCTGGCTTCGATATCAAACCTACACAGAGTGCAATTTGTGCCGTGATGCTCTACGATGCGAAACTCTCACAAGTCTATGCACGTAAGATGTTGGACGAAGGTATCTATGTAACTGGTTTCTATTATCCAGTTGTTCCAAAAGAACAGGCGCGCATCCGTGTGCAACTTTCAGCTGGACACAATCGCGAACAACTTGATAAATGTATCAATGCTTTCATAAAAGTGGGTAAGGAATTGAACGTTATCAAATAAATAAACAACAAACAGGATAAAATAAAAAATCGGAATGAGCCAAAACGAGCTTATTCCGATTTTTGTATCATAAAAGAACTTCGATTCCATTTAACATAAGCTTGACAAATTCACGTTCATGAACCATCAAAGAGTTCATGATTAAAGATTGAAGGCTGACAAAACCTGCGCTACTGCTTGTGTAATTGGAAAGAATTTCCGAAATTTGTGACTGTGTAAGTTCCATTATTTTTTGTTTTTATTTTCAACATTACAAAGATAAGAAAAAATGGGCTTACACACTTTTTTAGGACACTACCGATTTTTCTGAAGAAGAGTGCAACATAAGTGATAAGAAAAAGCGATGTGCGTATATTCATAAACGCACATCGCTTTTTTGTTTATAGCCGGGTTTGGAATAAGTTGATAATAGAATAAGTAAAGAAATCAGCAAATTTATGAGAAGGTTTCTTTATCATCCAGACTTATCTGCCTTATTTCTCCTACTCTGTTATCACTTCAATGTCTGGGAAATTCTTTACTAAGCCCTTCACATACGCTTCTTCTGCGCCACTGTCTACGCGTATTTTCTTCAGCTTAACGTTGTTATACAGCATTTCGTATTCGGCGTTATCCGAAAATTCGCCGTTTTTCAGGTCGATGATTTCGAGATTCGGCATTTCCGACATTTCTATTTGTGCGATAACCTTATTGTTGCTGAAGTCAGCTTTCTTTAAAAGATTATTGCTCATATAGCAACGGAAGAGCATAGGCATCTTACTGAAGTCGGCTTCGGTAATTTTATTCTGATGGATAGTGAGGAACATCAGTTTTGGAAGCTCGAAGTCAATCTTACCGATTTGATTCTCATAAGCTACAAGATGTTGCAGTTCGGGCAGATTGCTGAGCTGAATTTTGCTGATTTGATTTTGTTCGATATACAGTTTTTCCAGTTTCGGCAAATTGCTTACAACTATTTCTTGCAGCAGACTTTGGCGCAAGTCTACGCCAGTGAGCTTTGGCAGGTCTTTGAGTTCGATCTTTGTGAGCTTCGTTTCACGCGCCACGATAATTGAAAGCTCTTTGAGTGGGGTAAGGTCTATGCTGCCGATGCTCGTATTGTGAATGTCCAATATCTCCAGTTTGGTGTTGTTGGCAAGGTTCAGATTGGCGATTTCACACTTGAAGATGCGCAAGTCTCTCAGTTCCTTGAGGTTTGAAAGGTCGATAGCCGTGATGGGATTGCCGCCTAAGTGCAGTTGCGAAAGCTTGCTCAGCTTGCTGATAGGAGTAGCATCGGATATTTTATGATAGTTCAATGTAAGCGTATCGAGGTTTACAAAATATTCCAGACCCTTTAGACTCTTGATGGTTTTCTCGACTGGAACACTTTCGCCTGCCGGATAACTGAAGTCGAGTTTGTGTATGGTCTTGGCTTCTTCGGGCGAAATCTCACCGTCTTTATTGGCATCCAGACCGGGAATCTCCAGCAAAGTCTTGTTCAGGTAGGCATCGTCAAAGCTGATGTATTTTTCCAAAACAGCTTTTTTAACAGTCAGTTGGCACTGTGCTTCAGAAGATATATTGCCTTTTCTGGCAATAACCATAATGTTGGCAGAACCTTCTCCGACCGCTTCCACTCTGCCGTTTCTCACTTTAGCAACTTGCTCGTTGGACGATCTCCATGTTATTTCTGCATCTTTGGGTGCACCGGTTACGGTGAGTGTTTCACTCTGCCCTACAATAAGCGATAGCGTGGCAGGTTTCACGGAGATTGTAAACGACTGTTCTGGCTCGTCCTTATCTGAGCAAGCTGCGAACATAATAATGCCGAGAAGCATTAGGATGAATGAAATTTTTTGCTTTTTCATAATGAATTTTAGTTTGTCAATAAATGAATAGATTGTTCTTATATTATTTTAGTTTTTTACAAAAATAGTGAATTTCAGCCAACTTTGCAAATTATTGTGTTTGTTTTTTACAAACATAAAAATGCGTGCAATTCGGTTGTTTTGCAATCTTGCGAAGATTGCATTCTATTTTTGCGAAGAATGAATTGCATTCTTCGCAAAAATAGAATGGTTTATAAGTATATTATATTCAATGAGTTATGAATTTGTGATTTAAAGGCTATGTGGATGTGGTAGTGTCCTAAAAAAGTGTGTAAGCCCATTTTTTCTTATCTTTGTAATGTTGAAAATAAAAACAAAAAAAGAATGGA
>JALFSW010000009.1 GCA_022779305.1 Prevotella sp. | reverse complement strand
TCAGTATGCTGCGCGTCAATGGTCTCACGCATTGACTGCACATCTTTCGTCAGGCTTTCAAGCATTGCAGATATGTCCGTAACTTGCTCTTTCATAGGTGTAAAGGTACGAAAAATATCTGACATGAGCAAGTGCTTTGGGTAATAAACACTCGGTTTTTGCAATATAATTCACTCGTAAAGCCACCCTTCGTCAAGGCGGAATTTACCTGCTCCTATGCTGAAAGTCTGCAAGGAAGTTGTATTGCTGTATAGTTACTCCACTGGGAATAAACAAGTTAAAAATTTCATTTTCTTACATTCTTTTTATCCGTTAAACAAATCTTTTATCAAATATAAATCGCTCATTTAAATTGCAAAGAGGCAATTTTGATTAAAATTTTTGCAAAGTTAGTGTTTTATAACCACTTCGCACTCATATCTTCTTTTCTTTTATTCTTTTTTATGGCTACACAGCCAAAGAAAGATACTATTTCGGCTTTCTTCACATCTTTTCCTTTTTATAGACATTTTTAGACAAAGCACCTAAAGTGTAGGAAAGGTGCAAAAGCAAAGAAGCGAAAGCATCAGAAACCTAAACTTCTAATACTTCCGCTTAACAATTATGTCAGAAATGTACCTTTACAGGGCTTATTTCTTCTTCAAATCGTAGTTTAATTCTGTTCCTACAGCCTCTTCAAGCTCTTCGTTCACCATACGAAGTGTAGAATCATTTACTTGGAGGAAATAAACAGCATCATCCTTGCCCAAAGCAAACTTGTAGGCTGTTTTTTCTTTGCCGTCTACCTTCTTCACAACCTTTTCAGCCTTGCCTTCATAGTTCAATACTTCATCCTTACCATCTTTAGCTTCAAGATAGGTTTGAGTGAGCTTAAAAGTATTGCTACTGTCATTTACCAATGACAAATCATAACGAACGCCCGGACCATCAGCCGCAGGAATTTCACCACTAAACTGCAAGGTATCTACAGCCGCCGTAGCTTCTGTTTGTGGCTCATTCGCAGTTGCTTCTTTCTTTGCATCTTTGTTCTGACAAGCTACCAAAGCAAACGCTAATGACAGCAAAATAAAACTTTTCTTCATCTTTAATCTTTGTTTTCGGCATCAATTGCCTTGATTTTTAACTTGATTTCTTCCACATCATCTTTCAGCTTTTGAACGCGACGTTTCATGTCTTCAACAAGACTGTTGCCCTTCTTGCTGCTGATGTTTAAGAAACCGATATTATTCTCGTATGTATTGATTTCTTGTTTCAATTGATCTAAGCGGTGCATCAAGCGTCCACGCTCGTTATCCAGCGCATTCTCACCTCGGCTTGCCACCTTCTTTAGATTGTTTTTAAAGTTGTCTACTCGACGTTTAGAAGCATTGATATTTAACGCTTTATGTAACTTATCCTTCACCTCGTAGTAGGCTTGATAGACTTTGTCTTTCTCTTTGTAAGGCACGTGTCCCACCTTTGCATATTCATCGGACAATCGTTGTAACTCTTCTCTTGCTCGTTCGTCATCCGATGGATCAATCGCTTGGAGTTGTTCGATAATCTCATATTTCTTTTTCAGATTATCTTGCTCTTCCATTTTTGATTCAGCTTGAACGGCATTACGGGCTTCAAAGAAATGATTGCAGGCTTCTACGAAATCATTCCATAACTGATCGCCAATCTTTTTAGGCACCATTCCCACCGTTTTCCACTCACGTTGCAAAGCTATGAGTTTATTAGATGTAGCGTTCCAATCCGTTGAATTGCTGAGTTCTTTTGCTTTTTCTAAAAGCGCACGTTTCTTTTCAGCATTCTCTGCAAATGTCTCTTTCAATGTTTGGAAAAACGTTGCTTTGCGCGCAAAGAATTTATCGCAAGCCGCACGAAATCGTTCAAAGATTTTGACGTTCATCTTTTGCGGTGCAAAACCAATGGTTTTCCATTCTTGTTGTATGGCGATGATTTCCTTTGTAGCCTTTTCCCATACAGAAGATCCATTCAGTTCTCTTTCCAAAATGGCTTCAACTTGCTCACAAAGGGCTGTTTTCTTCACCAAATTTTCTTCTTCTTTGGCACGCAATTCCTCAAAATGCTGCTGATGACGCTTGTTCACCACGCTGCTGGCAGCTTTGAACCTTGCCCATATTTCTTCTCTCAATTCTTTCTCAACTGGACCCGTTTCACGGTATTCTGAATGGAGTTCTTGTAACTGATGAAAAGCACTGACAACATCGGTTTCATCTGCCAACTTTTCAGCTGCTTCACAGAGTTCTGTCTTTTTCTTTAGATTTTTCTTGAAATCATATTCCCTTGCCTCACGATTAAGGTTGAAAAGATCATAGAACTGTTCCACATACAACTGATAATTGCTCCACAATTCATTGTTCTTTTCAGCCGGAACAGGTTTTATGTTTTTCCATTCTTGCTGCAAAGTTTTAAATTCTTGGAAGTTCTTATCGGCTTCTTCAGGCGTCGTAACCATTGCCTTTATCTTTTCGATAATGGCTTCTTTCTTTTTCAGATTATCTTGCTTGAGGGCTTCTTGCTCCAAAAACGCCTTTTGTCTCTTTTCCTTTATGATTGCCATTTCGGCTTTAAAGCTCTCCTCTTCTTCATCAGGGAAGACTTGATACTCCTCTGGTTTACCTCCATTTGCTAAGAAAGCTTTTTGTTGTTCCTCACGTTCTGTAAAGTGAATCTTATAGAATTGCGTCTTTAGGTGGTCTATTTCCGCTTTCGATGGAGTTTCCTCGCTGGCAGATATTTCTTTAACACGTGCTACTATTTCCTTTTTGGAAGTGTAGTTCTTCAGTGGGGTTGCTGCGTCTTCAGTTTTACTTTCGTGCGCTTCAACCTTATCTCCGATTGTTTCATCGGTTGAAAGAATTGCCACTTCAACTTGTTCGTTGTTCACTGATGGTTCTGCAGCATTTCCGTGCTGTTTTGCTTCCTCCATATTTGTATTGAGGAGAGCGTCTTGAGAGTCTATCATTTCACTTTTTAGTTTATGATTCGGGTTGTTCAATGTCTTATGCATAGAACGCCAAAGGGGCGTTTTTCATCTATGGCTAATATTTTCTTGATTGATTTTGATTGCAAACTTAGATAAAAACTTTTAATCCA
The DNA here is from genome assembly GCA_022779305.1 of Prevotella sp. GTDB lineage: Bacteria > Bacteroidota > Bacteroidia > Bacteroidales > Bacteroidaceae > Prevotella. The sequence continues at coordinate 8,183 of JALFSW010000009.1, read as the reverse complement.
CCTAATATAACAGTGCTTTTTTTATCTTTCCGTCTTAAAATTCTTAATTTACAGGCGTATTACGCTGTCTTACCATCAAAGTAAAGACAGACAATAAAGATAGACCACTGCCGCTGGAATGGCAAGCAAAGAAGAATCAAAACGATCAAGCATTCCGCCATGTCCGGGCAATATGTTCCCACTATCTTTTATACCCAAGGTGCGTTTAAAGAGACTTTCAACCAAGTCACCCCACGTTCCGAAGATGGCAACCACAAGTCCCAATCCCATCCATTCGATAATCGTCAGTGCATGGAGATTGTGTTCTTGATTTGTGAAATAGCCTATCAATGCTGCCACAACCAGCACCAACACACCACCTCCGATGCTCCCTTCCCAACTCTTTGCAGGACTAATGCGCGGAAAAAGTTTGTGTTTGCCAAACAGCGAACCTGCACAATAAGCTCCCGTATCGTTTGTCCAAAGGAAAACAAAGATGCTCAATGGCAACAACATATCCATCATGATTTGCCCGTTATTATCCGCTTGAAAAGCCAAAACATTGAGCATTGAGAATGGCAAAGCTATATACATCTGTCCAAACATCGTGTATGCCCAATTCAAAACAGGATTTTCATGCTTCAAATAAAGCTCGGCAAGGATGAGGTAAATAATCGTAAGAATGTAGGGGACAAACACACTAAATCCTTCTACAAAACCAAGGCGCATCCCTGCAAGCGATATGAAGAAATAAACCCCTGCAACTGTGGAAATAAAACGATTTACTTCCACACCTTTGATTTGTGAAACAAGTCCCGTATACTCCCAAATGGTCATCCCGGTGATGATTGAAAACAGGACCACCATATAATGGGGCGACAGAAAGCCCGCTATCATAATGGCGACAAAGAGTACGCCTGTTATGGCACGTATGACTAAGTTTTTTTGTTTGTCCGTCATTTTTAATAATCTTTCTTACGATTTTTTATTTACTCCTCCGTTGTTTTTTCAACCTCAACACCTTCAGTTGCTGTGTCTTTGAGCGATGCCTCGTGCTCAGCTTGTGCTTGCTTCACTTCCTCTGGCATGTCTTCGAGCTTCAGATGGTTGTTTTCTTCGGCATCCATCAACTCTTGCGTACGGCTCACCCAAGGACGCTTCCCAAAGATTTCTTCTACATCTTCAGCCATAATCACTTCTTTTTCTATCAGCAATTGCGCCAAACGTGCATGCCCTTCTTTGTTTTCGGTGAGAATTTGTTTTGCTCTTGCATACTGATTGTTCACCATTTTCAGCACTTCTTCGTCTATTATCTGTGCTGTTGTTTCCGAATAAGGTCTTTGGAACGTTGCTTCATTATTATTGTAATAGCACATATTCGGGAGTTTATCGCTCATTCCCGCATAGGCTATCATTCCGAAAGCACTCTTCGTTGCACGCTCAAGGTCGTTCATGGCTCCAGTAGAGATATGCCCCGTACACAGTTCCTCTGCCGCACGTCCTCCCAAAAGCGAACACATTTCATCAAGCATTTGCTCCTTCGTTGTTATCGGACGTTCTTCTGGCAAATACCACGCTGCACCTAAGGCTTGTCCACGTGGAACAATACTCACTTTTATGAGTGGATGCGCATGTTCGCAGAACCAACTAATGGTTGCGTGTCCGGCTTCATGAATGGCAATCGTGCGCTTTTCTTCGGCAGTGAGTATCTTGGTTTTCTTCTCCAATCCACCGATAATCCTGTCCACTGCACTCAAGAAATCTTGTTTCCCAACCACAGGACGATTGTGACGAGCCGCAATCAAGGCAGCTTCATTACAAACATTGGCAATATCGGCACCCGAGAAACCAGGTGTCTGGCGAGCCAACAAATCAATATCAAGATCCTTATCGAGCTTCAACGGACGCAAATGAACTTGGAAAATGGCTTTTCGTTCGGGCAAATCTGGTAGGTCTACATGAATTTGGCGATCGAAACGTCCTGCACGCAGCAAGGCTTTGTCCAACATATCCACACGGTTGGTGGCTGCCAAGACTATCACACCACTATTCGTACCAAAGCCATCCATCTCGGTGAGCAATGCGTTCAGTGTGTTTTCACGCTCGTCATTACCTCCCATCGAAGGATTTTTAGACCGTGCTCGTCCCACTGCATCTATTTCGTCAATGAATATGATACAGGGCGACTTCTCTTTGGCTTGTCTGAAAACGTCTCTGACACGACTTGCGCCCACGCCCACAAACATTTCAACAAAGTCTGAACCACTCATAGAAAAGAATGGTACACCCGCTTCGCCCGCAACAGCTTTTGCCAACAACGTTTTACCCGTTCCTGGAGGACCTACAAGCAATGCACCCTTAGGGATTTTTCCTCCCAACTCGGTGTACTTTGCAGGACTTTTAAGGAACTCCACAATTTCTTCCACTTCTTGCTTTGCACCTTCTTGCCCTGCAACATCTTTAAAGGTAACGCCCAGTTCGCCTGCCTTTTCATAAACCTTCGCTTTAGACTTGCCGACATTAAACACACCTCCGCCAGAACCTCCGCCAGACATGCGACGCGTAATAAACACCCAGAAGCCTATGATAAGTATCCACGGAAAGAGATAACTCAACAGATCCACTAGAAAACTGTCACTCTTGTTTTCGTAACTATAACTAACGAGTAGCTTCTTCGCCATGGCCGCATCCAAGAAAGGCTCCAAATTATCGCCTTTTCCTATCTCTACATTGATATACGGATTTTTACCAACCACCTCCGGACCTTGTTTAAAAATCTCACGAATGTGGTTTGGGCGCACAAACATTTTCAAGCTATTCTCCTTGTTATTGATAACCACACGCTCGGCATAGCCCTTTGCCACGTAGTTTTTAAAGCTCGTATAGTCCTTTGTAACACTTTGGTTTCCTGCAAAGAAACTATTTGCTCCACCTGTAGAGAAAAATATCAAGGCAAAAGCAATTGCCAAAATATAGAGCCAATTCATATTAAACTTTGGCATCTTTGGCATATTCGATTTGTTGTTGGAATTTTTGTTCTCCATTTAACGTTTTTGGGGTTTAAATTCATTGAGTAGCTTCCTCTCCATGGCAATGTAAAAACATCATTCCCCGTTTCTCCATTGCTCATTTGGCTTATCGAAAACACTCCTACATATTTGACTAACTCCTGACAGATTGTCTTAATCCAAATCTTCGATGTATGTCAATTCGGCATCTTCCCACAAATGCTCGAGATCGTAAAACTCTCTGGTTTCTGGCACAAAAACATGCACCAAAACGTCTGAGAAGTCTATTGCCACCCAAGTGTTGTTCCCAAGTCCTGCGCAATTGATGGGTTTTTCGCCATGATGTTCGCGCACATAGTCGCTCACAGAACTTGCAATCGCTTCCACTTGTTGGGGAGAATTACCATGACAGACGACAAAGTACTTGCAAATCATTCCGTCGATCTTTGTTAGATTAGCAATAACTATGCCATGACCTTTTTTGTCTTGAATTCCTTTGATGATTGTGTCTACGAGCTTTGTTGTTGATTTCATTATTTAATTTTTATTTTGTCAATACTTTGAAACGTTTCACCTCGCTGGTTATCTTGCGTTTCACACTGATTTCCGACAATGCGACCCGCCGATTGTCGTTAAACTCCGCAAAGTTACTCTAAATCAACTGAAAGACAAAATAAATTTATTTTATTTTGCTTTTTTACGATATTTCTTCCCTATCAACGTAAGCAATCAACTCGTTTTGTTCTCTCGCATAAAGGTGTTTTTCAATCACAGCAATGTAAAAAAGAGAAAATCAATAACAACCTGATTTTCAATAATTTAAAAATTGATATAAATTTGACTTGCAACTGAGGCTCACTTACAATCAAACTAAGGCTCACTTAACCCGCAAATGAGGCTCAGTTGAAAAACGCGTAAACGTCAGTTATGCGTCTCAAGCTCTCAACAAGGATTTCCATCCTCCCATACCATAAGTGATAAAATTGTTAAGCAACAAATCGATTTCCGCTTCCGATATCATCGGATTCAGAACAATCTGTTTAATAACACTCATCCATAAATCAGAAATGATATTCAAAAAAAGAGGAGAAACTTCTTTGCTCAATTCTGGAAAGTGGTTTTTCATCCTTTCAATATATTTCATTCCATCAATCTTCTGTGTCTCTTTAAAATGACGCAAAAAGTATTCTAACGATGTTCCTTGACTTTGAGTGATAAGCAATCTCATCTCGTCCTTATAAGGCAAAATCAAAGCCTCCACTTGTTTTTTCATCCGCTCAAAGAATTTTTCTTCTTTAAAGACATCCAGCGAGATATAGACTTCATCAAGATTATGTTTATTGTAGTCTTCCATGGCAACGAGCAACGGACGCATAATAGCTTTAAACAAGTCGTCTTTGCTCTTAAAATAATTATAAATGTTGCCCACAGCCACGCCCGACAAGCGTGCTATCGTTTGCATTGAGGTTTTCCGCACACCATTTTTCATGAACTGTTCACGGGCAACTACCAAAAGAGTCCGTTCTATATTTTCTTTCTTTGTTTGCATTTTCCACAAGTTTATTTTTCCTTCAAAGCATGAAGGATGAGGCATTTCTCCTCATCCTGCCCATGCGTCTACTTCACAAAACTATGAAACATACAAGGTGCACCTTGCACTTTCATCACAGCTCCTGTTGTTTTCCCCGTCAATGGATCATAAGTAAAGAAACCATTTTCGGTCTTTGTAGATAGACCAAAGACCACCATATTCTTATATATACCCACTGCCATAGAATGTGCATTGCCGATTTCCATTCCTTTTATCGCTTTAATCGTTTTTGTTTTCAGATCGATCACACATGGAAGACTTGTCATACTCGTATATGGATTTGTCATTGCATTTGGATCAAGTGCCATTGCAGACCCAATGGCATAGAGTTTACCATCCTTATGATACTTCACTCCAGCCAAAAAGTCATACTTTCCTACTGAAAGTCCGTCTACCTGCGTTTGATCCATACGAATAGCATAATTAGGATCAATCTCATCCGTACCATTCTTGATGCGCACAATACCACCATTAAGTCCCGGAATAAAGCCAAATGCGCCCAAGCAAGAAATGTAAATATCTTTGTTCTCATCCATAAAAATCGAGTTAGGATCGATCGGACGCGTTGCAAAACACATTCCCAAACTCTTGTTCGTGATGTGTTTTTTCAGTTCATCAGTTTGTGTGTCTATCATTGCCAACTCTATTGAGTTTTGATTTGGCATAAACTGGGCATTCATCTGAGACAGTCCTACATAAAGTTTATTGTCTCTGATGATCATTGACGCAGGTGAAACGCGAGCTTCTGATTGCCTTAAACTATTGAGGTCGATATCTTTTATCTTTTTCATCGTGGTTGGGTTAAACGCCATCACAATACCCAAGTTCTGCATACTTACATAAGCTTTCTTCTCATTAAGTTCCACCACGTTACAAGCCGCAGCATTTGCAGGAATTTGCAACACTCCTTGCTTAATGAATTTGCCATTTGCATCCACCTCATATCGCGCTATTTCAGCTTTATCATTGCCCATATAAGAAGGCAAAAGATAAACATTTCCGCTGGGCATGACAAGTGGTGGCACACCAAAACCAGAAGGAATGGCATTCTGAATTCCGTAAGTACCAGCCTTCATGTCGTCTGCCGATTGCAAATAAACAGTTCCGTTATTGCCTTCTGCATTTGTAATTGTTGTGGCAAAAAGAATTCCTTTGAAGTCGGTTTCATCCCCTCCATTGGGGATGGGATTAACATTATTATCCTTGTCGCATGACGACAAGAACATGGTCATTGCAAAAACGACCGAGAAAAATTTAATGATCTTCATAATGATTTAAAATTTTTAGAAATGATTAATATGTTATTTTATAATTAATGGAGCAAATAGCGCACTTTGAAAGCAAACGATCTGCCGGGTAGCGGACAATTTAAATCCGACAAAACATGCCGATTTCCAATGTTCTTTGCCTTAAAAGTGAGTGTCCAACGTTCGTTAGCAAACGAATGCTCAAGCGCAGTATCCATCGTAAAAGAAGTCGGTATCTTTTTGTCTTGATAAATCGTCATCTCGAAATCATAGAAGTATTGATGCACATAAGAAGCGTCAAAGAGCAACCGTGTGTTCTGATTTCTTCCACCAAAGAAGTTTGCTTTATGGAACTCTGCTCCAAAATTTGCCAACAAATAAGGTACATTTGGTATGCGTTTTTCGTAAGTCGGATTCTCAACTATCGTCCCCGGGAGGAGCTTACGTGTGTCTCTGAGGTCTTGATAAGTTGCGTTCCCATAAAGATAAAGCATTGGATGCACGTCGGCTTTAGCTTCCAGCTCAACACCCATAGTTCTGACAGTTCCAAAATTGCGATAGCGAGCCATGGTTGGAATAAGATCGGGAGTGTAACGAACCATATCCTGTAAAGCATTGTAAAAACAATTGAGTTCCAATTCTATCAAACCTCCATCCTTTTTGTTTTTCCGAAACAACACACCGAGATTCACACCCGTTGTGCGTTCAGGTTTCAAGGCGGGCGATGGCAGAATAGAATAACCATTACCTATGAGTTCTTCGCTCGAAGGAATGCGCACTTCGGAATTAAATGAACCTTTCAACATCCACTCATTGTTAAATTTATAGCGCAGTGCATTACTAAGACCAAATTGGTTTCTTGACGCATATACAGGTTCGGGTGATTGCACTGAATAAACGTCTATGCTACGAGAATGAGACGAATAATAAAAGTTTTTCAACGTAAAGGCATTTTGTAGTCGTCCATCAAACAAAGTAAGATCATACGACAATCCAAATGTTGCATTCGTCATACGGCTATGAAAATTAACAGGAAAGCCCAAAGCCTTATCCATTAGGTCGTCTTTTGGAAACATATTGGTATTTGCAGCATAGACATTGAAGTTAAGACTGTGATGCTGATTAATGATATAACCTAAATTCAAACGCCCTGTGAAGTCATACGATTTATTATCACCATCCGATGGATGAGACCCCTGTTCACCACCAAACACCGACACTGGTGCATAAACATTACCATCCCAATCATAGCGTTGCATTGCTTTATCCTTCAAACCATATCTTCCTGATACGAAACCAAGGTCAAGCGAGAAGTCTAAACCTTCCAAGAAAAAGTCGTTGCGTGTCATCTTCAATGCAAACATCAAGGAGTTTGAGAAGTTATAAGCCGCACGAATGTTTTGGTCTATGCCCTGAAGTTCTTGATAAGTACGTGAGTAAATCCCCTCTAATTTAATCTCGTCAAACCACCACTTCGTTGCTTTTATCGAAGAGCCAATGATTTGTTTTCTGTACATATCGTGATCTCGACGCACAACTCGATTACCTAAATTTACCAACTTCATTTTGTAATCGTTATCGGAAAACGACAAAACGCCTCCTAATCCAAATTGCAAGCCACTCTTTTTGTCTGTACGTTTCATAACAGTAGAAAACTGATGACTATTGAATGAGCCTATTTCGTAAGACGCATCAAAGTAGACAGGTGGATATTCTTTCGTTATCACGTTCACCGCACCACCCAGTGCCGAGCCTCCAAACTTATAAGGAACAATCCCTTTATAGACTTCTATGCGCTCAATCATGTTTGTTGGTATGTCGTTCAGCGCAACAAAGTTGCTTAACTGTCCTAATGGGGCATCGTCTATGAACATTCCCATTCGCTTTCCTTCCAAACCACGAACCGATATGCGTGATGCGCTACCCAAACCACCAGTATTTCGTACCGTCACACCCACTGTTCGCATCAAAACATCATTGATGTTGGAAGCTGTTCCCGACAGTTGCTGTTGAGAGATTACAGAGATAGGCATTCCTGTTTCACGAAGCTTACGAATTTCGCTTTTCCCAATGACTGTTACATCATCAAGCGCATTCTCTGAAATGCGCAAACAAATGTTTTGTTCAATACTATCGACCTCTACCACTTTAACTATGACGCTCTGCGTTTCACAACCTACATAACTAGCAGTGAGCTTAATGTTGCCTTTCTTCTTTGTGTGCAAAACAAAACGTCCTTCGGTATTGGCAACAACCTTTTGTTTACTTTCAGACACACTCACCACGGCTCCTATGAGCGGTTCGCCTGTCTGACAATCGCTTACCACACCATAAATTTTTACACTTTGCGCATTCAAC
>JALFSW010000063.1 GCA_022779305.1 Prevotella sp. | reverse complement strand
GTTCTGCGTTTTATCGCAGATGTAGCGGGCTACTTCAAGATAAAACGCAGAAGAAGATGCCGACAAGTAGCTGCAAGATATTGGTAAGGGAATAAATAAGACAAAAAGAAAGCTCTCTCGGTCTAATGACCGATTTGGGTTTATAAAAACTCAGCGTTATTTACGTAATATATCGAAAGAGGGTAGGTTATACCTCTCTGAAGAAATGCGTTTATAAATGATATTCTTATTATCAATCCTCATGTTCAGGTTAAAATATAGTTTTATTCTAAATTCAATGCACTCACGTTAATTTTAGGTAATTAGGTTGAGGGAGTGGCTTAAAAATGAAGTGAGATTGCAATAGTATCGTTTTTTTTTAATACCTTTGCGCTGATTATCTCATTATTTGAAATAAAAGACGAATGAAAAAAATATTTGCAACGGCTTTGGCGGTGTGGTGTGCTTTGAGTCTTTGGGCGCAAAGTGCTACAAACTCGCCTTATAGTCAGTTCGGATTGGGAACGTTGGCACCACAATCAACGAGCTTTAATCGAGGTATGAATGGGTTGAGTTATGGTTTTTATGATGGTAATCAAATCAACTTTCAAAACCCTGCATCGTATGCTAACCTTGATTCGCTTACCTTTCTTTTTGATGCAGGGTTGAGTCTTCAGCTCACCAATTTTGAAGAAAATGGGCGCAAGAAGAATGCACAGAATGGGAACATTGAATATGTGGCAGCAGCTTTTCGGGCTTTTCCACGTTTGGGTGTGAGTTTCGGATTGATGCCCTATACAAATGTGGGTTATAATTACAGCAATACGCAAAACATCAACGCTTTTCCAGAAACGTCTTCTGCCAGTGCAACCTATACGAATACGTTCAGCGGAAGTGGTGGACTTCATCAGGCTTACGTCGGATTGGGCTGGCAACCATTGAAAGGTTTGTCGGTGGGAGGAAACTTCTCTTATCTTTGGGGAACGTTGAACAGGAGCGTGGTGAATACTTACAGCGACACCTACGTTAATACGTTGTCGAAAATTTATGAAGTTGATGTACGCAGCTATAAGCTTGATTTTGGTTTGCAATATACAGCGCGAATTTCTAAGAAGGATAAACTGACGCTTGGTTTGGTGTATAGCCTTGGACATAAACTCAATGCTGACCCACAAGTGAACGTTATTTCGAAAAACTCGCAAACATCAGTTTCCGATACGACAAAATTTGTCATTCACGATGCGTTGGAATTGCCCCACACGTTTGGCGCAGGTTTGATGTGGAATCGTGACAACCGCATTCGCATCGGTTTTGATTATGAGTTGCAAAAGTGGCAATCTATTGATATGCCCGAATTTAGCATCACAAACGGTGTGGGTAAGTATTCGCTGGTTTCTGGACAATTCAAAGATCGCCAGAAGTTTACGCTCGGTGGCGAATACACGAAAGGTAAACGCTATGGCAGTTTGTTGAACCGAATACGCTATCGTGCTGGTGTGAGCTATGCTACACCTTATTTATATATAGGTGGCAAGGAAGGACCACGTGAAATTTCTGCCAGTGTTGGTTTTGGTATTCCGCTCACAAGCGGTTACAGCGATCGTAGTATCTTGAGCATCAGTGGTGAATGGGTGAATCAGACTATGATGGGTGCCATCAAAGAAAATATGTTCCGCATCAATATCGGACTAACTTTCAATGAACGATGGTTTGCTAAATTCAAAGTGAAATAGGCGTAAAATGATCTGAAGTGTAGGGGAAGAATTGTGTGTTCAAGTAAAAATGCTGTTTCTTATTCGCTTTATTTTCAGGAGAATACAGTAATTTCCTTTTATGCTCAAGAACGAATCAATGCAAAACGCAGAACGAGAACAAAACATCCGACCAATGACAAGTAAGGCAGGGAAGGCTTTTGGTTTTTTCCTGTGGGGCTTTGTGATGGTTTTTCTTGTAGCGTGTTCAAAGAAGAAAGACAATTCCGCACCTGCCATCCGCGACCGCGACTCGGTGGCAGTAATGACCACATATGGTGTGAATACGCTTGTTTCCGACTCGGGCGTGATAAAATATCGCATTGTTGCAGAAGAATGGGAAATCAATGAAGTAAAGAAACCCTCGCAATGGGTTTTCAATAAAGGTATTCTTCTTACCCAATTCGACTTGAAAAAGCATGTTGTAGGTTATATCCAATGCGATACAGCAGTCTATTTCGATAAAGAACGCCAATGGAATTTGCGAGGACGCGTGCGCATCAAAACAGCCGATGGGGTGGAGTTTCAAAGTAGTCAACTTTATTGGAATGAGGCACGCCACGAAATTTGGTCACATGCCTATTCTCATTTGAAAACGCCCGAACGCGATTTGAAAGGCAATTGGTTTCGTAGCAATGAAGACATGACCGACTATGAAATTAAAAAGGTGAAAGGCTGGATGATGGTGGAGGATAAAGACATGATGCAAGGTGGGTCATCCCATGGGTTGCCCAGCGAACCATCCATGTCCATTGACACGATGCAAACAAGCAATTTGAAAAGTACAATAACTAAAAGATAATCGCTTTTGGACATTCATTTAATCATCGGCATACTTATAACGCTCGTTCTCTCGGCTTTCTTTTCAGGCATGGAGATCGCTTTTGTTGCCAGCAACCGAATGTTGGCAGAGATGGAGAAAGATAAAAACGGAATTGCACAACATTGCATTCAGGTTTTTTATCGCAATCCGAACGGCTTTGTTTCAACCATGTTGGTGGGCAACAACATCGTATTGGTGCTTTATGGTATCCTCTTTGCTGACCTCTTTAATCAAACGTTGTTTGCCGCTTTCTCCTCGGCAACGCAGGTAATGCTTGATACCGTTTGTTCCACTGTAATTGTGCTTTTTACAGGTGAGTTCCTGCCAAAAACTTTCTTTAAAAGCAATCCGAATCGTTTGCTCACCTTTTTTGCGCCCATTGCCTATCTTTTCTTCATCGTTCTTTGGCCAATCAGTAGGTTTTCAACCTTTCTTTCGCGTTGTTTTTTGCGAATGGGTGGTGTAACTTTCAGTGAAAAAGAAAACGACGGAACTTTCACGAAGGTTGATTTAGACTATTTGGTACAAGCATCCATTGATAATGCAGGCGATGAAGAAGAAATAGACGAAGATGTGAAAATCTTTCAAAACGCATTAGAATTTACTGAAACACGTGTGAAAGATTGTATGATACCACGTACAGAAATCAATGCTGTCGAAGAAAATTGCAGTGCAGAGGAACTGCAACAAATGTTCATAGAAAGCGGTAATTCAAAAATCATTGTCTACAAAGATGACATTGACCACATAACGGGCTACATCCATTCATCAGAACTCTTTAGAAACCCCAAAGAATGGAGAGCGCATCTCCGCCAATTGCCTTTTGTTCCCGAAACGATGGCTGCCCAACGGTTGATGAAAATACTTCTTCAGCAGAAAAAGAGTTTGGCAATTGTGATAGATGAGTTCGGAGGTACGAGTGGATTGGTGTCGTTGGAAGACATCGTCGAAGAAATATTTGGTGAGATAGAAGATGAACACGACAATACGAAATACGTAGCAGCACAAATATCTGAAACAGAATATTTACTTTCTGCACGTTTAGAAATCGACAAGGTGAACGATATGTTTGGTCTGTCATTGCCCGAAAGTGATGAATATATGACCGTTAGTGGACTTATCCTACACGAATTTCAGAGTTTTCCAAAACTCAATGAAATCGTAACAATTGGCGATTTTGAGTTTAAAATTATCAAAAATACGATGACAAAAATCGAACTTGTGCGACTAAAAACAAAGGAGTAGCGCATTTTCTTTGTAAAAGATTACGCTAATTATGTTTTTCTTTGTATTTTTGTACGCAATTTGCATTAACTAACGAATAAACAAAAATAAAAATAAATTAATACAATGGCAGCATTAGGAAAAATCAGAAGCAGAGGGGCATGGCTGATAGGTATTATCGGCTTGGGTCTTTTTGCGTTTATCGCCGAAGAAGCTGTGCGTGGATGCAATGGCATCAAGGGCGAAGCTAATCAGCAGATTGGTGAAGTGTTAGGAGAGAAAATCAATGTTCAAGACTTCCAAAAGATGGTGGAAGAATATCAAAACGCCATTAAATTCACCATGCAGCGTGATAATCTGACGGAAGAAGAGATGAATCAAGTGCGTGATCAAGTTTGGCAACAACTTATAACCAACAAGGTTTTAGAAGCCGATGCGGCACAACTTGGACTTACCGTGACTGAAGCAGAACTTCAAAACGTGCTGAATGAAGGCACAAACCCAATGCTGACACAAACACCTTTTGTTAATCAACAAACAGGGCGATTTGACGTGAGTAACTTGAAACAATTCATCAGCAATTATAACAAAGCAAAATCAAGCAATTCTCCTGAATTAGAACAATTGAAAGGCATTTATGATTATTGGCTTTTCATTGAGAAAAACCTCAGAACACAGCTCTTGACGCAAAAGTTCCAATCGTTGGTTGCTGGTTGTGTGCTTTCTAATAAGGCTGAAGCAAAACTTGCTTTCAAGGACGAAAATGAAGAAGCACAGGTTCAATTGGCATCATTGCCTTACACAAGCATCAAAGATGCCGACGTGAAAGTTAGTGATGATGAATTGAAAGCAAAATATGAAACGCTTAAACCGCTGTTTGCACAGCCCGTAGAAGTGCGCGATATTAAGTATGTGAAATTCAATATCACAGCAAGTGCAGCCGACAGAAATGTCATCACAAAACAAATGAACGCCTACCAAAGCGAGTTGGCAGCAGCTGCCGACCCAGCACAATTGGTAGCCAAGAGTGGAAGTTTGATCGCTTATCTCGGGTTGCCTGTAAGTAACAAGGCTTATCAGGCTTATCCAGACATTACTTCAAAAATAGATTCTTTGAGTGTTGGCACAACTGGTGTCGTAGAAAATAAGGCAGACAATACGTTGAATATTATCCGTGTTTTGAGCAAAGAACAATTGCCCGATTCTGTGGAATATCGTCAAATACAAGTCGTTGCAGCAACACCAGAGCAGGCACGTACGAAGGCAGATTCTATTCAAAAAGCATTGGTGGCAGGTGGCGATTTTGAAGCCATCGCAAAACGCTATGGTCAAACAGCTGAAAAGGTTTGGTTTACAGGTCAGCAATATGAAACTGCACCATCTATGAGTCCTGAAAACCGCCAATACATTGAAGCACTCTTGAAAGGCGAAGTGAATGGCGTGCAAAACCTTTCGCTTGCGCAAGGAAACATCATTCTGCAAGTATTGGACAAGCGTGCTTTAACAACAAAGACACTTGCAGCGATTATCAAGAAAGAAATAGACTTCTCTAAAGATACAAGAAGTGCTGCCTTCAACAAGTTCTCTGAATTTGTGGCAAAGGGAACATCGCTTGCTGAATTGGAAAAACAAGCACCGAAATATGGTTTTAAGGTGGAAGAGCAAAAGAACATCTCTACAGCTGAACATTATGTGGTGGGCATACGTGCAACCCGCGACGCACTTAAGTGGATTTTCGATGCGAAAGTAGGTGATGTTTCTCCACTTTATGAATGTGGCGATAACGACCACTTCTTGGTAGTAGCACTCACAGGTGTTCATCCAAAGGGCTACAGAGCATGGGATGATGCAGATGTGAAAGAAGCGCTCAAGCGTGAAGTTATCAAGGACAAGAAAGCTGAACAACTCATTGCTAAACTGAAGGGCGTGAATAGTGTGGCTGCTGCACAAGGAAAAGGTGCAAAAGTTAGCACGCTCAATCAAGTTACGTTTGCCGCTCCAGCTTTCATTCCTGAAGTAGGTGGAATGGAACCAGCCTTGTCTGGTGCAGTTGCTGCAACAACCGCGGGCAAGTTCTCTAAGGCTCCAGTGAAAGGGAATGCTGGCGTTTATGTCTTCCAAGTGGTGAAGAAAGCGCAACGTGCAGGCTCAAAATATAACGAAACGGCTCAAATGCAGCAATGCGCACAACAGAATATGCAATACATCGGTAGCTTTATGCAAGACCTTGTCTTGAAAGCTGATGTTGTTGACAAGCGTTATATTTTCTTCTAATAGGTTATTTTAAAGAGAGCATAAAGTTTATACATAAGCCAAAGGGGGCAACATCACACTTGATGCGCCCCTTTTTGCTTTTAGAAACAGGCAAAAGAGGGATATTTCTCTGTTGAGTTTAACCCAATTCGGTCATTATAGACCAAAGGGATTGCGTCTGATTATCTGTACAGATTGTTTAGCGTTTTTTCGCAGATGTAGCGGGCTACTTCAAGAGAAAGCGATGAACAAGATGCCGATAAGCAGATACAAGCCATTGGGAAGTGAAAAATAAAACAAAAAGGAAACCCTAACGGTCTAAGGACCGATTTGGGTTTAAGTCTCATTATTCATCTTCGGTATTGAAGTTATAAAGAAAGGATAGCAGAATGAAAACAAAAAGGTGGACTTACACGCTGATAGGTATTGTTGTGGCAGTGGGAATTTACTCTTTCCGAGGCGCAAAAATCTTGAACAAAAATAAGCACTCGCATCCTACTTACAGCGAATTTAAGGGTAGAGCAGGGCAACAAGGTAATGCAGAAGAGGCGGCTGAAAGCACTATGCAGTATGGCGGAAAAGCCATCGAGTTACCCGCCTTTGTTCAAAATGCACGCTATCCAGAGCAAATTCTTCACCGAACGGGCTATACCGTTTCTTACAATTCAGTTACGAAGTTGCCCAACTGGGTTTCATGGCAATTGAAAGCCGATAAGACCGATGGCGAGAATGAACGCAAAGACGTTAAGTTTTGTGAAGACAATGAAGTGCCAATGGAACGTGCCACACCTGCCGATTACAAAAACTCGGGTTATGATCGTGGCCATATGTGTCCTGCAGGCGATAACAAATGGGATAGAACAGCTATGCGCGAATCTTTTTTGATGACAAATGTTTGTCCGCAAGTACATTCGCTCAATGCTGGTGACTGGAATAGTTTGGAACAAGCTTGTCGCTCATGGGCAGTGAAATATGGCAGCGTGTATATTGTTTGTGGTCCTATTCTTTACCGAGGTGAGCACCAAACGATAGGCTTGCATAAGGTGGTGGTGCCAGAAGCATTTTTCAAAGTGGTACTTCGTATGGGTGCGTCTCCCAAAGCCATAGGTTTTATTTATCGCAACACCAACAACAACCGCCCATGGGGCGACTATGTCAACAGCGTTGATGAGGTGGAACGTATCACAGGATATGATTTTTTTCCTGCCCTTTCAGATGATATTGAAAAACGAGTTGAGGCTTCAGCCAACCTCAATGATTGGCGATAGGCGTATGAAAAGTAGGTTAGCAATGACAAACGATAAAATAGACAGAGAAGAACTGAAAGAAAGAATTCTTCTTACGGCAACAAAATTATTCTATGAAAATGGAATACGTAAGATAAAAATGGACATGATTGCCAGTGCTTTGCATATTTCAAAGCGTACGCTCTATGAGGTTTATGATAAGAAAGAAGACCTCCTTTTTGAAGTTCTTAAACGAGAAGAGGAAACTTATATATGCCATTTGGAGAAATTCAACAAGTCTGGTGTTTCAGTAATCGACATCATTACGGAGATCATTCGTTTTAAAATTGAGCAATTCAATAATATTACTCCTAACTTCTTTAAGGATTTGAACAAATATCCCCATCTCTTGGATTATTTAGACAAAAAACACAAGGAACACAGTTCTGAAAGAAATCTTTTCATTCAAAGAGGTGTTGAAGAAGGTTATTTCTTAGACAATATGAACATTGAAATAGCCAACTTAGTTGCAGAAACAGCCTTCAGGCAGATGACCACTAACCCACTTTATGCGCAATTTGAACTAAAAGAAGTTTTTAAGACGTTGATTTTGCTTCATGTTAGGGGCTTCTGCACCTTGAAAGGAATAGAAATTCTCGACCGACGTATCAAAGAGTTATAAGCTCGTTTCGCTCTTTTTGTCACATAGAACAATCTCAAAATCTATCGAAGGCTTCATCAAAATGCCCGAAGTTGCTCAAAAATGCAGCGAATAAAAGGTTTTCTGTCTGTTTCTTTGAAAAAAATAAGACTTTAATTTGGAGGATAAATAAAAAAAATGTAACTTTGCACCCGAATTTAAGAGGGCATTAGGTGCGTTAGTTCAGTTGGTTAGAATGCCTGCCTGTCACGCAGGAGGTCACGGGTTCGAGTCCCGTACGCACCGCCGCAGATGGAGAGATATATTTGAGATAAAACTCAGTATATCTCTTTTTGTTTTCTATTCATCACCCTGCCTAGGAGAAAGAAAAAAGTCTTCTAAGTGAATATGCACAAGATTAATTTTGAATAAATCAAAAAAATATTTTATCTTTGCACATTGAACCCAATTCGGTCATTAAAGACCAAATGGCTTGCATCTAATTGTCTGTGCAGATTGTTCAGCGCTTTATCCAGATGTAGCGGGCTACTTCAAGAGAAAACGATAAAAAAGATGCCGATAAGCAGATGCAAGCCGTTGGGAAGTGATGAAATAAAATAAAAAGAACCCCCTAGCGGTCTAATGACCGATTTGGATTGAACAAATACAATGTAGAAACAAGATAACCATTTCCTGCTTATCCGGCACGATGGTTTAAAGAGAAAAAAGAGTATGAAAAAGTTTAGACTTGTAGACAATCTCATGGGATGGTTGGCTTTCTTTATTGCCGCCATAACCTATTGTTCTACCATCGAACCCACAGCTAGCTTTTGGGATTGTCCAGAATTTATCACAACGGGCTATCGTTTAGAGGTTGGACACCCCCCCGGGGCACCTTTCTTCGCACTCACAGCCAATGTTTTTTCGCAATTTGCAAGCGACCCATCACACGTTGCAGTGATGATAAATACGATGAGTGCACTCCTTTCCGCAACGTGTATTCTCTTCCTTTTCTGGACAATTTCTCATCTCACAAGGCGACTCATTGTTGATGACAGAGCCACAGAAGTATCGCTTTCTCAGCTCATCACCATTGAGGGTTCGGCTTTAGTCGGTGCTTTGATCTATACCTTTAGCGACACCTTTTGGTTCTCTGCCGTTGAAGCAGAAGTCTATGCCTATTCATCAGCATTTACAGCAGTGGTTTTCTGGCTCATTCTGAAATGGGAAGACAATGCCGATCGTCCTGGTGCCGACCGATGGTTGGTGCTCATTGCCTATATGACAGGACTTTCAATTGGTGTCCATTTGCTCAACTTGCTTTGTATTCCCGCCATCGTTTTGGTCTACTACTACAAGCGTGTGCCCGATGCAAACTTAAAAGGGTCGCTCATTGCCCTTTGCGTGTCTTTCTTTTTGGTCGCAATGGTGCTTTATGGCATTGTTCCAGGTATTATCACCGTGGGTGGATGGTTTGAGCTTTTCTTCACGAACACGTTGGAAATGCCGTTCAATACGGGTACTATTCTTTACGTTTTCCTCCTCATTGCGTCTTTCATTTGGGCAATATGGGAAACCTATAAAAGCAGTGGAAAGCTCCGTGAAAACATCGCTTTCTTGCTTGCTTTTGCCTTCATCGGTATTCCTTTCTATGGTTATGGTTGGAAAGCTTTCTTCACAGGCGTTGTTGTTTTGGCAATAGGCTATTATGTTTTGCGTATGAAGCGTGGCAAGCAGCAGCTTGTTACCTCACGCATGAAAAACACCGCCTTGCTTTCTATGCTCATGATGATAGTCGGTTATGCGTCTTATGCCCTCATTGTCATTCGTTCTACCGCCAATCCACCAATGGATCAAAACTCCCCTGAAGATATTTTTACGCTTGGTAGTTATCTGAGTCGTCAGCAATATGGCGACAGTCCTTTGTTCTATGGACCCGCTTATTCAAGCCAGCCAGCTATCGCAGCCGATGGGAAACACTATGAGATAGAAGAAGGTGCACCTGTTTATCAACGAAAGGAAAAGGCAACGCCCAATGAGAAGGATTCTTATTTCCTCGTTCGATACAAAACCAAGCAAATCTACGAGCAGAACATGTTCTTCCCTCGAATGCATGATGAAGCTCGCGCGTCATTGTATGAAGACTGGATGGGCGGTATCAAGGGACACGAAGTAAACGGTGTGCGCATTCCAACCCAAATGGAGAATATGCGCTTCTTCCTCTCTTATCAGTGCAACTTTATGTACTGGCGTTACTTCCTTTGGAATTTTGTCGGCAGACAGAACGACGTTCAAGGTAATGGCGAACTTGAACACGGAAACTGGATAACTGGAATATCTTTCATCGATAACTTCCTTTATGGCGACCAGAGCCTCCTTCCCGATGAACTGAAAGCCAACAAGGGGCATAATGTTTATTATTGTCTGCCACTTCTTTTGGGTCTTTTGGGTCTTTTTTGGCAAGCATGGCGTGGAAAACGAGGCATTCAGCAGTTTTGGGTGGTCTTCTTCCTCTTCTTCATGACAGGGTTGGCAATCGTTCTATACATCAATCAGCACCCAGGGCAGCCTCGTGAACGTGATTATGCCTATGCAGGCTCGTTCTATGCGTTTGCAATTTGGTGTGGAATGGGTGTTGCTGCCATTATCGAGTGGCTCAAGCGATTCCGCGTACCAGCTGTTGCAGCCGCCAGTCTAACTTCTTTGGTAGCCCTTTTAGTCCCCATTCAGATGGCATCGCAAAACTGGGACGATCACGATAGGTCTGGTCGCTACACCGCTAGAGATTTTGGACAAAACTACCTTAACTCGCTCCAAACCAAGGGCAATCCTGTTATCTTTACCAATGGGGATAACGATACTTTCCCTCTGTGGTACAACCAAGATGTTGAAGGCGTACGCACCGATGCTCGTGTTTGTAACCTTTCCTATTTGGCAGTCGATTGGTACATTGATCAAATGGTGCGACCAGCGTGGAATTCTCCAAGTCTGCCCATTACGTGGAATCGTCTTGATTATGTGAGCGGCACCAATGAAATTGTTCGCATCGACCCATCGCTCAAGGAGCAAGTAAAAGCGTTGTATCATGACGAGCCTGAAGCCGCACGCCTTCAGTTTGGCAACGATCCGTTTGAACTCAAAAACGTCTTGAAATATTGGGTGTGCTCTAAGAATCCAGATTATCGTGTCATACCGACCGACACGGTTTATGTAACGATCGATAAAGAAGCTGTCAAGAAAAGCGGAATGTTCCTGCCTTCAGACAGCATCCCTGATCGCATGGCAATTTCTTTGGCAGGCAAATCAGCCCTTTACAAGGGTGACTTGATGATGCTCGAAGTTATTGCCAATGCCAATTGGACACGTCCGCTTTATGTAGCAATCACCGTTGGAAGTGAAAACTTCATGAACCTTGGTGACAATTTCGTGCAAGAAGGACTTGTTAATCGCATCACACCATTCTATACGCGTGAGGGTAAGAACTTTGATACTGATAAGACCTATGACGTGATGATGAATAAATTCAAGTGGGGTGGGGTGTCTACACCAGACCTCTATATTGACGAACCCATCATGCGCATGATCTACACCCATCGTCGAACTCTTGCCACGCTTGCGCTCCACCTCATCAGCGAAGGTAAAAAGGCGAAAGCATTGAAGGTGTTGCAGAAAGCTGAAAAAGAATTGCCAGCCTATAATGTTCCAAATGTCTATATGAGTGGTGCTGCCGATATGGCGCAGGCTTATGCGTTGCTGGGCAAAAAACAAAAAGCCATCGAACTTTATCAACAGCTTTGGAAAAACGGTGCGCAATATGTGCGCTATTACAATAGCTTGAATGATCGTGGTTTCCGTCTCAGCATGAGTTCTTGCCGAATGAACTTGGCTATCCTCAATAACCTACTTGAGGGCATTTATCTTGTAGACAAAGCTATGGGCAACCGCTGTGCAAAAGAATTTGAAGCACTCTACAAAACCTTTCTTGCTAAAGGCGGAGCTGCCGAAAGTTAGAGATATTTTGTAGCTTTCACGCTTTTTTTGTGGGCGCACCTATGGGTGCGCCCACAAAAATCCCCAATATTAATTGCGGCAGTTAGGCTAATATATATGCTCTTTTCTGCACACAGAAATGATTAAAGGGCGATGAGCGTCTCATTGCGCACACAGCCATTTTCCAACCATCCCTCCTCTTCATTCCGTTTTTATGTAGAATGCAAGGCTATGGGCGCTTGAAAAAGATCAGAAATGTTTATAGAACAACCCGCAAAATGGGTGCGGTGGCTTTATCCCAGTGCGTTGTGGAGAATGAATCCGAATGAAAAAGCCGTTTATCTCACATTCGATGATGGTCCCATTCCTGAAGCCACACCACTCATTCTTGACATTCTCGATGCCTACGAAGCAAAGGCAACCTTCTTTATGGTGGGCGACAATGTCCGAAAACATCCTGAAATCTATGAGGATGTAGTTCGGCGAGGACACCTTGTAGGCAATCACACCTACCATCACATTGGTTCTTTGCGCCATTGGACACTCACCTATGCCGTTGATGTTGCCGACGCTGACGTTCTCCTTCACACTCCTTTCTTTCGTCCGCCCCATGGATGGTTGCGCCATACAGTTTATTGGTGGCTCAAGCGGAAATACAGAGTGGTGATGTGGGATCTAGTGACACGCGATTATTCTAAATGGGTAAGTGCCGAAGACGTTCTCAATAATGTGAAGAAATATGCCCGAAATGGTTCGATTATCACTTTCCACGATTCATTGAAAAGCATAGACAAACTCCGTTATGCTCTCCCGCTCGCCCTCGAGTGGCTCAAAAATGAAGGTTATGCTTTCAAAGTTTTTAAAGAAGGCGATTGATAAAATGGAAATCTTTTCTCCGTTAGACATCTCTATTTGTGTAGTCTGTGGAAGCTTTTTGCAAACGATACTACCTTCAACTTCGTTCCTCTTGTTTTCCATCAGCTCATCTGGCTTAACCAAAACATTTTCATAAGTGTTGAATCATAATTTACAACCTGTACAAATGACGCTCCATTGGATTAAAGAGGAAGCTCACAAGTTGGGCTTTTTTGCCTGCGGGGCTGCCGAAGCAAAACCTGTAGATGCTGATGTGGCTGCACATTTTAAAGCATGGGTAGCTCAAGAGAAACAGGCAGATATGCACTATATGGGCAATTATTTGGAGAAACGACTCGACCCTTGTCGCTTAGTACCTGGAACGAAAACCATTCTTTCTTTAGCGATGAATTATGCGCCTGCACAATTAATGTCTGAAGAGGAATATCGTTTGGCAGCCTATGCTTATGGAAAGGACTATCATGATTTGATGAAGAGTCGATTACGCATTTTGGCATCCCTTATTCAGGCTGAATTTGAAGCGCTTGATAAGCAAACAGAAGCTATATCTTCTTCGTTTACAGATGACAAGGATAGTGATGATACGCCCCCGCCACGTATTGCTGTTTTCGTGGATACTGCCCCTGTCTTGGAACGCTATTGGGCACAAAAAGCGGGAATAGGGTGGATAGGGCGCAATCATCAACTCATCATTCCTCGTGCAGGGTCAATGTTTTTCTTGGGTGAGATCTTTCTGCCTTTCGCCCTTGATACTTATGATAGACCAATGTCCAATCGTTGTGGAAAATGTAGGCGTTGCATTGCGGCCTGCCCTGTAGGAGCTATTGGCACATCACCCTATTTTGAGTCCCACAAATGTCTTTCCTATCAATTGATTGAAAACCGCAATGCACTTTCTTCGGAAGCCATCGAAACCATGGGCAATATGATTTATGGCTGTGATCGTTGTCAAACAGCTTGTCCGTGGAATCAGTTTGCGACACCCACAAACGAACCCGACTTGCAACCTCGACCCGACTTGCTGGCTATGAAAAAAGCCGATTGGCACAATTTAAGTATTGAACACTATCGAGAACTTTTCCGAGGATCGGCTGTGAAACGCGCAAAGTATGATGGACTGATGCGCAATATTCATGCAGCTGAGCTTGCACAAACAGATAAATCCGATATAGAAGAAGCAAAAAGAAATCCGATTCAACAATAGTAAATGTGTATCTGCTATTGCTGAATCGGATTTTTTTTGCAATGTTCAATTATTTCACCAAAACCTTCCGAACGCTGCCGTCGCTACGCTTGAAGATGAGCAACCCTTTGGCGTTTGGTGCAGCTCTGCGTCCATCAAGGGTGTAGACTTCTTCACGCGTAGTTGTCGCATTGCTGTCTGGCAAAGTAATATGGGTGGTTGTCCCCTCTGATGGATTTTCAAACAATATTTTTATGCCTTTTGCACCTGCAGATGCTGGACGGCGTTCCTCAGGAAGGGCAAGGAAAGTTGACGTCCAAGTGCTCTTAAGTCCTCCAGGCGAGAACCAAGGTGCACCCCATGTTGTCTGATTACCATAATAAAACGCCACGCCTTCCCCCAGGTCTTTAGGATTGTTGGCTGCCAAATGGTAAAAGCAGAAATCATTGTCGTTTCCTCCTGTTGTAACATCCACACCAGGTTTTTTCCATCCCATCATGTTGACATTTGTTTGATTTTTGTTCTGAATGGTGGGCAAGACTGTTACCTTTGTTTCTGCTTCTATGTTGTCATTAGGGATAAGCTCGGCATAGATGGGCATTTCATTGTTGTTGGCTGCCCAATCGTAGCCCTCGGTGTAGCCAGCTTCAATGAGCACAGGCTCGTTTGCCGACACCACATTCTCCCCATTGTGTCTTCTGATAAGGTCATCTATTCCGGGCGAGGTAATGTTCGGCTTGCGCACATTTGATTGGTTCACATACACATTTTGCCAGTCTTGCGAGGTACGTCCTGTATTTTTTACATTGCTTACAACATAAGCCGCTTTAAACCTACGGGCATTTTCTGTGGCGTCGACGCCCGAAGGAACCATATTCGTGACCGCAAAGTTTTGGTCAAGACAGTAGGTGATCCATCCGCCCTTGTTCATCGATAAACGCACCCAAGCACGGGTATCTGCCGTTCTTTTTTCGCCATCGAGCTTTCCTGTCGCATTCTTATTGAGCCAAAGTAAAGAGGAGAAAGCTGTGTGTTGTATGAACTCCTTTGAACCTGGAGTCATCTCATCGGGCCAACCCATCTCCCATTTTGTGCCGTCACAGCCTACAATGCATTGCACAGTCATGTAACCACGTTCAGATGCCATTGATTGGCGGCTACCCTCAACACCTTCACTATCGAGGCATAATTGAACAGAAGGATAATCAGTTACATTATACGTCCCCGTTACCTTGTCAATAAGCGTAAGACCATGATCCTTGCCAGGAATGAGATAATAAGATCCACCCTCTTTGATATTTTTCAGTTTTTGTGGATAGGTAGACGTAGGCACCTCGTTGTGGCGCACATTGTCTATCTGCACATAACAAGCATCATACTTCCAATTCCATCCATCCGTGCTGCCGTGTAATCCTTTTATAGTGATAGGAACAGGCTTCACATCTGCCATGAAATCTTGGGGAGTGTTCCCCGTAGTACCTTTCCATGCGTTATAAGCATTGGCAACGTCTATTTCGCTGTATTTTGTGCCCTTGCCTCCATTCTGATCATCCCTTGATCTGGTATAGAAAGTCTTGCCAGCTGCAGCATAGCCTTTGAAAACCAAATAATTACAATGAGCACTTCGTATCAACTCGTTGTCGCGCGTCACCAAACCCGTCAACACGCCATGCAAGACATTGCCAACCTTGAAAGCTGCACGCCCATCGTTTGCCGTTATCTCTTTGTTATTGTTAGAGTAGTCGAAGTAAGTTCGATAATTAGGCAAAGTGCCAGTATAGGTGTACACATAAGACTCGAACGAGATGTACAGCCCTTCTACATCATCATTTTTCTTATACCCTCCAGGTTTATAGGTTTGCACATAAGCCCCCGTAATCGTACCATAGCTATTCCTATCTACATGCGTCACAATCACGGGATTTTCACGGAGATACACCGATGCTTCACGCTCAAATTCGTTCAAACCTTTTTGCGTCTCTCCTTTGCTTATCCAAGTCGGACTACCATCAGTTTTCAACTTTTGATAAGGGTTAAAAGTGGGCACACGATAATTTTTTGCCATATTATCATATTGCTCTGCCGAAGCTTCGTAGTTGTGGTCGTCAAAATAGAACATACCATCGCGTTTCAGCTGCCCAATGCTCAGTGCCAAATTGTCAAGATAGATAAAACGCTCATCAACAGGGTTAGATGTTGTGCCTTTATTGTAGGTGCGTGCAGTGAGCTTTGTTTTACCGATTTGAGTAAACTGAACACCAATTAATCGCTGTCCGAAATCGCTCCAACTGGGGCTGAAGATTTGCAGACCATAGCCTTTCTTCCCTGCCGTATCGTATCCTCCAGAACTATTAACTCGATAGACACGTGCAGCACGCTTATTGTTCGTGAAGACTGCGATGTCGTAGAATATATTCTTACTTTTATCTTGACGCACAGGGTTGATCCACGCTCTCATTGTTGTGTTACCCTCGTTGTTGAAAAGAAAGAAATGGTTATACTCAATGTCATTCCCCGCAGCGATCGCTCTACCTTGAGGTCCGCCAATGGTAATCAATCCGTTAGGGTCAAGTTGCGCATTGGCATTGCTTGCTGCGCCAAGAAATGACAACCCTGAAAATAATACCTTAATTAATAGGTTTGTTTTCATCATGCTTATTTTTACCAATTTAGTTCCAAAAATCTACATATTCCTCTTCTTTCCAAGTCTGTTCTTTTGAAAGACCACCAGTCTCTCCTCCATCATCCTTTCTTCCTCCTGTTGTTGCTAATGGATCTCCACAGAGTTCTGGGGGAACCACAACATGCGTCTCCGGCTTTTTGTAAACCTTTTTCATAATTCTGTTTTTGATTTTTAGTATTGAGTTAAACAACTTTTTTACCCCAAATCGGTTATTAGACTGCTTGGTTTTTCTTTTTATCTTCTTTATTGACTTCCCAACTGCAATCAGTTTGGTCTCTAATGACCGAATTAGGTTTAAATTTGTGCAAAGATACGTAAAAAAATCTCCCCTTCTCCCATATTTTGAGGTTTATTGTGTCTAATTAACATTTGCAAACAAATACTTGCTACCTAAACCTTCAATTCATTTGGTTTCTAATGATTGAGTTAGATTAAAAAATCTTAAACATGTGTCAAATAAAAAAATAAAGATTATCTTTGCAGCTCAATTTGAAATTAGTACATTTTTGAAATTAGAGAGATATAATCAGTCGCAGCATTTTTCTTTATTATTATATAAAGGAATATGCGTAGTATCGGAAAACTTGAAGTTTTTCGAAAAAAAGTCTTTGAATTATTTGGTGGTTTCAAATAATTTGTTACTCTCTCTCTCTCTCTCTCTCTCAAGAGTCTCAACTAAATACAAGCAAGGCATTATATATTTCCGGCTGTGCGTGCAAAGATGGTGCGTACGGTTTTGGAGTTGTGAAGGGATTTTAGAAATTCTCTTTGCGTTTTTTGTGTGTCATTTTTTTAAGGAAGTTAATCATTAAAGAATAATTCAATTAAAATGGAAAGATCGAAAAGAGTTCGGAGAACTTATGTGTCTCCTCGAGTGGATGTTTATGATTGCAGTGCATATGCAGAAGTGTGTATAGGAACGCGTTCTGAAGAACGGGACCAAAACGGAATGCAATCCAAAGGGAATGAATATTTCTTTGAAGGAGATAATGTTTTTGGAGAAGAAGAATAGACAAAAGAAAATATGAAAAAGAATTTTATTTCAAGCAGTTTCTCTCTTTTGGGAAAGCGACAAGAAAAAAGCGGTCGAATGATGAGAAAAAACGTTGGGCGGTTTTTATTTGCCGTTCTTGTTTTTTCGTCTCTCCCCTCTGTGGCACAAACTTTTAGGACTATTTGGTATAAAAACTCTAGCTTGAGTACTCCTTATGCTCAAGATGAAGATATTTGGTTTTTCATAGACGAAACACGATCTGTTCCTCTTTATCAAAAATTTTATGGATCGCCTGTGATGAATGCGTATAGTCAGTCTTTCAGTCCAAGCTATCCTGGCTATATCTATGGATCTGATGTTTCGAGCAATAGCAATGTTGCTCAGTATTATTGGAATGGAAGACAAGGAGAACCAGCTTATTTCACTTATGTGAATATTGGTACTACCATATTTACTTTAACTGATAGATATAATGGTCGTGATTATCAGCACAGGTTGCGTTTTAATGTCATTGCTACAAGTTTGGCTTATTATAAGTCTAAAAACAGTTTTCAAGATGTCACCAAATTGAAATGTAGTGAAGGATTGATAGTGACTTATAAGGATAAAAACCAGGCCTATATTCAAACACGGAAATGGGACAAGACGGCTGTTGGATTGCACATTGTTTTGAAGAATGAAGCCAACCGAGCAAGTTTTGATAAATTGAAAGTAGGCGATGTGCTTTATGGTGAGTTGGCAGGAAAACTGAACCGAACAAGCGACTGGGGCGTTTCGGGTAAGGATTTTGGTTGTTGGTTGGATTTCAAGTATTATAATGAAAGACGAGTGAGTGATGGAAATTGGTTGAATGCCAAAGCTGACTTACATAATCAGCCAGTAGGGTTCACAAAAGTGAGCCTACGTGAGCTTTATGAACTTTCAGATGTCCAAGGATTCAAGTGGGGGCTGGACGGTTGTCGGGTGTTGTTGCACGACATCAAAGCAGCTTCCGACAGTCAGTTAAGCAACGATGGATATGTCTTACCTACAGGTTTTAAGTTCGTGGATGTTACCAATAATTTGAAGAATCCAGACAAGACGGATGTTGCGCCAATTATGTGGAGTGAACAAACAGACTTAATGGCTTCACAGCGTGTGGATATGGATGTAATTGCTTATCCCGTTTGGCAAAGTAATAATCTTTCTTCATCAATGAGAAATTATCCAAAATTATCATTCCACGTACCCTCTCAGACCAATATATGGGGCAAGTTTGTGGTTAGACCCTATGGCTATATCACGTTCTGTCTCGATCAGCCCTTCCGTCTTCCTACTTCAGCCACATCTGATGGATTGAATGGGGCAAAGAACAATATGATAGACTATGCGGCAACCATCAGTGCAGCAAACAAAGCAGGATTGACTTATTCAAAGGTTTATCAAGCCAGTGGAACAACGATTGTACCCAAAAATCAAGCTGTGTTGATAAAAGTGAAGGATGGTTACGATTACACCGCATCAGGCAATAAGGCTGTCTTCCTTTTCCAGTTTGAGAAAACTGCAGAGCAAGCGTTGCCAACAAGCGGGTCGGGCAATGTCAATCTGCTCAATTGGGGTAAGCCAGGCGTTAAGACATCAACGGGGAATGCGACTTACGATGCCAACTGCAAGTTTTATCATTTAGCAGCGCAAGATCCTAATGATGTTTCAGCTGGACTTAACTTCTATTATGGGAAAGAATCGCCCAACGGAGAACCATTCATGATCCCATCTGGCAATCGCACAGCTTCATTCCTTGCCGTTCCAAAGTCTGTGGTGCGGGGAGCAAAGGGTTTCATCGCTCTTGATGAGATAGATTTCATTGCAACAGATATAGCCCAAGTGTTGTCTGCGGATGCTTCAGAGATTGATGCTTATTATTCTTTAGAAGGTTATAAGCTGAGCAGTCCAAGAAAAGGTATCAACATTGTGCGTTTGAAGAACGGAAAAACTTATCGTATACTTGTGAGATGATCGTGTGAGAAACATGAAGTGTAAACATGGAATTGCCCCATCGGGAAGTCAGACATAAGGCTTCCAATGGGGCAATTTTGTTTTACAACCTCTTTATGTTCAATGATTTGTCCGATTATCTCGTTGTTTCCAGAGTTCAGGTTTTTGAAACTTGCGGTCGCAATTAAACCCAAATCGTTCATTAGACCGCTTGGTTTTTCTTTTTATCTTCTTTATTGACTTCCCAACTGCTTGCACCTGCTTGTCGGCATCTTCTTCATCGTTTTCTCTTGAAGTAGCCCGCTACATCTGCGAGAAAACGCTAAACAATCTGCACAGACAATCAGACGCAATCCCTTTGGTCTCTAATGACCGAATTGGGTTAAAGAAGAAAAAAAAAGGAATAGGCAAATTTCTTTCAAGAAAAAGCCGTATCTTTGCATAAGATAGGCTGCATCTCGGCAATTTAAGCCAGCTTATTGCGCTCGATTTGCACTATCTTTGCATAAGATAGGCTGCATCTCGGTAATTTAAGCCAGCTTATTGCGCTCGAAAGATAAAAAGAAGATAATGGAACAAGAATTAAGAATAGCTGTTGCAGGAACGGGTTATGTTGGTTTGAGCATGGCAGTGTTATTGGCTCAAAACCATCGTGTGACGGCCGTGGACGTAATTAGCGAGAAGGTGGAATTGATCAACAAGAAGCAATCACCCATACAAGACGAATACATTGAAAAGTATTTGGCAGAAAAGACATTGATGCTTGAAGCAACCACTGATGCGGTGGAAGCCTATCAAGACGCCGATTTTGTGATCATTGCCACGCCCACGAATTATGACCCTGTGAAGAATTATTTCGACACCAAACATGTGGAAGAGGTGATCGAACTTGTGATGCGCATTAATCCCAATGCCATTATGGTGATCAAATCAACCATTCCTGTGGGCTACACGGAAGAAATTCGCAAGCGATATGGCTGTGAGAACATCATTTTCTCACCCGAATTTTTACGTGAAAGCAAAGCACTTTATGACAATCTTTATCCCAGTAGGATCATTATTGGGCGCCCCGAAGGCGATGAACGACTTGACAAGGCAGCCCGTCTTTTTGCAGATTTGCTGCAAGAAGGTGCCATTGCGAAAGATGTCCCCGCACTCTTTATGGGACTTACGGAGGCAGAAGCCGTGAAACTCTTTGCCAATACCTATTTGGCGTTGCGTGTGAGCTATTTCAATGAACTTGACACCTATGCCGAACTGAAAGGACTCAACACATCGAACATCATTCAAGGCGTTTGTCTTGACCCTCGCATCGGTGCTTATTATAATAATCCATCATTTGGTTATGGCGGTTATTGCTTGCCAAAGGACACAAAACAATTGTTGGCAAACTATACGGACGTACCCGAAAACTTGATTCAAGCCATTGTTGAAAGCAACAAAACGCGCAAAGACTTCATTGCGAATCAGGTTTTGAACAAGGCGGGTTATTATGATTATTTTGTGCATGGCGATTATAACCCCGGTGCAGAAAAAGAATGCGTCATCGGTGTTTATCGGCTCACGATGAAATCGAACAGCGACAATTTCCGTCAGAGCTCCATTCAAGGGGTGATGAAGCGCATCAAGGCGAAAGGAGCAAAAGTCATCATCCACGAACCCTCACTTGAGGATGGAGCAACATTCTTCGGCAGTGTAGTGGTGAACGATTTAGAAAAGTTCAAAGCACAGAGCGATGCCATTATTGCCAACCGTTATGATGCGTCCTTGGACGACGTGAAAGAAAAGGTCTATACGCGCGACATTTTTCAACGCGATTGAGCTTCTTCTCATTTGTCTTAGGTGGGTTAAAGAAAATGCATGAACTTGTTTCTATCTGCTTTAACCTCAGATATATACAACATCTCCTGCCATGGAGCCTTAGTCTGCTTCTTGCTGAGGCTCACTTGAAAGGCAACCAAGGCTCATTTGGAAGACAACTGAGGTTCAGTTGCATAACATCCGTTTTTGCCCTTCTGTCTATCGGTGATGAAACCGATAGACAGACTGGCAGCCCTACAAAACATTATTGAAATGAAAAAGAATCTGATAGAGAAGTACAACGTTTCCGTGCCACGCTACACGAGCTATCCACCGGCAAATTATTTCACTGCCTTTTCAGCCGAACAATATGTAGCCGCTATTTCGGAGAGCAACACCGCCCGCAACTGCCACATCTCTTTCTATCTCCACATTCCTTATTGTCATCAACTCTGCCATTATTGCGGATGCAATTCCTATCCGATGCAAAAAACTGAAATGGTGGAACGCTATGTTCGTGCGCTTCACAAGGAAATCGACCTTGTGGCACAACACATTGACCGTAACAGAGCCATCTCGCAAATTCATTATGGCGGCGGAAGTCCATCGGCATTACCCGTAGGCACATTAAAGGCGCTCAACGATCATCTACTTTCGCTTTTCCCTGTCATTGACCAACCCGAAATCGCCATAGAATGTCATCCCGGGTTTTTGGATGGCAACGATTGGGAAGCCTTGTCGAAAGCAGGATTTAATCGCATCAGTATTGGTGTGCAAGACTTCGATACGGAGGTGTTGCAAGCAGTCAATCGTAAGCCCGCACGTTTGCCCATCGAAACGATTGTTGCGCTGTTGCGTGCCAACAATGTCGCCATTAACATGGATTTTCTTTTCGGTCTTCCCATCCAAACGCCCGAAAGTTTTAATCGCAGCATTGAGCGTGCCGTAGCCTTGCGTCCCGATCGCCTTACAACCTTTAGCTATGGTCATTGTCCTTGGATTTTCAAGCGTCAGCTCATTTTGGAGAAGCGAGGTTTACCATCGCCAGCCATGAAAGCAGCCATGTTTGAAAGTGCAAAAAACACGTTGCACAGCGCTGGTTATGAATGTGTGGGGATGGATCATTTCGTTCTGCCCGACGACGAACTTGCAGTGGCGTTGCGCACCCATCGTTTGCATCGGAATTTTCAAGGCTATTGCACACGGCGCACAACTGGGCAGGTTTACGCCTTGGGTGTAACGGGCATCAGCCAAATGGAAACAGCCTATGCACAGAACACGAAAAACATATCGGAGTATGTGGAAGAAATAGAAAATGGACGTTTGACCACACGCAAAGGCTACCAACTCACACACGAGCAACGCATCGCACGGGAAGTGATAGAAACGTTGATGTGTAATTATCGTATTGATTGGAACAAACTCTCGGAGCGCATAGGCGTGCCAAGAGAAGCGATAAAAGCAGTGCTCGCTTATGATGAAACAATGCTTGCAGAGATGGAAGAAGATGGTATTCTTCAGCACACGCCCGACCTGCTCACCATTACGGGCGATGGAAATCCCTTTGTGCGAAATGTGGCGATGGCACTCGACCCACTGATGCGCAGCGAACAAAAAATGTTTTCAAAACCCATTTAACCCAATTCGGTTGGGAAGTGAATAAATAAAATGCAAACCCTAACGGTCTGACAACCGATTTAGTTTTAACTCGATAAAAAATGATACAACGAAAGCGGAGTATAATAGTTATTGGCGGAGGGCTTACGGGCTTGACCTGTGCTTTTCATCTGCAGCGTTATGGATATGATGTAGAAGTGTTGGAAAAGACAAATCGTATTGGTGGGCTGATGCAAACTTGTCATGCAGAAGGGTTTGTCATGGAAGAAGGACCAAGTACGGGTACGATTAAATATCCTGAAGTTGCAGAGCTTTTCGATTATTTAGGCGATCGTTGCGTCTTGGAACGAGCCGACGCAGGTAGCAAAGTGCGGCTCATTTGGAAAGGCACTCGGTTTCACGCATTGCCCTCTGGGATTGTAAGCGGTTTGCGTACACCACTTTTTACGCTTAAAGACAAATTTGGTTTGCTCCTTGAACCCTTCCGAAAGAAAGGCAACAATCCGAATGAAACGGTGGGAGAGTTGGCAGAACGGAGATTAGGTAAATCATTGGTAGATTATGCCGTAGACCCTTTTCTTTCTGGCGTCTATGCAAGCGACCCCTACACCTTGCCCACACGTTGGGCTTTGCCGCGTCTTTATCGTTTGGAGCAACGTTATGGGAGCTTCATTCGTGGAGCTATTGCCATGGCAAAGCAACCCAAAACCGTCAGAGAGCGTAGGGCTACGAAGGAAGTTTTTTCTGTCAAAGGAGGTTTTGGAAAGCTCACCGAAGCGTTGGCAGATAGTATTGGACGTGAACGTATCTCCTTGTCGTGCGATGGGCTGCACATCACTCCTTTAAAGGAAGGATGGAAAGCAACTTGGGATGGGGGAGAAGTGATAGCCGACGAGGTGGTTACGGCTTGTCCGTCTTACGAACTTCCTGCCTTATTGTCGTTCTTACGACAATCACAGCGCAAAGCACTTGATAACCTTTATTATGCCCCAGTGATTGAAATTGGGGTGGGAATGCAAGAAACGGGAACAGTGGAATGGCGTGCTTTTGGTGGACTTGTTCCCTCAAAGGAGGGAAAGGAAGTTTTAGGTGTGCTCATGCCATCGGCTTGTTTTGCTGAACGTGCGCCCAAGGGAGGAGCGAATTATGCCTATTTCTTAGGTGGCATGCGCCACACCGACTATTTAGAGAAATCTGATGAGGAGTTGAAAACAATTGTGATGCAATCTTTGCATACGATGTTGAAATATCCACAAGGCACAACGCCCGACGTAGTAAGGATTTTTCGCCATGAAAGAGCCATCCCGCAGTATCTGGCAA
Source organism: Prevotella sp. (assembly GCA_022779305.1). Taxonomy (GTDB): domain Bacteria; phylum Bacteroidota; class Bacteroidia; order Bacteroidales; family Bacteroidaceae; genus Prevotella. The sequence continues at coordinate 14,263 of JALFSW010000063.1, read as the reverse complement.
ACACCGAGGAACGTCTCAATGCTATTACAGAAGTGGAACAAGCCTATCCCACACTCCACATTGCAGGAAATCTTCGGGATGGTATTGGGATGGGCGACAGAATTAAGCAAGCTGCTGATGTTGCTCAACAGATAAGAAATCGCCGTTTGACGGTGCTTGTTACGGCTCCCGAGAATTATGCGCAGCGTTTTTCTGAAGCCTTGAAAGCGGTGTCGCTGAAGAATGGGCAACGGTTTGAACCAATTGTCTTACCACTAATTGAAACAGAATTGAAGACAGACGATGGTTTGCTGGATGATTTTCTGAAGAACATAGCAACCTTTGATTATGTGTTGTTTGCAAGTAGGCGTGCCATTGACGCCGTGGCAGAGGGACTCAAGCGAAATTCCGTTAAACTTCCTTCACAGCTTGGATATATTGCGATAGGGAAAGATGGCGAGTATTTAGAGCATGTGTTGGGAGTGAAATCGTGTTTTGTTGATGGAGAATCCAGCTTAATGGGCGTGGTGAGAAGTCTTGCGAGTGATGCAAAGATAGCCGAGAAACGGATAGCCGTTTTGACCCCGAAAACCGAAGGAATGACAGAGCCGAGTACTGTCCCAGATTTCCTTTCGGCTTTGAAGCAAACGAATATGGAGGTGGTTTGTGTGCCAGTTTATCTCACACGTAGGGCGCGTGAAGCGGTTTTGGAGCGTGTGGCAACTTTATTGAGCGTAGGGTTAGACCTTGTTGCGCTAACGAGTGGGGCTGAAGCACAAGTCTATCAAGGTGTTCTCAAAGGAAAATTGTTTAAAAATCAAGCTATAAAGCGTCCTGAAGTGGCTTGTTTTGGTCCTTATACGGCAAAGTGTGCGAAAGAAAGCGGACTAAGTGTCGACTTTGTTTCAAAAGAATTCCATTCCTTTGCAGCTTTTTCAGAAAATCTTCAACGCTGGAAAGACGAGATGGAATAACCTTTTATCCCAATTCGGTCATTAAAAGAAAAAGAACACTATAGGCGGTCTAATGACCGATTTGGGTTAAAAGAAAAAGAACACTATAGGCGGGTCTAATGACTGAATTGGGTTTATACAATCATCTTTGATGTTTGCTCACCCTTATGAAAGTATTTACCCCAAATCTGTCTCATGACCGATCTGGGGATAAACTTGCAAAATTTTTAGGGCATTTTTAGAACATGCCTTATTTCTTTGTTCCTTTATAAGCTTTATTCATGCCTTTGATTACTTCATCAGTGATGTCGCAACTTGGGTCTGCATAAAGGATATTATCGCCGCTCTTGGCAATGATCATAGCATATTTTTTATCCTTATTATAGAGTTTCAGGTAGTTGTGTACGCTATCAGAGAGCGCCTTGTTATATTTAGCTACCTCGTTTTGATATTCGTTTCCGAGTCTGATTTGAAGTGCTTCAGCATCTTGTGCTTGTTTTTGGATGCTGGCTTGGATTTGTTGTGCCTGTGCTTGTGTGTATTTGTTGGCTTGCAAATCTTGTTGGAATTTAGCAGCAGCTTGCTGTATGGTTTGTTGTTTCTTAGCCAAAGTCTTTTGGATGTTGGCTTCTTTGGCTTTCATCGTCTTTGTGATTTCTTGCCAATAGGTGTATTGACTCATGATAGAGTCAATTTCTACGTAGACAATTTTTTGTCCGTCTGCGCTCTTGGTAGCAGTTTCTTTCTTGTTGGTTTCGTTTTTACTATCGTTTGCTTGAGGTTGATTATTGCAAGAACTCAAGCCAATGCCCATTGCAGCAATGAGCAATGTTCCAATTTTTTTTTTCATTTTTATATTCTGTTTTTATGATGCTTATTGGCTGTTTGCGTTAATATGCCTTACCTGCTTTGCGTGCTTCTTTGTCTTGATCGATTACGCAGTGAATGCCTTTCTTTCGTAGGTGTTCGTTGTCGTGAATGTGTTGTGACTTAAACGTTCCACCCTTTTGAAAGATTATCCTCACGCAGAGGAGCAACACTGCAATAGCAATTATTAACACACTGAATAATAGAGTATCAAACATTTTATTTATCTTTGCAAGTGATATTTTTCCGCAAAGGTAATACAAATCAGCAAGATATCAAAATAAAAATTTATTAAAAAATGGAAAACGTAGAACTAAAACCCATTAGCGTTTTTGAGCACTTTGCGAAAATAAACGCTATTCCACGTCCTTCTAAGCATGAGGAACAAATCATTGAGTATTTGAAAGAGTTTGGTAAAAGTCGTGGGCTTGAAACAAAGGTAGACAAAACAGGCAACGTCTTGATTTCTAAACCTGCAACAAAAGGAATGGAGCATCTGCCAACTGTGGTTCTTCAGAGCCACATGGATATGGTGTGCGACAAATTGGTAGATATAGAGTTTAATTTCCTTACAGATCCTATTCAAACCTATATTGACGGCGAATGGTTGAAGGCAAAAGGCACTACGCTTGGAGCCGATGACGGCATCGGTGTGGCAATGGAACTGGCGTTGCTCGATGCTAATGATATTGAGCACGGACCTATTGAGTGTCTTTTCACGGTTGATGAAGAAACGGGTTTGACGGGTGCTTTCGGATTGGAAGCAGGCTTTATGTCGGGCAAATATCTTGTGAATCTTGATTCTGAAGACGAAGGTCAGATCTTTGTGAGCTGTGCAGGTGGTATTACAACTACTTCGGTGTTTAACTTTAAACGTGAAGATGCGCCTGCGGGCATGTTCTTTATGGAAGCAAGTTTGAAGGGATTGATTGGTGGTCACTCTGGTGATGATATTAATAAGAAGCGTGCCAATGCCATCAAGATACTTTCTCGTTTTCTTTATATGGTGCAAGACACGATGGAATTGCGACTTGCACAATGGAATTCGGGCAAGATGCACAATGCTATTCCACGTGACGGAAAGGTTATTTTTGCTATTCCTGCCGATAAGAAAGAAGACGTGGTGGCAATGTGGAACAACTTTACGAAAGGCGTAGAGGAAGAATTTCACGTAACTGATCCTACGATGGTGTGGAACTTGGGCAGCGCCGATGCACAAACTGTGATTGAAAAGCGTGTTGCTCGTAATTTGATTTTGGCTGTTCAGGCAATGGACAATGGTCCGTTGACAACTTGTCAGGATGAGGCTTTGGCTTATATGGTTGAAACATCAAGCAACGTGGCAAGTGTGCAAAGTTCTGAAAATGAAGTGGTCGTGGTTGCATCACAACGTTCAAACGTAATGAGCAATCTCCGCAATATGGCAAACGCTATCAAGGCTTGTTTTGAATTGGCTGGTGCAAACGTTTCGCAGAGCGATGGTTATCCAGCGTGGAAGATGAATCCTAAATCGGAATTGGTAAAGGTGGCAGTGGAAGAGTATGAAAGACTTTTCTCAAAGAAACCGCTTGTATTGGGTATTCATGCTGGTCTTGAGTGTGGACTTTTCTCTGAAAAATATCCAGATATGGATATGGTGAGCTTTGGTCCTACGCTTCGCTACGTTCACACACCAGAGGAGTGTTTGCACATTCCATCTGTGGGAATGGTTTGGGATCACTTGCTTGCGATTTTGAAGAACATCAAGTAGATTTTTTTACTAATTTGTTCATTAGAGACCAATCGGGCATAATCCCCTTGGTCTCTAATGGTCGAATTGGGTTAAACCCAATTCGACCATTAGACCGTTAGGGTTTCCTTTTTATTTTATTTATTAACTTCCCAACGGCTTGCATCCGCTTGCCAGCATCTTGTTCATCGTTTTTTCTTGAAGTAGCCCGCTACATCTGCGCTAAAACGCTAAACAATCTGCACAGACAATCGGTCACAATCCCTTTGGTCTCTAATGACCGAATTGGGTTTAAGATTCTGATTCAGAAAACTCAGATTTTATTTCTTTTTCCGTTTTTTTCAGTTTTTCGCTACAAAATGCAAGAAGTTTCTTTGCTCTGCGTACTTCTTCAACCATTTCATCGAGTCCCAATGTGTTGTTGTCCATCTTTCGGATGATGGTCTCCACTTCTGCCAAGGCAGCTTCGTAGTTCATTTTTTTTGTTGTTGCCATTTTCTTTTTCTTCTTTTTACCCCAAATCGACCATTAGACCGTTAGGGTTTTCTTTTTATTTTATTTTTAACTTCCCAACGGCTTGCATCTGCTTATCGGCTGCTTGTTTATCGTTTTCTCTTGAAGTAGCCCGCTACATCTGCGAAAAAACGCTAAACAATCTGCACAGATAATCAGACGCAATCCCTTTGGTTTCTACATGACCGATTTGGGTTTAATAGCGAAATCAGGAGATGGGTTGAATACCCATTCTTTGATTTCTTATGGATAGCTATTCCTTATAAATATAGGGATGCCCATTTGAGCATCCCTATAAATCAAGATGATTTCATGGGTCTATGCGCTTTGCATTATGTCAAATGAGCGTTGCAAAGGCTATTAGGTCTTTGTCTTCCGACAGATGGGTTACAATGCGAGCGAACGTTCGATTTCTTTGATTTTCAAATGTGCTTTCTCCACACATGTTCTGTAGTCGTCTGCTGAAGGAAGTGTGTCTTTTATTTCAAGATAGAACTTGATTTTGGGTTCTGTTCCAGAAGGGCGCACGCTTACTTTCGTTCCATCTTCGCAGAACCATTGCAATACGTTGCTCGTTGCAGGCATATCCAATTGACGATGAGTTCCGTCGGATAGAGTTTCGGTGAGGGTTTGGAAGTCTTTCCAAACAGTCACTTGGCTACCTCCGAGTTCTTTTGGTGGATTCTCACGGAAGTTGCGCATCATGGCTTGTATTTCGTCTGCGCCTGTTTTTCCTGGACGTTCGATATTGATAGTGAATTCTTCGCTGAAGCCATATTCAAGATAAATGTCCATCAAAATGTCATAGAGCGTCTTACCTTGATCCTTTGCATAGGCACAAATTTCTGCCAACAATGCGCAGGCACTCACTGCATCCTTGTCTCTCACAAAGTCTTCTGCCAAGAAGCCATAGCTTTCTTCGCCACCACCAATGTATTGTTGTTTACCTTCTGAAATCGCAATCTCACGTGCGATCCACTTAAACCCAGTGTAGCAATCGCGCATTTCAATCTTTTGTTTATTGGCAATCTTTGCAATTACTTCTGTGGTTACGATAGTTTTCACGATGAAATCCGTATCTTTCATCTTTCCAACGGCTTTTCGGTTAGTGATGATATACCACAAATAGAGTAAACATGTTTGGTTACCATTGATGAGCACCCATTCACCTCGGTCGTCTTTGCAAGCCATTCCCACACGGTCGGCATCTGGGTCAGACGCCATGAGGATGTCGGCATCCAACGCCTTAGCATCGCGAAGTCCCAATGTCAATGCTTCTGCAATTTCTGGGTTAGGTCGGTCGAGAGTAGGGAAGTTGCCGTCTTTTATCATCTGTTCTTCCACGCAATGGATATTGTCGAATCCCCATGAACGGAGGGCTGCTGGGATCATCACACGACCAGCGCCATGGAGAGGTGTGTAGACAATCTTTAGGTCGTGTTGGCGTTTGATAACGGCTGGATCTATGCAGATAGATTTCAGTGCGTCGAGATAGATGTTGTCGATTTCTTCACCAATGATTTCAATGAGGGCTTTGTTTCCTTCAAATTTAACCTCGTCGATCTTCACCTTATTCACTTCGTCGATAATACCCTTATCGTGTGGAGCAAGCACTTGCGCCCCATCTTCCCAATATGCTTTGTAGCCGTTGTATTCGCGTGGGTTGTGGCTGGCTGTGAGGTTCACACCTGCTTGTGCCTTGAGCTGGCGAATAGCAAATGAACATTCTGGTGTAGGTCGAAGGTCTTCAAAGAGGAACACTTTAATGCCGTTGGCAGAAAAGATATTGGCAACGGTTTCAGCGTAGAGTCTTGAGTTGTTGCGACAATCGTGGCAAACAACCACGCTTATTTCTTTGCGGTCTTTGAAATTTTGTTTGAGGTAGTTGGCAAAACCTTGTGTTGCCATACCTACTGTGTAGACGTTTATCCTGTTTGATCCTGCTCCCATGATTCCACGCAGCCCTCCTGTTCCAAATTCGAGGTCTTTGTAGAAACTATCGATAAGATTTGCCTTGTCTTCGGCTTCCAACATTGCCTTAACAGCAGTTTGGGTTTCTTCATCGAAGGCTGGGGTGAGCCATTGATTTGCTTTTTGCTCGCATAGAGCAATGAGTTCCTGATTATTCTGCATAGTTAGTTTTTAGAAAAAAATATATCTGCAAATATACTCAATTATTCTGAAAACAAGGCTACATATCATTTTTTTTTCGTATTTTTGCAACCTATTCAAATGGCTAAAACTTAGAAGTGAGAGCGTTTTTGAAACATCATTTAAAGAGCGTTTTTGCAAAAACAATAGGTTATTAAAGGCAATTTATTCATTAAAATAATGACAGCATTAAACTACGAGGGCGTTATTCTCTCTGTTTGTACATTTCTTATTATAGGACTTTGTCATCCGTTGGTCATCAAAACAGAATACTATTTTGGGACAAAACCTTGGATTTTGTTTCTCATAGCAGGGTTGGCGTTTTGCGTCGGTGCTTTGTTTGTTGAAAGTCTGTTTTGGTCGGCGTTGTTAGGTGTTACTGGCGCATCATTGATTTGGGGCATAGGCGAACTGATTGCACAAAAAAAGCGGGTCGAAAAAGGATGGTTTCCAATGAACCCTAAGCGGCGCCATACTTATAAGCAAACGACGGAAACCCCAAAAGAAGAAAACAAGTAAAAGGTTTTTGACAGGATGAAAGTAACGCTTCTTTTAGTGGGGAAAACGCAAAACAAGCTCTTTCAAGAAGCAATAAACGATTATGTGGGGCGCATTGAGCATTATCTACCGTTCAATATCGTTACGATTGCTGATCTGAAGAATACGAAAAATCTTTCAGAACAGCAACAAAAAGATGCAGAGGGAGCAATGATTTTGAAGGAAATACAGTCTGCTGACACGGTGGTGTTGCTCGATGAGCATGGAAAAGAGTTTCGTTCGGTGGACTATGCACAATGGTTGCAGAAAAAGCAAAACACGGCAAAACGACTTTTGTTTGTCATAGGAGGGGCTTATGGGTTCTCTGAGGCTGTCTATAAGCGTGCGAATGAGAAAATTTCACTCTCGAAAATGACGTTTTCACACCAAATGGTTCGGTTGATTTTTACAGAACAGCTTTATCGTGCTTGTACGATTATCAAGGGCGAACCCTACCATCATGAGTAAATCCATGGCTATTTTTATCGCCTCTATTCCATGTCGGGTGAGCGACGAAAGTATCGCAACACAATGAATAGACTAAAAATGGCGATGTAGATGGCTATAACTTGTGGCAAGGAGAGCTGAATGTCGTTCACGCTGGCGTAGGGTAGGCGTGAGATTGTTGCTACAAAATCGTTTAAAAAGGCTGTAAGGCTTTCCAAAATATCCACTAAAAAACGTTGACCCGTGTTCCAAGGACTGAATAAAAAAAGGAGTAGAACAAGATAAAGGAGCAACGTGGCGCAGGGAACGACGATTAAGTTGGTCAATAAAAAATAATTGGGCAGCCGATGAAAGTAGTAAGCCACCAATGGAGCTGTGGCAATGTGGGCAGCAAGCGATACGGCAACGACGCCAGAAGTCCATTTCCACCACGTTTGTTTGTGGAAGAGTCTTGTTTGCAAATAGCTTTCAATGGTGGGACTGAAGGTTAGAATTGAGAATACGGCAAGGAACGAAAATTGCAATCCAATGTCAAATAATGCCAGTGGATTAAAGAGAATAATGACGCAAAGGGCAAAGGATAATGAATTGATTGAAAGTGAATTGCGCCGAAGTAGGGCAGTGAGCATATAGATGGTAATCATCAGTGTGGAGCGAACTACTGAAGGCATAAATCCCACGAGAAACACATAGCCCCACATTGAGAAAACAATCAGCGAACTTATGATGCCATAACGCTCGATGGAACGAAAATAGGCAAATCGTCGGAATAGCTTGAAAAACGCCATAAAGACCGTAAAAAGAATACCGATGTGCAACCCAGAGAGTGCCAATATATGACTTGCACCCGCAACGGAATAATCCTCTTTTTGTGTTTTCGATAAGAAACGTTTCTCCCCTAGACTCATTGCCATCACAATTGCTTCGTTTTCTTTGGATAATCCGAGGTCGTTTAAGTATTTGATGCACTTTTCTCGAAAGATTTTCATACTTAACAAGGCTCTTTCAAACCTATTTATATGCTCTATTTGAGGTGATTCTGCAACCCATCGATTGTAGGGAATGAATGTCTGTGCGTTATAGCCATTTACTCGGAGCCACCTTGGGAGATAGGCGAAAGAGCTTGCTGCCCTTTCTGGTGTTTGAAGAAGGGTGTGTGCGCATATCCCACTGCCAATGTGTAATTGCTTGTAACGATGATGAATGGTGTCTTTGAGTAATGACACTTTTGCTTTTATGGGCTGATTATTGATGCGTGTTGTAACGTCAAACTGGATGATTTTCCCTCGTTCAGTGGGCTCAGAAAGTAGTGTGGCGTGATAGGTTATGGGTGTAGATGGGAATGAATTGTGTGTTGAAAGTTTTTGTTTTTCCATCAAAGCAAAACCCAAACAAAAGACGCTCAAGAGTAAAAAGACACTTTGCCGAATGGGATTGCGATGCTGAAAACAGGTCAGTAATGATGTAATAATTAGTGGGGAAAATATAAAAAAAGGCACTTTAGGGTAGTTGATATAGTATCCTGCAACGACACCTAAAAGCAAAGCAACAGCTATTTTGAGTAGTGGGAAGTTGTCGTTTGGTCTTTTCATGTTTTTAAATCCCAATCAGTCTTTATAAACTCCAACCGGTCATTAGTCTGTTTAGAGTTTCCGTTTATTCACAATCAGATATAATCCTTTTGGTCTCTAACGACCAATTTGGATTGAAAATAATAAGAAAAGTGTTGCACCCGCTTGTTTTCAGTCTGTTATTCCTACTCGCTCATCGGGCAACCAGCGTTTCTTTTGCCTACTAATGAGCGAGGGAAAGGGTTCGTGATAAACCCAAATCGGTCATTAGACCGCTTGGGTTTTCTTTTTATCTTCTTTATTCACTTCCCAACCGATTGCACCTGCTTGTCGTCATATTCCTCATCGTTTTCTCTTGAAGTAGTCCGCTACATCTGCGATAAAACGCTGAACAACCTGCACAGACCATCAGCTGCAATCAGTTTGGTCTCTAATGACCGATTTGGGATAAACAAAATGCTATGCAACACTTTCTTTGAAATGAATGGTTTATGGCTGAATTATCTCACGAGCATTGTTTGCTTTGTTCGACAAGTTTCTACGACATAAACACCAGTTGGCAATGTCAGTGTGTAGACGCCATTAATCTGACCATTGAATACCACTTTACCATTGATTTGATAAACAGTTACACGTGTTGGTGTTGAGGCTTTCATCTGGAGTGCCCCTTTCACACTTTCAATGCTGATGCTATTTGCTTGTGTTGCTTGTTCGCCATCGTGGATGCTATCGATACCATTGACAATTGAGAATTTCGTTACAATGGTTGTTGCACGTGTTGGTGTGAACTTGTTATTGATAATTTGTTCGTTATTGGCAGTAGCTGAAACAAATTCATAACCAGCAGCAGGCGTTGCATTGATATGGAGTTCTTCATTGCGCATTACCTTGGTTCCGCTTGCCACAGGTGTATTGTTTGCGGTCATTACTTCTACGCTTCCGTTTTCGGTGCTGGCTATCGTGATATAAACTTGCTCGCATCCGCTTGCATCGCCCTCATAGTCGATGATCCATCCTTTCTCGGTTGCAATCTTTGAATCGGCTGTTTGCGCTTGGTTGTAGGTTTCTGCTTTTTCGCCTCTAACTTTCAAGTTTGCCGTCTTCGTCTCACCACCGCTTGCATTGTTTACAGGTAGGGCGTAATAGATGTCGTTCAATGTACAAGCATCGAACTTATTGCCCCCAATGTTTACGTTCGTGAGTTGTTTTTGGTTGCTCAGATCGAGTGTTGAGAGTTGGTTTTCGTCAGCTTCCAAAACCTTTATTTCTGTGTTATTATTGAGCTGGAGTGTTGAGAATTTATTGCGCGAAGCCTTTAGTACTGAAAGCATTGGCGCATTTTCGAGGTTCAGTGTTGTAAGGTGGTTACCTGATACGTTAAGCTGTTCGAGTTCAGCAAGGTTTGAGAGATTTAATTCTTCAAGACTGTTTTCGCTCAAATCGAGTTGTGTCAGCAATGCGTTTTGTGCAAGATCAACCTCTTCCAACCAATTTTTTCTAAGGTCAAGAACAACGAGTTGCTTGTTGTTGGTTGGCTTAAAACGCTCTATATGATTGCCATACGCTTTCACGATTCGCAGTTTAGCGTTATCGTCAAGATTTAGTTCTGTGAGATTGTTGTAGGCACAATCCAATTCTTCCAATTCTTTCAAGCCACTTAAGTCGATGGTTTCAATGAAATTCATATAGGTGCTGAGTTTCTTGAGTTGCTTGCAATTCTTTAGGTCAATGGCTTTGATTTTATTGTCGTAGCCCACACCGGGATAGCTAGCAACGTCGAGACCTATAATTTCGCCGTAAATAGAGATTTTTGTTCCGCTGGCCGTACCTTTCACGTGTGTATCATAGCCCACTTTGATTTTTTCTGGTTCGCCATTTCCCCAGTCGATACTGATTTCCGTATCGTCGTTTGCTGCTGTGATGAAATACTCTTGTGGTGTGCCTGCTGCTACGGTGAGCACCACAGAATTGCTTGTTGTTGTGGCTGTAAAGATAGGACGAATGCTGGCAGATGCCGAAACAACAAAAATGCTGTCGGTAATAAGTTCCCCATTGATTTCAACACCAACAAATTCTTGTCCTTCAGGAGCTTGCGTGCTTATTTTGATGGGGAAACCTGGGATGGCTTTGTTGCTGATGCTGTTCCAAGTGTTAAATTGTTCATCGGCAGATATTTGTTCAAGACGATAGGTTCCAGCTTCGATAGGGAGCTGTTGGATGGCAATAGAGTCCATAGACGCTGTGCCATCGCCCTGAATGTCGGAGCGATAATAGTTCTCTGCGTCATAGCTGAGTAATTCGGTTTTTGCTGTTTCGCCATTTGAACCCGCTATGAAGACATTTGTAGAGTAGGATGCTCCGTTATGGTCGGGCATTGCCATGAAAGTAAAATTGAGCGATTGTGGTGTCATCCTTTTGCAATTGCTGATGTTCAGGCGGTTTAAGCGATTAATGCCCACTGCGCTGTGCATGTCTAAGAATTGTATGTTGGTGTTCTTCATGCTCACATCGCGTAAGTAGCGATTTTTAGACAAATCGATGCGCGCAACGTTTGTGCTGTCAAGATTGATGTTTTGGAGGTTTTGCAGATGTGAAACGTTTAGTTTTCCAATCTTGGTGTTATTGAGCACAAGGGTGGTAAGCATCTTGTTTTGTTCGATGCTGAGGTTTGCTATGTCTGTGTGATGTGCGTCTATGCTTATGAGGTCGGGGTTATTGACAAGGTTAAGTTCCTTGATTTTTGTGCCTCCGATGGCAATTTTTTCTAATTTTGGAAGTTGGGTAACATCTATTTCTGTCATCCATTCATTGCCATTGACATTCACCGATTTAAGATTGGGATAGTTGCTGCCTAACTCCAAAATTTGTAGGCTGCCATTCTCAATGTTTAAATATTTTAGGTTGGGCAGACTGATGGGGTAGAAATTTGAGATGTCGCAGTATGACATGTCTATGTTTGTGAGCGTTTCGCAGCCGTCGGCAAAAAGAACGGTAGATAGTTCTTCATTGTGGTTGATGCTGAAGATATTTAGGCGGGTGAGCATGCGAAGGTCTAAGCGTCTCACCTTATTATAATTTAGGTTCAGATTGTCGATATTGGGCGCACCCGTGAAGTCGAGTCCCTCGTAGGTGAGTTCGTTTTTTTGTGCTTCAACTTGTTTTAGGTTGGGTTGATCAACAAAGTGCAGCACATTAATCTTTGAGTCTGCGAAGTCGATAGCCGTAAAATCACCATAGACATGTATAGTGTCGTTGAGCAATGTTCCGGTGATTTTTTTCACGCTGCTCCATCCCTCAAGTGTTGCTTCTTGCCGATTGCCATCTCCCCAATCCACAAAAACTTTTGTATTTTGGTCGGCACGTGTAACACGGATGGTGAAACTCTCTCCTGTCGGAACACTGGTTCCGATGATGATTTTTCCTTCTGCCAGTGCATTGATTGCACAGAGGAAAAGGAAACACAAATGTAGTAGTTTTTTTCTCATTTTTTCAATAATTTTTATTGTTAATTATGTAGTTCTTCGTTAGGTGTTTGTTGAATTCCTTTTAAAGGGTTGTTTTGGGTAGTTTTGTAGTAGGTTGATAGTCAATTGTTTATGAATGCGTTTCGACTGAAAATTATTTGTCTCGCAAGTGAGCCTCATTTGCTTTATAGCTGAACCCCACTTGTTCGGCAACTAAGCCTTACTTGGAAAGAAAGCATGGAATGCTTTCAATGGGCTTATGTTTTTAGGCAAATGAAAGGTTGGTGAAAAGCATCTTTTCCGCAACTTCTTCTCCCTTGGCGCAAAGATACGATATATTTCGTTAAAATCCCTTGTTTTGATTTAATTTTTCTCAAATAATATTTGATAAAGGTATTAGATAACGAGAAAGGTGAATATGTCAAACGATAAATTGACATATCCACCTTGATTGTTTCATCGAAAGATTCTGCAGGGTTTAGCCTTGGGCGAGTTGTCTTTCGATGTGTGCGATAGCATGTTCGTCTTGCTGCTTGAAGAGATCAAGAATATCTTTCACACTCTTTTCTTCTTCCACTTGTTCGTCGATATACTTACCAATGAAATTTTGTGAAGCGCGGTCTTTTTCTTCATCAGCAACATCAGCAAGCGCATTGATGTATTCTGTAACGAGTTGTTCGTGTTTGAGGGTTTCTTCAAAGATGGTTTTAGCATCTGCCCATTCTGTTTGAACAGCGTCGATAGCTGTTACTTTTACTTCACCTCCACGGTTCAAGACATATTCTGCCATATCGAGCGCATGCTCTTTTTCTTCTGCCGATTGGCGGAACATCCAACCTGCGAAACCTTTCCAACCTTCTTTGCGGAACCAAAAAGCCATGCTTAGGTAAAGATTTGACGACCAAAACTCTGCTGCAATTTGCTTGTTGAAAGCATCTTGCATTTTTTTGCTGATATTCATAATGTTTTCTTGTTTTGTTTTAATGTTTTTGTGGCAAAATTGCCTTATAGTTCACAATGCAAAGATATAGAAAATAGCTGAAATGACCAAATTTATCAAGATATTTGTAATTATTCTAAATAGTGATACTTCTTCGTTTGTTTGCTGGTGTTTGTATCTTACTCATCTTTTTAAATTTCTTTTCTTCTCCTTTTCTTACGAACAAAAATAGTCATAATTATTTGAAGGTATGAATGAAAAGTGTTACCTTTGCAATTGTAAATAATTAAGACAGATAGGTTTATCAACGTTTTTGTTAAGCCAGATGAGCTGGTGGAAAAACGAGGAATGAAGTTTTTAGATTGCCATGGCGAGTAATCTTCTTTCGGAGGCTTACGTTAGTAAGTAATCGTTCTCTGAACATTTGCCTAAAGCGAGCAAACGGCTAAATGCAATTGAGTACTAATTTTCAAAAAATAATTCTATGAAGAAATTTTACTTTTTGTGTCTCCTGAGCCTTATGTTTGCTCAGATAGTAAATGCCCAAACGGAGAAACAATGGAAAGCCTTTCATTCTTCTGCCTCGGAAGAGGGTACGTTTGAGTATAATGAGAAAAATCAATTGTCGAAAAGTGTATTTAAGACAAGCTCTCTTGAAGACGGAGAAGAACAAACTGAAAGTACGTATAGTTACGAACCAACAAAAATCATTCAACAAGTGTTATTGAATAAGACGATAAAATGCGTTCGGACGGCAGACGTTAAAAGCGGGCTGATTAAGCGTGAAAGTTTTGTGCTTGAAGGAGGGGATAATGAAGATCCGGGTCTTGATTTGACGTTAGAATATGAATACACTTCAAAAAATCAATTAAATATCGTTAGATTGTACGGAGCTGGTAATAAAGGAGAGGTCAAGACCTTTATTGTGCTTTGGGAGAATGGGAATATTGTCCGTGTGAAGCATTATTCGGATGAGGGACTTATTGGGGAAACGACTTTCGATTATTATCCAGAACCATCGAATAAGTATCTTTCAATGGTTTTTAATCCAATTAATCATATTCTGACTTATAGTGCTGTTTTTCCTTGTGGACAACTACTCGAAGGAGCAT
>JALFSW010000039.1 GCA_022779305.1 Prevotella sp. | reverse complement strand
CAGGCCAGGAATGGAATCCGAGCCACAGCTGCAGCAACACCAGATTCTTAACCCACTGTGCCAGGCAGGGAATCAAACCAGTGCCTCAACAGAGAAGCCCGATCATTAACCCACTGCACCACAGCAGGAACTCCTAGATATTGCATTTTTTTTTTAATTTTTTTTTTCCTTTTTAGGGCTGCGTCTGTGGCTGAAAGCCAAAATGAAGAACAGGCTCATGCCCATGTGGGACAAAATCATGCTCAGGAAAAGGTACATCATTGAGTGTATTAACGAACTGCTCAAGAACAAAGCAAACCTCGCGTATTCTTTTGTCGCACTTTGCTATAGAACGCTTTTGTTAAGATAGATAAGCAACGGGAAACAACCAAATGAGATTAAAAGTTCATTTAACTTTGTAGACTTTTTAGAAAATATCTATGAGCAGCTTTAATGTTTTATTTTTGTGTAATTGGTTGTTATACAGTGTTTTGTATTAACAAGAAGAGGAGGGAAAAAAATATTTTTGCTTTTTTTACTTATTTTCTTTGCTGATATGAGATAAATCCGTACATTTGCACTGTAGAATTTGGTTCTCCAATGAGTTATCAACGGGGAACAAGAGGAAAATAGGTGAAAATCCTACACAGTTCTCACTACTGTGAACTCTAAATAGTTATCAATTGGCAAGCTACTATCAGACAGATAGCAAGGTGTTGATAAATAGAGTAAGTTAGGAGATTTACCAAACTCTATTTAACCAAAAGGTCTATGCTCTTGAAGGATGAGCGTGGCATTGACAAAAGGAGAGAAGACAGAAGAAAAACGGAGATGCGCATCGCTTTTATGATGAAAAGAAGTGTTGCTGTGTTTTGATTATTCTTGAAAGGAATGGTCTTCTGTCTGCTCAAAAAACCTAAAAACCGAAAATCAAATAAAAAAAACATATCGACTATGGAAGTGAAAAATGCTAACGCTGGAACATTGGAGTCTGGCGACATTATGATCCAAATCAAGCCATCTACAGAGGAAGGTATTCATATCGATCTCAATAGTACGGTGGCTTATCAGTTTGGCGAACAAATCAAGCAGGTCATTGAAGATACGCTGAAAGAGTTTGGTTTGACGCAAGTAGCAGTGGAAGCCATTGATAAAGGTGCGCTTGATTGCACCATCAAGGCACGTGTGAAAACCGCAGCTGTGCGTGCAACGGGTAAAGATATTTGGGCATAAAGCGCAAGTAGACTTTAAATCTATAACGATCATTTGAAAACAGAATATCATGCAAAGATTAAGAAGAACGATGATGTTTATCCCCGGAAATAATCCGGCGATGATGCAAGATGCTTTCATCTATGGTCCCGACTCAATCATGTTAGACTTGGAAGACTCGGTGACAATGACAGAGAAAGATGCTGCTCGCATGTTGGTGTTTCACGCCTTGCAAACCATTGATTATGGAGATACGGAAATGGTGGTACGCATCAATCCTTTGAACACACCACATGGCAAAAAAGACGTTGAAGCAATGGTGAAAGCTGGTGCTCACATCATACGTATGCCCAAGACTGAAACGGCTGAAGAAGTGAAAGAACTTGAGGCTGAAATAGAAAAGGTGGAAAAAGAATTGGGGTGTGTAGGACGTACGAAAATCATGGCTGCAATAGAAAGTGCGTTGGGTGTAATCAATGCCTATCAAATAGCAATTGCGTCAAAGCGCATGATCGGTATTGCATTGGGTGCAGAAGACTATTGTGCAAACCTCAAGGCGCAACGCACACCAGAAGGAAAAGAACTACTCCTTGCACGCGAAACGATTATCGTTGCTGCACGTGCGGCAGGTATTGATGCGATAGACACAGTATACTCGAACCTCAATGATATGGATACATTCCGCAAAGAAGTGGAATTTATCAAGACGTTGGGTTTCGATGGAAAATCAATTATCAATCCTCGGCAGATTGAAATTGTCAATGAAGTGTTTGCACCAAAAGAAAAAGAAATCGAAAAAGCACGCACCATCATTGCTGCCATCAAAGAAGCGGCAGAAAAAGGTTCTGGCGTTATTGCTGTAAATGGCAAAATGGTGGACAGACCAGTGGTGTTGCGCGCACAGCGTGTCATAGATCTTGCTATCGCATCGGGAATCTTAAAACAAGAAGACATACTATGAATAGTTTAAAAGACAGATCAGAATATTTGGCACAAGAAGCTGCCAAGATGGGTAAAAAGGTCTACTCTGATGAGACCACTGTTCCGAAGAACATCACACCAAAATTAGAACTCCAACAAGCATCTTCAAAGATTGTTTCTTTGGAAGAAGCCATCAAAAAGTCGGGACTAAAAGACGGAATGACAATTTCGTTCCATCACCATTTCCGTGGAGGCGACAAAGTGGTGAATATGGTTGTCGACCAATTGGCAAAGATGGGTTTCAAGAATTTACACCTTGCGGCTTCAAGTTTGCAAGACGTACATAAACCGCTGGTTGAACATATAAAGAATGGTGTTATCAGCAAGATTTCAACATCGGGTTTGCGTGGCGAATTGGCTGCGGAGATTTCACGTGGTTTGATGGATGAACCTGTAGTTTTCCGTTCACATGGTGGACGAGGAAGTGCAGTGCAAAATGGTGAACTTCATATTGATGTGGCTTTCTTGGGTGCATCTTCTTCAGACCCAGCAGGAAACGCCAATGGCTATTCGCGTTCGGAAAATGCGAAGTCGATTTGTGGCTCATTGGGCTATGCCATTCCAGACGCAAAACATGCCGACAAGGTGGTGATTTTGACAGACGACCTTGTGAGTTATCCTAACACACCTTATGCAATTTCTGAAAGTTATGTAGACTATGTGGTAATAGTGGACTCTGTTGGTGATTCTTCTAAGATTGCTTCGGGTGCTATCCGTGATACAAAGAACCCTCGCGATATTTTGCTTGCCAAACAGGCAGCCAAAGTAATTATCAATAGTGGATATTTCAAAGATGGTTTCTCTATTCAGACGGGATCTGGTGGTGCTTCATTGGCAGCCGTAAAATACATCCGTGAAAGTATGATTGAGCAAGGAATAAAGGCGAATTATGCTTTGGGTGGTATCACGGCACATATGGTTAAGATGCACGAGGAAGGACTGATAGAACGCCTTATCGATGTTCAATCTTTTGACAAAGTTGCAGCAGAATCATTGAAGAACGACCCAATGCACAAGGAAGTTCCATCTAACGAATATGCAAGTGCAGATGAACCTGGTTCAGCAACCCACTATTTGGACATTGTTATTCTTTCTGCACTCGAAGTAGACGTTAACTTCAATGTGAATGTATTGGTAGGAAGTGATGGAATTATCCGTGGTGCAATTGGTGGACACCCTGATACGGCAGCTGATTCTGCATTGTCGATCATCGTTTGTCCTTTGTTGCGTGGCAGAATACCTTGTATCGTAGATGAAGTTACAACGCTCATCACTGTTGGTTCTTCTGTTGACGTAGTAGTAACAGAATACGGAATTGCTGTTAATCCAAAACGTCCAGAAGTGGCACAACGTTTGAAAGATGCAGGATTGCCAATTGTTGATATCAAAACATTGAAAGAAAGAGCCAATCAAATCATTGGCGAAGCAGCTCCATTACCTTTCGGCGACAAGGTTGTTGGTGTGGTGATGAATCGCGATGGTTCAGTTTTAGACATCATCAAGAATATTAAGGGTTAATCACTAACAATTTATAAATGGAGGTTACGCTTGACAATCTCTTGGCAGCACGTGATAAACGCCAAGCAACCCAATTGAATCTGATTGAAAAATATCCAGATTATGCATTGGTTTGTTTAACAGTGGTTGCACCTGGGAAGGTCAAGCGTAACGCTCAAACAAGCATAATCGCAAGAGAAGCCGTAATTGCCTTGAAAGAAGTGTTTAAGAATGATGTTAAATACTTTATGGACTATGACCTAATGACAGGTTTTGAGGCTTATTTCTTGATTTCAATCTCTCGCTTAAAAGTAAAGGAAAAGGTTTGCATCATAGAAGAAGAGCATCCACTTGGTAGGCTTTTTGATATTGATGTGATTGATAAAAACGGACAGCCCATATCCCGATCGGCAGTAGGCAGGGCTGAACGTAAGTGTCTCATCTGTCAGCATGAAGCTCGCTATTGTATGCGCAATCATACACATACGCTTTCTGATTTGCAAGAACATATTAAAAGCCTGATTGATAGCTATGTATAACGAGTTTGAAATAAGACAAATTCCGCTTTCTTTGAAAAACAATTATGCCAAGGTGACTTTGTTTCTCAAAGAAAATGGTTTGCGAATCGACCATTTGGATTACTATGCCGGTGTTTTTGCAAATGACGGTGATGAATTGCTTGGTGGAGGAGGACTTGCTGGTAATGTTATCAAATGTCTGGCAGTAAGCGAAAAGTTAAGAGACGAAGGATTTAGCACAAAGTTAGTGAGCCATTTGGTTGAAAAAGCAATGGCTTGTGGTTATCTATCGGTGAGACTTTTCACAAAACCTGAGAATCAAAAAATCTTTGAAAGTTTGGGCTTTAGGCTATTGGCAAAAGCCGAAAAAGCATTACTTTTAGAAATAGGAAGTGGAGGAATGAGCGATTATTGTCATTATCTTTCAACCTTAAAACGACAAGGGAAAAAAGGTGTGATTGTGATGAATGCAAATCCTTTAACAAGAGGGCATGAATATTTGTTGGAAACGGCTACTAAAAAGGTAGACTGGCTTTATCTTATACCTGTAAAAGAAGATGCCTCACTTTTCTCCTACAAAGAGCGAAAAGACATTATCAAAAAGAGTTGTGAGAAATATGATAATGTTATCGTCTGTGATGGAAGTGATTATGCGGTATCGAAACTAACTTTCCCTACTTACTTTTTAAAGCAAATAACTGATGCGACAGATACACATATAGCACTTGACTTAGACTTGTTTTCTACACAAATAGCTCGTGCTTTAGATGTTTCTATTCGCTTTGTAGGCAGTGAACCGAATGATGGTCTTACTCGGAAATACAACGAAGTGATGAAGGAAATACTTCCGATGCATGGCATAGAGGTGAAAGAAATAGAACGACTTTCGACTGCCGAACTTCCAATTAGCGCTTCCTTGGTAAGGAAAAATCTTTTAAATGGTGTGTTTTCTTTTTCAAGTAGCTTGGCTGCGAAAGATGCCATACCTTATATTATAGCACATTTAGCAACAAATGCTTTGCAGCAAGAATTAGATCTTACGCCAAAGCCCGGATTAGTTGATAGAAGTGATGCAGGGGCACATTATGATATGGATGCGAAATTAATGCAAACGAGCATTGATGTGCTTCATTCCTATTTTGTAGAGGTAGCACTTGCTACTTTCCAATCCTCACAGCCTGATTATTCAACCCTTTCATCTATTGGGCTGAAAGCTGAAGAAGCCATGTTTGTAGCAACAAATGGAGTGAATACACATAAGGGCGCATTCTTTGCTTTGGGGTTGGCAGTGGCAGCTGCATCTCATCTTTACTACAATAAAGGTGAAATTGAGGAAAGCGCACTACAAGGGTGCATCAAGTCCTTGGCACTTCTTTTTCCAGAAACGAAAGCAACAAATGGGCGAAAAGCTTGTGATGAATATGGTATAAAAGGTGCGTTAGCCAATGCACAAGAAGGCTATGCAACATTGTTTGCCGATTGGCTGCCTTTCTATCATCAATTGCAAGATGATGAATACAAACAGTATAAATTACTTTTACGCATTATGTCGTCTTTAGATGATAGCAATGTTTGTCATCGAAGAGGAAAAGAAAGATTAGACCAAATGAAGCAAGAAGCAAAGGAAACGCTTGATGATTTTTCAGTCGAAGCACTTCAGCAGTTAAATCAACTTTATATTGCTGAGAATGTTTCTCCAGGAGGTGGCGCAGATATGCTCTCTCTGACATTATTCATAAATGCCATTTTGAATTGAAATTAAAACAAAAACATATACAAACTCATTAACCTAAATTGAATATTTTATGGTAGAACTTATCAAACATGGAGTTTATCTCCTCAATGGTTCGGAAGTTGTAACCGAAGCGAACAATCTTCCAACACCCGATGACGCACGTGAGCAAACAATTACTTATGGTATTCTTCGTGCGCATGATGTTGAAGGAGGAAAAGGAAAGAAAATGCGCATCAAGTTTGATGCAATGATGTCGCACGACATTACTTACGTGGGCATTATTCAAACAGCGCGTGCCAGTGGTCTTGAAAAATTCCCTATACCCTATGCAATGACCAATTGCCACAACTCTTTGTGTGCAGTGGGGGGGACAATCAATGAAGACGACCACGTATTCGGACTCTCTGCAGCAAAGAAGTATGGAGGTATCTATGTGCCAACCAACCTTGCAGTGATCCACCAATATGCGCGTGAAGCAATGGCAAAATGTGGCAATATGATCTTAGGTTCAGATAGCCACACACGTTATGGGTCACTTGGAAACATGGGCGTTGGCGAAGGTGGTGGTGAGCTTGTGAAACAATTGCTCGAAAACACATGGGACATCAACGCACCCGAAGTAGTACTTGTTTGGCTCGAAGGAGAACCACGCAAGGGTATCGGTCCTCATGACGTTGCAATCTCTCTTGTAAAAGCCGTTTTTGAAAATGGTTTTGTCAAGAATAAAGTACTTGAATTTGCTGGTCCAGGTGTTAAACATTTGCCAATCGATTTCCGTAATGGTATCGATATTATGACAACTGAAACCACATGTTTGAGTTCTATTTGGGTGACAGATGAAGAAGTGAAGAAGCATTATGTTCAGCACTGTCGTCCTGAAGATTACAAAGAATTGAAACCAGGTGAAGTGGCATATTATGATGCAATGATTCGCATTGACTTGTCAAAACAAGAATCAATGATAGCATTGCCTTATCACCCTTCAAATGCTTATACTATTCATGAACTGCAGGCTGATCCAATCGGTATAATGAAAGCAGTAGAAGAAGATACTAGAAAGCGTTTCGGTGATCAAGTTGTTGTAAACCTTGTTGATAAGGTAAAAGACGGAAAAGTAATTGCCGATCAAGGAATTATTGCTGGTTGTGCAGGTGGAACATATGATAACCTTAGCCAAGCTGCGTCAATTCTTAAGGACAAATCAGTGGGCAATGGCTATTTCAATATGTCTGCTTATCCTCAATCTGTACCTGTATATATGGCAACCACGCGCAATAAGATTGCAGAAGAACTCCTTGAAGCAGGTGTTGTTATCAAGCCAGCTTTCTGTGGACCTTGCTTTGGGGCAGGCGATGTTCCGTCAAACAATGGGCTTAGCCTTCGTCACACTACACGTAACTTCCCTAACCGCGAAGGTTCAAAACCAGGACAAGGACAAATCTCTATGGTGGCACTTATGGACGCACGTTCGATTGCAGCAACAGCGGCAAATGGTGGTGTCATCACAGCTGCAACAGATATTGAATTTGAAGACACTCATAAGCCATACGATTATGATGCTAAGATTTATGAACGTCGTGTTTTCAAAGGTTTTGGAAATGCTAATGAAAATGAAGAACTACGTTATGGTCCTAACATCAAAGACTGGCCTAAGATGTACCCAATGCAAGAAAACATGCTTCTTGAATTGGCTGCAGTTATCCATGACCCTGTTACAACAACCGACGAACTTATTCCTTCAGGCGAAACGTCAAGCTATCGTTCAAATCCTTTGAAACTTTCAGAGTTTGCGCTTTCTCGTCGTGTGCCAGAATATGTAGGTTTGAGTAAACGCATTCAGGCAGATGATTTGGCAAGAAGAGCAGGTAATTGTCCTTCAAAAGTGGTAGACGTGTTAAGTAAAGTTGGTGCAAAACCAGAAGATACTTCCTTAGGTTCTTGTGTTTTTGCTAATAAGCCAGGCGATGGTTCTGCTCGTGAACAAGCTGCTTCATGTCAGAAAGTGCTTGGTGGCGACGCCAACATCTGTTATGAATATGCAACAAAACGCTATCGCAGTAACTGTATCAACTGGGGAATTGTGCCTTTCACAATTGCACCTGAAACACCATTCGA
>JALFSW010000044.1 GCA_022779305.1 Prevotella sp. | reverse complement strand
CCTTAACTTTTATTGTGGAAAAGGTTTACCGGACAGCAATAAAAAAGTGTGTAAGTTATCTTTCTTTTTTCTCTTTGTTCCACTTTTTAAACAGATGTATTTTTCTACTATATGTTGTATTTGTTTCCTCCATTGCCATGGTAGTGTCCTAAAAGTCATATAGTCTAATGCCCTATTGCTAGATGCGTCTGTTATATACCTCTCTTTTGTATTTTAAGCAAGCCTTAATTGCACAACAAGTGTTTCTTATTTGCAAACAAAGTGAGCCTCTGCGAAAATATGTGTGCAGTGACTCAGTTCTGAATTAACCTATGAAAAATTCCCATAGTCCTTCTGGAAGGTGCTATGGGAGTTATAGGTATAAAATGTTTTTCAAATATTCATATTTCAAGTTGAACATTTTTAGTGGAGGAGTGTGCTCACTCTATGGACAACCGACAAAAAATGAATACAGAAAAAGAGGATACAAATTTATCCGCAGTCTTCACGGCGTGGACGGCGTTCGCCACGCTGACGACGTTGAGGTTCTACATAGCCTTCAGGCTTTTCAAGCAGACAACGGCGAGAAAGTTTGTATTTACCTGTCTTTGGATCGATGTCAAGCAACTTCACTTGAATTTTGTCACCCTCTTTCAAGCCCGCTTCTTCCACGGTTTCCAAACGTTTCCAGTCGATTTCTGAGATGTGGAGCAAGCCGTCTTTGCCTGGCATGATTTCAACGAAACAGCCATAAGGCATTATCGAACGCACTACACCTTCATAGGTCTCACCAATTTCTGGTACAGCAGCAATGGCTTTGATTTTTGCTACGGCAGCATCGATAGATTCCTTGTTGGGTGCTGACACTTGAATTTTGCCCACGCCATCCACTTCATCAATAGTAATGGTTGCACCAGTGTCTTCTTGCATCTGTTGGATGATTTTTCCACCGGGACCAATCACCGCACCAATGAATTCTTTTGGAATTTCCATTGCCACGATGCGAGGCACTTGTGGTTTCATTTCCTCGCGTGGTTGTGCAATTGTTTCTGTGATTTTTCCAAGGATGTGTTCGCGTGCTGCCTTTGCTTGCATCAAGGCTTTTTCAAGGATTTCAAATGAAAGTCCGTCGCACTTGATGTCCATCTGTGTGGCGGTAATACCATCACACGTACCAGTGGTCTTGAAGTCCATATCGCCCAAGTGGTCTTCATCGCCCAAGATATCGCTCAAAATTGCATATTTGTCTTCGCCTGGGTTCTTGATCAAGCCCATCGCAATACCTGATACAGGCTTTTTCATTGGTACTCCAGCATCCATCAATGCCAATGTTCCTGCACACACGGTTGCCATTGAAGACGAACCGTTCGATTCCATAATCTGACTAACGAGACGCACGGTGTATGGGAAGTCGGCTGGTATCTGTCCTTTGAGTCCGCGCCAAGCCAAGTGTCCGTGTCCGATTTCGCGGCGACCTACGCCACGTTGCGCTCTTGCCTCTCCTGTACAGAATGGAGGGAAGTTGTAGTGGAGCAAGAAACGTTGATAGCTCTTGTCTAAGACGTTGTCAATCATCTTTTCGTCGAGCTTTGTGCCGAGCGTACAAGTTGCCAAAGCCAAGGTTTCGCCACGTTGGAAATAAGCACTTCCGTGGGGCATTGGTAGGGCATCAACCTCGCACCAGATGGGGCGAATCTCGTCCGTAGCACGACCGTCCATACGTTTGCCCGTATCCAATACGCTGCGACGCATAGAGTCGCGTTCAACGTCTGCAAAATATCTTTCGATGAGTGTGTGTTTTTCCTCGAGGTCGTCTTCGCTTAGGTCTGCATGTGCGGCATCATATTTTTCAATGAAAGAAGCCAAAATTTGTGCATAGACTTCTGCACGATGTTTCTTATCGTCGTCTCCGCTTTGTGCTTGCGCATAACAAGCGTCATAGGTTTCTTTGCGAACTTCTTCACGCAAGGTTTCATCGTTCACTTCGTCGCAGTATTCTCGCTTCACGTCTGTGCCCAACTCACGAGCGAGTTCTTCTTGTAATTCACACATGGGCTTGATGGCTTCATGAGCAACTTTGAGTGCTTCAATGAGATCTTGTTCTGAAACTTCATCCATTTCGCCCTCTACCATCATGATGTTTTCTTTCGTTGCACCGACCATGATATCCATGTCGGCACTCTTCATCTGTTCAAAGGTGGGGTTGATAACAAATTCGCCATTAACACGTGCTACGCGCACTTCCGAGATGGCATGTTCAATTGGAATATTCGATGACTGCATCGCTGCCGATGCGGCAAAACCTGCCAATGCATCGGGTTGGTCAACACCATCGGCTGAAAGAAGCATTACGGTAACGAATACTTCTGTGTGATAATCTGAAGGGAAAAGAGGACGAAGGGCGCGGTCTACCAAGCGCGATGTCAAAATTTCTTCGTCATTAGCCTTGCCTTCGCGTTTGGTGAATCCACCAGGGAATCGTCCTGCGGCTGCATATTGCTCGCGATAATCAACTTGCAAAGGCATAAAGTCTGTACCCGGAACTGCCTCTTTGGCTGCACAAACAGTGGCGAGCAACACTGTGTTACCCATCTTCAGCGTAACGGCTCCATCTGCCTGCTTTGCAACCTTTCCGGTTTCAATTGTGATGTTTCTTCCATCTGCCAATTGAAGCGTTTTCGTAATTACGTTCATCTAAAAAATTAAAAAAATACTTATTGTTTTGACCTACATCTTGGGAAAAGTAAAAAGCTAAAAGAGATAAAAAGCCCAATAGTTTTTTATCTGCATAGCGCACATTACGTATTCCGTATAAAATAAAATCGTACAAATTTACCAATTATCCCGCAAATAAACAAAAGAATGTGCCTATATTTTTCTGTATCAACTATTTTTTGTGTATTTTCAACCTAATAAATACGCGAGTTCGGGATAAGATTAGTATGCAAACAGTTCCAATTGCCTTGTCTTTTCCACATGCACAGGCAATGCCTCTGGCTTGTTGTCAAAGAAGCAGTATGCTGTGAGTGCCGAGCAGAGGTTCATCATAAAATTGTGTATGGAGCGGTGGCGTGAATGCACAAGGTTTGCTTTGTTCTTGAGCAGTTCGTTAATACACTCAATGATGTACCTTTTTCTGAGCATGATTTTGTCCCACATG
>JALFSW010000043.1 GCA_022779305.1 Prevotella sp. | reverse complement strand
AATCGGTCATTAGACCGAGAGAGCTTTCTTTTTGTCTTATTTATTCCCTTACCAATATCTTGCAGCTACTTGTCGGCATCTTCTTCTGCGTTTTATCTTGAAGTAGCCCGCTACATCTGCGATAAAACGCAGAACAACCTGCACAGACAATAAGATGCAATCTCTTTGGTCTCTAATGACCGGTTTGGGTTTAATCGTTTGTCTCCAGATAGGAGTGAACCTATGTGTTCGCTTTAATAAAAGCACAGATAATTTTGTAGCATCGAAATTATTTATTTATCTTTGTCTTGATTTACGAAAAACAATAGACAAACGAGGTTATCAATGAAATTAATCGCATTCTATCTTCCTCAGTTTCATACCATACCAGAGAATGATGAATGGTGGGGAAAAGACTTTACGGATTGGACAAATGTTAAGGCTGCAAAACCTTTGTTCTCCGGACACGAACAGCCCAAAGCCCCGCTAAACGATAATTATTATGATTTAGCCAATGCTGAAACATTGCGTTGGCAGGCTGCGCTTGCTAACCAATATGGTGTTTATGGCATGTGTTTTTATCATTATTGGTTCGATGGAAAACTCTTACTCGAAAAACCAGCTGAGCTTTTGTTGGCAGACAAGTCGATTGACATGCGATTTTGTTTTTCGTGGGCAAACGAGCCATGGTCACGGACATGGGATGGGAAAGCAAATGTGGTGCTCATAGGGCAATCTTATGGGAAGGAAGAAGATTGGAAAGCGCATTTCAATTACCTGTTGCCTTTCTTTAAAGACGAGCGTTACATAAAGATTGATGGGCGTCCTGTTTTCGTTATTTACAAATCGCAGAGCATAGAAGACCTGCCAGCAATGTTGGCATTGTGGGAAGAAATGGCAAAGGCGGAAGGATTGCCAGGTTTGCATTTTGTGAACACACTCCGAGAAAGGAAAACCGATAAACGCATATTGCCTTTTCGCAATCAAGTGGAGTTTGAACCTGCACGCACCAATTATAATCGTTCTGTCGTTTATCGCAATTATCATCGATTGAGAAGGCGTGCAATTGCATTGAAAAATAAAATCTTAGGAACTCAAACACCTTTAAACAAACCGCAATCTTTCTCTTCTATTGCATCAAGATCACTTGCATTGCGTTCGCCGAGAGGTACGTTTGGCGGTGTTTTCATGGGTTGGGATAATACACCACGCCGTGGTTTGAACAGCACCATCATTCTCCCACCTACCAAAGAAGCGTTTAAAGACTATCTTCGAAAGAAAATGCGCATCACACGAGAAAAATACATGACCGATTTCCTGTTCCTCAATGCGTGGAATGAATGGGCAGAAGGCACGATGCTTGAACCTGATAAACAACGAAAATATTGTTATCTTGAAGCAATAAAAGAAGTGATGGAAGAAGAAAAGTAAGATGATGATAAAACAAATAAAAAATGCGATCTACCAGTTAGGTGGACAGATGGGCAAGGAATATCTCACACTTTTGAAGAGCTTATTCTTTAATTTGCGCTATGTTTCACAGTTGAAACCGACAAAAGCAAAGAAAAAGAATGTCTTTTATTTTCTTTTTGATCCAAAATTCTCACATCCAGGACTTGCCGATCGTTTTAAAGCCATAGTCGGTTGCTATCACATTGCAAAGCAAAATGGTTATGATTTTAAAATAGTTTGGGATACACCTTATTTATTATCCGATTTCTTAGTGCCCAATCAAATAGACTGGAGAGCAAATAAGAATGACATAACATATTCGTTGATAGACACTCGATTCTTTGTTTATACAGGAAAACGAAAAGGGGTGCAACATCGACTTACACCCCAAAAACAATATGTTTGTTGTAGTTATAAGGGCGACGATTTGTTTTATGTGAACGGAAATACTGATTATCCCAAGACTTTTTTTATGCTTTATAATGAACTCTTTCAGCCCAGCGACCATTTGAATGCGGTTCTGGAAGAAACGGGTTTGCAGCCTCGTGGATATATTTCAATTCACGTGAGATTTGTGAATGCTTTAGAAACATTTGAAGATTCCAAATATCCCACATTATCGCCCGAGGCACAAGCAAATTTAATGAAAAGATGCCGTGCGGCTATTTTGAAAGTAATTGAAACATCTGCACTTCCAGTAGTCTTATTTTCTGATAGTCAGAAATTTCTCACTCACATGAAGGATTTACCACTGATAATCCTCAATTCTGAAAACATTGCTCATATAAGCAACTCTTCAAGCAATGATAGTATCATGAAAACGTTTCTTGATTTTTATTTAATTTCACGCTCAAAAACGGTTTACCGAATGATAGCCAAAGAATTATATGCTACGAACTTTTCTCTGTATGCTTCGTTTATGGGCAATGCAGAAGAAATCGAACTTTATGTTTAGAAGATTGGTTGAACATTTTTAAATTACTGTCAGCACATGAAATCATTGGTTATTTATGCTGTTACGTATAACAGTTATGCTTGTTTAGAAAACTATTTGGCATCGCTTGATGTGTCGTGCAAAGCAGTGGAAGAGAATTTTATTTGCGAAGTTATCGTAGTAGATAATTCCACGCAAAAAGAGAAGATTACCTATTTTCCAACGTCTTACAGCTTAACCATCCTCCCAATGAAAGAAAATTTGGGTTATTTTCCCTCATTGCATGAGGTGATGAAAACCCATCCGCCTTTGCAAGCCGACTATGTCATCATTAGCAACGTAGATATGTTGTATGAGGAGACAACTATTCCAAAACTCTTGCAAGCCGAGATTTCGGAAAGGGTAGGGTGGATTGTTCCTATGATTATGTCGCAGACGAAAGGCTATAATTTAAATCCACAAGCGGCCTTTCGTTATTCTTTGAAGCGACTGAAACTGCTAAGATTTGCTTTCAAATATCCCATTGTGCATTATGTTTACACAAAGACGCTTCACAAACGAAAGAAATTTAGATCTGAACAGCCCAAAGGATGTGTTTATGCAGGGCATGGCTCGTTTCTGATTTTAACAAAAAGCTATTTTGAAAAAGCAGGTATCATTGCTTATCCAAATTTCTTATATGGCGAAGAACTATATTTGGCAGAAGAAAACCTGCGCCACGAACTTGATGTAGTCTATCTGCCAGAGATAAGGGTGGACGACATAGGGAAAGTATCAACAGGACAGTTAAAATCTAAAGATTACTACAATTATAATTATACGGGATTGGATTACATCATAAAAAACTATTATAAAGTAGTTGATTATGGAAAGGTCTTATAAATTCCCTTTGTAGGATTTTTGCTTTAAATTAGACTGCTTTGGGTTTTAAAGGAGTATAGCGGGCTATGCGACTGCGAGAGAAAGAAAAGAAAAAAGACTATGCGTATTTCTTTACACATAGTCTTTTTTTAGTTTAATGCCTTTCTTCGTTTATTATCTTTGAACTTAAGTTTTTCTATGACTTATCGTTTTTCTCTTTCATGTCGATGAAACGCTGATTTGCATCATAGAATTCATATTGCATGAAAGCCATCTTCTGCGATGGAATAATATGAACACCTAATCCATACTTTAATTGCCATTTTCTTTTTAAAGATATTATCCCTTGATTGATGTATGCGGCTACGTATGGATGCACGTGTAAATAGATTTTTTTAATTCCAATTTTGTTCACCAATTGGTCTATCTTGCGCTCAAGTTGGTCAGTGAACAAAATGCTTGAACGTATTTTTCCAGAACCAAAGCATGTTGGACAGGTCTCATCCACATCAACATCCATCACAGGGCGGACACGTTGTCGAGTGATTTGCATCAATCCAAATTTGCTGAGTGGTAGGATGTTATGTCTGGCACGGTCTTTTTGCATTGCCTTACACATTCGTTCATAGAGCATCTGCCTATCCTCTGCGAGATTCATATCAATGAAGTCTACCACGATAATTCCTCCCATATCGCGGAGACGCAATTGGCGTGCGAGTTCTTCGGCTGCCCCGAGGTTTGTGTCAAGTGCATTTTGTGCCTGACCTTTGTTTTTTATCCGATTTCCGCTATTAATGTCTACAACGTGCATGGCTTCCGTGTGTTCGATAATCATGTAGCAGCCATGTCCGTAGTTTACGGTCTTTCCAAAACTTGATTTGATTTGTTTGGTAACATCAAAATTATCAAAGATCGGAACTTTTCCGTTGTATTTTTTTACGATGCTTACCTTTTCTGGTGCAATGAGCGAAACGTAATGTTTAACAGCTGTACAGATTTCCTCATCATTGACATATATGTTTTCGTAGGTTGGATTGAAGAGGTCTCTGAGCATTGCAACAGCTCTACCTGTTTCTTCAAAGATGAGTTGAGGACGTTCTTGCGTCTTCTGTACCTTTGTGATTGCATCGTTCCATTGGCTTAGCAACACCTTCATTTCTGCATCGAGTTCTGCCACTCGTTTTCCTTCTGCGACCGTGCGAACAATCACACCAAAGTTCTTGGGACAGATACTTTGTATGAGTTGTTTGAGTCTTGCTCTTTCTTCTCCACTTTTTATTTTAGAAGAAACATTCACTTTGTTGCCGAATGGAATGAGTACTAAGTATCTTCCAGCAAATGAAATTTCGCCAGTGAGGCGTGGTCCTTTTGTGGAAATCGGTTCTTTCACCACCTGTACCATCACTTCTTGTCCAGGTTGCAAAATGCTTTGTATGCTTCCGTCTTTCTGCAAATCGGGCAGATGTGAGGCTTTTTGTATTGGAAAAAGTCGTTTTCTGTCGCTTTGCACCTGCTTGAGGTACTTTGCAAAGGAATTAAATTGATTTCCTAAGTCAAGATAATGAAGAAAAGCGTCGCGCTCATATCCTACATCTACAAAGCAAGCGTTAAGTCCAGGCATTAGTTTCTTAACCTTAGCAATGTATATGTTTCCAACCGAAAAATTGGCCTCTCGTGGTTCGCATTGGTATTCCACCAAGCGTTTATCTTCGAGAAGCGCAATCGATATTTCTTTTGGCTGGGCGTCAATAATTACTTCGCTTGTCATCTTTTTCTTACTTCTATAAGCCTTTTGTTTTGTGTGCTTATATTCTTCAAGGTGTGTTCTTAAAGGCGCACACTGCAAAGTGTTTGTGCTTTCTTTAGAACCTGCCTTAAAAAATCGAGACTTGCCATCGCACGCCTATTGAATTAGGATTTTTGTGTGCGATGACATGCCCCGCAAATAATGAAAGTTCTTTCTTAAGAGCCTTTTCACCATTATGATGGTTTTACTTGCTCTTATGTCTGTTCTTTCTTAATCTCTTTTTACGCTTGTGCGTAGCCATTTTATGACCCTTCTTCTTTTTTCCGTTAGGCATAGCTTTAAAATTTTAAATTGTTATTACTATTATTATTTTGTTTTTATTTTTTCATATCTTCAATGAAAGTCTTTGCAGGCTTGAAGCTTGGAAAGTCGTGCGCTGGGATAGTGATTGTTGTGTTCTTTGAAATGTTGCGCGCTGTTTTTTCTGCGCGATGTTTAACAACAAAACTTCCAAAACCACGTAGATAAACGTTTTCCTTTTTGTCGAGCAAGCTGTCTTTGATGGCATCCATGAACGACTCGACCACTGCCGATACATCTTTCTTTGCGATACCTGTTGACGCTGCAATCTCATTAATGATATCTGCTTTTGTCATTTTCTTGAATTTATATATTGTTCTTTATATTCTCTTTTTATGGAGTTCTCATAACGGATTGCAAAGATACTCATTTTCAGCTGAATACGAAAATGTTTTTTAAGTTTTTTGCAAAAACTATTTTTTTCGCCACTTTGCATTCTATTTTTTTGTACCTTTGCAGCCTATAATATATTAAGGTACTATGAATATTGCAATTGGAATTGACGTTGGCATCTCTACTACAAAAATCGTTGGTATTGCTAACGGAGAAATAGTGAAACCACTTCGCATAAAAGCAACTGATCCGATCACATCGCTTTATGGTGCTTTTGGTAAATATTTGTATGACAACAAAATAGAACTCTCTGATGTAAAGAAAGTTATGATTACGGGCGTGGGGTCGGCTTACATTGATAAGCCTGTTTACGGACTGCCCACCGAACGTGTTGATGAATTTCTTTCAGACGGTATGGGGGCACAATTTGCCGCTGGAATAGAACGAATGTTGGTTGTTTCTATGGGGACTGGAACGTCTATCGTGAAATGTGATGGCGCATCGATTTCTCACATTGGTGGTATCGGTATTGGCGGCGGAACACTCAACGGACTTTCACGATTGTTACTCAATACAGATGATATTTTGCAAATTTCCGAACTTGCAATGCGTGGTAATATTTCAAATGTGAATTTGAAGATTGGTGACATTTCTGCACAGCCACTTTCTGGATTGCCTATGGATGCAACGGCGTCGCTCTTTGCCAATGCAAAAGGAAATACAAGTCGAGAAGATATCGCTCTGGGACTCATCTGTTTGGTGTTGCAATCGATAGGGTCTGCAACAATTTTGAGTTCGCTCAATAGTGGAATTAAAGATTTTGTGCTTATAGGCAATCTTACACTCTTGCCACAATGCAACTTCCTTTTTCCAATTATGGAGAAGATTTATGGTGTGAATTTTATCATTCCTAAGTATTCTGAATTTTGTACAGCCATTGGAGCTGCCTTGCAAATTGATAAGTAACAGTTATTTATGATCATCCTTCTAACCATCTTTTGTTATTTTATCGTCTTGTTTCTTTTCAGTAGATGGGCTGTGGGGCGGGGGAATAATGCCACTTTTTTTCGTGGAAATCGACAATCTCCCTGGTATCTTGTGGCTTTCGGAATGATTGGTGCAAGCATTTCTGGCGTAACTTTTGTGAGCGTTCCGGGGATGGTTATTGGGCAAAATATGGCTTATGCTCAAACGTGTATGGGCTTCATAGTGGGCTATTTTTTAGTAGCTTTTTTGCTTCTTCCGCTTTATTATCGACTCAATCTTACCTCCATTTATTCTTATCTTCGTACGCGTTTCGGACGACGCAGCCACAAAACAGGAGCCGCCTTTTTTCTCTTGTCGAAAATGATGAGTTCGGCAGTGCGCTTTTATGTTGTTTGTCTCATTCTTCAACGCTTTGTTTTTGATGCCTATGGAGTTCCTTTTTTTCTGACTGTTTTTCTGATGGTTGCCTTGGTATGGCTCTACACACGTCAGGGAGGTATCAAGACGCTCGTTTTCACTGATACTTTTCAAACTTTGTGCCTTTTTTTAGCCCTTGGTTTAATATGTTATGAAGTGATGCAGGGCTTGGAAATGAGTCCCTTGCAGGCTTTTAGGGCTGTTTCGCATGATGCCCATTCGCAAATATTTGTATGGAACGACTGGGTTTCAAAGCAAAATTTTTGGAAACAATTCTTCAGTGGAATTTTTATTGTGATTGTTATGACGGGGCTTGATCAAGATATGATGCAAAAAAACCTCACTTGCAAGTCATTGCGTGATGCACAAAAAGATATGTGTACCTATGGAATGGCGTTCCTTCCTGCCAATCTTCTATTCTTGGGTTTAGGCGTTTTGTTGCTTCAGTATAGTCAAAAAATGGGGTTGTCTTTGCCTGCGTCGCCCGATGAATTAATGTTATTGCCTGTTGCGGGTGGTATGTTGGGGCAAGGCGTGGTGGTGTGTTTCACGATAGGTGTGATGGCAGCTTGCTTTTCAAGTGCAGATTCTGCCCTGACATCATTGACCACAAGCTATTGTGTTGATATCCGAGAAGCACCTGATGATGAGACCTTAAGAAAGCGTAGTCATCTTCTCATCGCCTTGTTTTTCGTACTTTTCATTCTTCTTTTTCGTACACTCAATTCCACGAGTTTGATAGATGCTATTTATCTTATTTCTTCCTACACCTATGGTCCTTTATTGGGACTTTTTGCTTATGGCTTGTTCACCAAAAAAAATGTTGCCGATACCTTGGTTCCTTATATTGCCTTGGTTGCTCCTTTGCTTTGTTTAGCAATTGACACTTTCACTTTTCACGTTTGGCAATACAAATTTGGTTATGAAATCCTTATGCTTAATGGTGTACTTACTTTCGTAGGTTTGTATTTTTCACGCTATTTTCAAAAGTCCTCGATTTGGTAAAATCTTACTAAAGAAATATCGGTTTTTAATTCTTTGATATTCAGTGATTTATTGTTTGTTGTATACTTGCGTTGCAACTAAATTTCATTTGCCGCCTGACTGAGCCTCATTTGAAGTGCAACTGAGGTTCAGCTGTGCTGTGAGTGTAGGAGATGTGAAATTTTAGCGTTTCTTTTTTCGCCCAAAAAGGTTAAAGTTTTCAGTTCTTCCACCAAATCTTTTATAAAGTTTCCAACCCAAAATGAGACCATCAATGACCCCCATTCCCGATTTCATTAAATTGACGAAACGTTCATTTGGGTTGGTTTCTGCTTTGGGTTTATGAAACAAATGTTTCCAAAGCGAACCTATCCGATTTTCGTCTTTGAGGATTTCTGTGTGCAATTGAGCCTTGCGCAAACGAATTTCGTCCAATGTACTATATGGAGTTGAGTTTTGAAGTTCTGAAGCGTGCATTGTATTGCGGATTATTTCGACATTAAAAGATTTGCCAAAAATCTTACGAGCGGACGCTCAATAAGGCGATGGCGGAAAACAATGAAAAGTAATAGAAGAGCGAAATATGCTCCTCCCACAATTAGGTAGCCCCACACGAGTGAACCCACAACTGTTTGCAGGGCATGGGCAGCAGAAAAGGATACATAGATGAGGGAAAGTGTGAGCAAGCCTACGAATATACCTATGAGAGCCATTGCCGTAAGCAAGCGCACAACCTTCTCAATAACATCTAATTTTATGTATTCCTTTTGAAGTCCGACATAGTGTTTAACCGCCTCTATGAGTTGGGCAATGGTTTCTACGTTGTTGTCGTTGGAAAACATATAATATGCTTTTTAAACTTCATCTGCAGTAGCGTCTTCGATATCGTCAACAAATTCGTCGGCTTCTTTGCGACTGAGTTTGATATCGTGTTTTTTGCAGAAATCGTCTACTGCGTTTGCAATTTTAGAACGTGTGTCTGTTCCTTTTTCGGGAGCAACCAAAAGACCTAATGCTGCGCCAGCAAGTGCACCACCCAAAAATGCGCTAATATAACCTAATGCTTTCATAATTGTTGTTTTACTTTTAATGTTGTCATATAACTGTTATCACTCGCAAATATACGACAATCTTTTCAAAAATGGTCATTTGGCAATACTTTTTTATGTTAAAAATCTTATAAATCGTCTATTTAACAATCTTTATGTGGGACGAATTTCGTAATTAACGGCTTATTTTGTAACTTCGCACAATAAAAAACTAAAAACAAACAATTAGATTTAGATAATATGAAGAAACTAACGTTCTTAGGTGCAGCACTCTGCGTTGCAATGGTTTTCACAGGTTGTAAGTCAAAGGAAAGTGCTTATAAAAAAGCTTATGAAAAGGCAAAGGCACAAGAGACAACGATTTATGGTGGCAATGAAAACAATGAAGAAAAGATGAGCGTTACACCTGAAGTTGAACCTGTTACAGAAACACCTGTTTATAACAATTATGAAAACGAACCCGTTCGTCGTGAGAACGTCTCTGTTGTTGATGGTGCAGGGTTGAAGACTTTCAGTGTTGTGGTTGGCTCGTTTGGCGTGAAAGCAAATGCTGATGGTTTAAAGCAACGTTTGCAAAATGCTGGTTATCAGTCACAAATTGCGTAT
This sequence comes from Prevotella sp., assembly GCA_022779305.1. Classification (GTDB taxonomy): domain Bacteria; phylum Bacteroidota; class Bacteroidia; order Bacteroidales; family Bacteroidaceae; genus Prevotella. The sequence goes on along the minus strand of JALFSW010000043.1, from coordinate 30,466 downwards.
AATTCTGAAAGAAATATGTATCGTGTCATTGCTTCGACACACAATGATAAAGCATCAGCTGTGCAAAGCCGCAATCAGTTGCGTGCACAGTTTCCAGATGCTTGGTTGCTCTTTCAATAATGGGTAGGATACTTTCAGTAGACTACGGAAAGAAAAGAACAGGGATAGCGGTTACTGATCCGTTGCAAATCATAGCCAACGGATTGGTAACAGTTGTCACATCCGACTTGTTCGATTTTTTGAGAGCATACGTTCAAAAAGAGGATGTAGAACGCATCGTAGTGGGCAAACCCACACAATTGAATGGAAAGCCCAGTGAAAATCTTCCGCGTGTGGAGAATTTTGTCAATCGTTGGCGAAAGGCAGTGCCACAGATTCCTATTGAGTACTACGATGAAAGGTTTACATCTTCGCTTGCACAACAAGCATTGTTAGCAAGTGGAGTGAAAAAGAAAGCAAGGCGAGAAAACAAAGGATTAGTCGATGAAATTTCGGCTACAATCATCTTGCAAGATTATATGCAATCAAAGCGGGCACTTTGAGGATGATAGAGCTTATTTAGTTTTCCTAGTTCTATCTAGGTAATCTAGGCATCCTAGGCAATCTAGGATTCCCTAGGCAATCTAGGACTCCCTAGGAAAACTTAGAAAAACTAGAACTCCCTAGGAATCCCTAGGAAACCTAGAACACCTAGGCTCTCTAGTATTACTTAACATTATTCTTCAATGAATAAATAAAAACGTAGACAAGAAAAGATTAAAATGATATTACCAGTTTATACGTTTGGGCAACCCGTATTGCGCAAAGTGGCAGAAGACATTCCTTTGGATTATCCGAATTTAAAGGAATTGATCAATGATATGTTTGAAACCTGTACGGAATGTGATGGAATAGGTTTGGCAGCTCCACAAATCGGTAAAGCCATTCGCCTTGTTGTTATTGATCTTGATGTAATTTCAGAACATTATCCTGAGTACAAAGGTTTTCGCCACGCATTCATCAATGGACACATCTTGGAGGTGGATGACAGCGAGACCGAAACAATGGAAGAGGGTTGTTTGTCACTTCCTGGTATTCATGAGAAGGTAAAGCGTCCTACGCGCATCCATGTGAAATATGTAGATGAAAATTTGGTGGCACACGATGAATGGATAGAAGGCTATTTGGCGCGCGTCATTCAGCATGAATTCGACCACATTGATGGTAAGGTTTTCACTGACCACATTTCACCCTTTCGCAAGCAAATGATTGCAAAAAAGCTAAAAGAGCTCTCAAGTGGACGGTTCCAATGTCGGTATAGGGTGAAAGCGGCAATGAAATAAGGTATGTCTATGTATCGATGCCTCTTGATACTTCTCTTGTCGGTGTTGTCGCTCCCCGTGTTCTCCCAGTATAATATCAAAAAGATGATGGAAGAAGGGAAGCGCACATTTGATCAAGGTTACTATGTAGCATCGATGCAAATCTTTACTCGGATAGTGGCCTTAAAGCCCCATCTTTATGAGGCATGGTATCTGATGGCATTGTCGAAATACCATTTAGAAGACTACAAAGGCGCAGAAGAAGATTGTAAAGTGGCATTGGCTTTGCAACCCTATGTCTCAGAGATTTTTGAATTATACGGAATGGTTTGTATTTGCGAAGAAAAGTATGATAGTGCCTTTGTCGCCTATACACAAGCCGCTCAAATCAATCCAGATAATCGCGAACTTTGGTATAATAAGGCTTATTGTCTTTATATGCAAAATGATTTCTCGGGTGCTCAGCGAGCGTTAGATTATATTATAAAAAGGTGGCCAACATTCCAAGAAGCCAATGAATTGGCGCAAGAAATCAAGTCGAATAAGCGTCCGAAGCAAATGCCTCGGAAAGTTCTTAATAAGAGCGTTTTAAACCTTAGTAGTCTCTCGAAAAAAACACTATTGATGCAAAAAACAGTGAAAAACAAGTAAATCTGGTATGTGTTTTTCTTGCTATTAGGAGAAAAAGCATAAAAGATGTGTTAAATCCTCTGTGTTCTCACAATAATTTTGTATCTTTGCCCTATAAACTAAGTTGTATTATGGTTAAAATCACTTTTCCCGATGGTTCGGTTCGTGAATATGAAAAGGGCGTAACGGGCTTTCAAATCGCAGAGAGCATCTCACCGGCTCTCGCTCGCAGCGTTGTATCTTGCGGGATAAATGGTGTTACAACAGAAATAAACAGACCCATCAATGAAGACGCAACCATTGCGCTTTATAAGTTTGAGGACGAAGAAGGGAAGCACACTTTTTGGCACACATCTGCCCATCTTTTGGCAGAAGCATTGAAGGAGCTTTACCCTGGTATTCAGTTTGGTTTCGGTCCAGCCATAGAAAACGGATTTTTCTATGACGTGCAAACAGCTGATGGGCAAGCCATATCTGAAAACGACTTTCCAAAGATAGAAGCAAAGATGAAGGAGCTTGCTCAAAAAGACGAGCAAGTGGTGAGAAGAGATATATCAAAAGCCGACGCTGTGAAAGAATTCACAGCCGACGGGCAGGAATATAAGGTGGAACACATCGTAGAAGACCTTGAAGATGGAACGATTTCCACCTATACACAAGGTAATTTCACAGACTTGTGTCGTGGTCCTCACCTTGTTTCAACAGGTGCGATTAAGGCGATCAAGCTCACGAGTGTTGCTGGTGCATTTTGGCGTGGCGATGCGAAGAGCGACCAATTGACACGTATCTATGGTATCACCTTCCCAAAAAAGAAGATGATGGACGAATACTTGCTGATGTTGGAAGAAGCAAAAAAGCGCGACCATAGAAAAATAGGTAAGGAAATGGAACTCTTCATGTTTTCGGATCGTGTTGGTAAAGGTTTGCCTATCTGGTTGCCCAAAGGAACGCAAATTCGTTTGCGTCTGCAAGAGACGCTCCGCAAATTGCAACGTCCTTATGACTATCAAGAAGTCATTACTCCGGGAATTGGCGGTAAGAACCTCTATGTAACATCGGGTCACTATGCGCATTATGGAAAAGATGCTTTCCAGCCGATCCAAACACCAGAAGAAGGCGAAGAATACATGCTCAAACCTATGAACTGTCCGCACCACTGCGAGATATATGCGCATAAGCCACGTTCATACAAAGATTTGCCACTGCGCATTGCCGAATTTGGAACAGTCTTTAGATATGAGAAGAGCGGTGAGCTGCATGGTTTGACACGTGTGCGTACTTTCACACAAGACGATGCTCACATCTTTGTTCGTCCAGAACAAGTAAAGAAAGAGTTTGAAGACGTTATTGATATCATTCAAAAAGTGTTCACAACTTTTGGCTTTGAAAACTACGAAGCGCAAATCTCTCTCCGTGATCCTAACGACAAAGAAAAATATATCGGTTCTGATGAAGTTTGGAACGAGAGTGAAAATGCCATCAAAGAGGCTTGTGCAGAAAAAGGTTTGAATGCAAGAATTGAGATAGGTGAGGCTGCATTCTATGGTCCTAAGCTCGATTTTATGGTGAAAGACGCCATTGGTCGTCGTTGGCAATTGGGTACAATTCAAGTGGATTATAACCTGCCTAATCGTTTTAAGTTGGAATATACGGCAGAAGACAACAGTAAGCAAACACCTGTAATGATTCACCGTGCACCTTTTGGTTCACTTGAGCGTTTCACAGCCGTGTTGATAGAACACACCGCTGGTCATTTCCCATTGTGGCTAACACCTGATCAGGTTGCTATTCTTCCAATTTCTGAGAAGTATAATGACTATGCTCTGCAGGTGAAGAAACAATTGGAATGTGGTGGTGTACGTGCATTGGTAGATGACAGAAATGAAAAAATTGGTCGAAAGATTCGCGACAACGAGCTGAAGCGCATACCTTATATGGTGATCGTTGGCGAGAAAGAAACAGCCGAGAATCTTGTTTCTATGCGACAACAAGGTGGTGGCGAACAAGCTACTATGTCGGTGAATGATTTTGTGAAACGCATACAAGATGAGGTGGCAGAACAACTCAAAGCAATAGATTAAATCAAATATATATAAAAAAGAGACGAGTAACCCCCGTAAAGGTAGCGAGGTTTGCTCGTTTTTTTTGCTTTTAATGTCGAAAGCATAGTTTTTATGTAAAACTTTGATGCTAAAAATTTGGTTAATTCTCTGAAAAATAGTATCTTTGCAGCCGTTTTAGAAGACAAGAACAATTTAATATAGTTGAATGAAAAATGACAAAATGAAGTTACAGTACCGAGTGAATGAACAAATTCATGCTCGGGAAGTTCGTGTGGTAAGCGATGATGGCGCAGAAGTAATGCCCACCCGCAAAGCATTAGACCTTGCTCAAAAAGCAGGCGTAGACCTTGTTGAAATATCCCCTAATGCCCAACCACCTGTTTGTCGTATCATCGACTATTCAAAGTTCCTTTACCAGCAAAAGAAACATCAAAAAGAGATGAAACAAAAGCAGGTAAAACAGGATATCAAGGAAATTCGTTTTGGTCCTCAAACAGACGAACATGATTATCAATTCAAGCTCAAACATGCGCAAGAATTTCTAAAAGATGGTAACAAGGTGCGTGCATATGTATTCTTCCGTGGACGTTCAATCCTCTTTAAAGAGCAAGGAGAAGTTTTGCTCCTTCGTTTTGCCAATGATTTGGAAGAACTCGCAAAAGTGGAGCAAATGCCACGCTTAGAAGGCAAGAAAATGTTCCTCTACCTTGCTCCAAAGAAAGCAGGTGCAACCAAAAAGAGCCAGCAACGTCGCGATAGGGAAGAGGCTGAAGGTATTGCAAAGCAAAGCGAGGCAGCAAAAAACAGCGAAACAAAAGCTGGTGGCTTGTTTGATAATGCGAAGAATGGTGCAGACGCACTTAGTAAATTGCAAAGCGAATAATGATAGGAATTTCTTCCTTTTCGGAGGAAGTAACACTTATCAAACCTGTGCGTAACGTCCTGGTATATACGTTGCCACAGATGAATATAAATAGTAATTTTAAAATTTAAAAAAAATGCCAAAGCAGAAGACAAATTCCGGTGCAAAGAAAAGATTTAGTTTCACCGGTTCAGGTAAGATCAAGCGTCATCGCGCTTACCACAGTCATATTTTGACTAAGAAAACAAAGAAACAGAAGAGAAACCTCGTTCATCAAACATTGGTGGACCGTAGCAACATGAAACAGGTACGCGACCTGCTTAATCTTCGTTAAACATTAGTCAAACAACATTAAAAAGGAAAGAAAACTATGCCAAGATCAGTCAATCATGTTGCTTCGAAAGCAAGAAGAACAAGAATTTTAAAGAAGACCAAAGGTTATTTTGGTGCTAGAAAGAATGTATGGACGGTTGCAAAGAATACCTATGAAAAAGGTTTGACTTATGCATATCGTGATCGTAAGAACAAAAAACGCAATTTCCGTGCGCTTTGGATTCAACGTATCAATGCTGCAGCTCGTTTGTATGATATGAGCTACAGCCAATTGATGGGTGCTTTGCACAAGGCAGGTATTGAAATCAACCGTAAGGTGCTTGCTGATTTAGCAATGAATAACCCTGAAGCATTCAAGGCTATCGTTGATAAAGTGAAATAAATGTAGCATTAGCAAACTTTGGGTGTCTTGTTTTTTTTCAAACATCTTAAGGGATAATTGCTTGTAGCATTATTATAAAAGAATTGAGGGTGTGTCTATCACATCCTCTTTTTTGCCTTTATAGAAACTCTATTAGAAGAAGATAGAGAAAAGTCGCAGTCGCATGGACATCATCAAACTGCACGGAATTGGTTGTTTATGGTTGTTTTAACTCAAATCGCTCGTCAGACCGACCGTTAAATAAGAGAAAATAAGTAAAAAATTAAGATTTCAATATCTGCTGTTCTTTTCGTAAAATTAACTTGCCAAAAGAATGGTGCGATAACAAATTTTTTATTTTGCTTGCATAATCCAAAAACATTGCTTAATTTTGCACCAAAATTAAATAGTGTGTATTTGACAGAGACTTATTTTCAGTATTGCCTTTCTCTTTTCAATAACTATACAGGTGTGAGTAACGTGCGAGAAAACTTTGTTTTTTTTGTAATTTTTAACGCGTTGTATTTGGTTGACCAAAATATTTTGCTAACACACACACACACACACACACACACACACACACACAATTGGCATAATTTCACCTCAAAACATTTTTATATACGCACGTATAAAGAATGGTGCAAACCCTTTAGACAAAGGACGCTCAAGAGCTTCTGTTGTCTGTTTTGTCGTATCCGTTGTCAAAATGCAGCCAATTATAACTTGTTGCCTGTAAGGGGTAAGTATGCAGGAATATTTAAATACTCAAAGCTCACAAGTCAATGGGGTGGAACGACTAATGTATTTGAAGCATCAAACGTTTCTTTTGGCAGAATAATCTCTATTTGAAATTACAAATTGATGGAATATAGGATAACTTGTATTGCTCAAGAATACTATTTCTCGGATAAATAAAAATAAACTCAATTTAATTATATGAATAAAAAAAATTAAGAATTAAGATGAACAAAAAGAAAGTGTTAATTAAAATCGGAAGCTTGCATTTCCTTAACTTTCTGCTTTTACTCTTTATGGGAGTGAGTTGGGGAAATAATGCAATGGCTCAAGACAACGAAGAAGCCAGAAATGGTTATTCCTATTATCCACAAGGCGATATTGTCATTGCCAACAGTATTAATTCTCGAAACATCAGGTGGTATAAGATTCAGGACAGGCGGCGAACTGAAATTGAGAAAATGCCGATGTATGTTATTTATGGAGAACAGAACAAAGACATTTATGTGAATAATGGTGTCGGGGTAGATCCAGATTGTTTACTTTGGACTTTCATAAAAGGAGATCCCTCTCCCGGAAATCCAGCAATAACCTATTATCTCTATAACAAGAAATGTGGATTTAAGATACCAGTACACAGAGGTTGGGGAACTACTAAAGATGACTACAGGTATATCGACGGTCGTACACTCAAGCCTGGACACGATGCATATATGATAGAAGAGGGGAAGAAGAAAGCCTTTGGATTCTTCTCGAATTTTACGGGAAGAAGAGACCGTGAATTCTCACTTGTTTATAGAGATGATGAAGGAAATGGAGATCAAATCAGACGTTTCGAAAATAGAAACAATTCTAATGACTTACACTTTGGGCAAACAAACAACTGGAATACATCATCGGTTATTTGGACAACCATTGAAGTTAGTGCAACTCAAACGGAACGTTTTGATTATTATTCCCTCATCAATGCCAGAGGAAGTTTGGGTGCTTTGCCTGTACAAGATGTAAATAGTTTGGTTGAAAAACATTTTGTAATGGAAAGCAATCCCTCTGAAACCTCCACACAAGCAGTTAAAACTGAAGCAGCAAAACTTCGTAGCAATTCTCAATCAAACTATGTTGCATTTGATGCCAATAAATATTATCGCATTCGTGCTGCCCATTTAGGTTTCTTCGATCCAGAAAAGAGCGATGATGTTACTACTTATTATAAGCAGACAGGTACTTCTACTTGGAAGCGCCCTGTGTTGTATACCAATCCGAACGATAACAGTGTTGCTTGGAGACTTTCTGACGGCGATAACAGCAAAGAGGAAGAATTGTGGAAAATCACGCTTCAAAGTGGAGATTTCACAAATGGAGGAGTTATTGTTCTTACCAACAAGAAAACGGGACGGAGTCTACGAATTACGCAGATGGATACTGGAGCGGCTCCTATTGGTTTCAAACCAGTGAACTCAAAATACTATCCTGGTCACTATCAAATTTGGGATAAAATCTCTGGAGACGGATTTACTCTTCATTTCACAGACCATAGAAGTGGAATGGGGACAGGAGGAAAAACAGAGTTCTATAAACAAGGCGATAATAATTCATACGACTTCTTCTATGATGCCAATACCAATAAAACCAATCGCATACATGGTGCATCGGTAGTGATTTTTGACCCATCTACGGTAGAAGTTGAGCTGCCATTGACCTCAGAAGAAAAGATTGATGTTTGGCGACTTATTTGGTCTAAAGATCAGGTTAATGGTATTTCAGCTGATAATTTGAAAACATTGGAAACGCTTTGGAAGAATGGTAATCCTGAGCAGGGTGATATTTCAAAACTCAGGGCAGAGGCTGCAAAACTGAAAGACAAGAAACAAACCCAACGTGTTGGTTTGGATGAAAAAGGAAGAATCCCTAACGGTTTGTATCGTTTTAAGAATGCACACGATGGTTGGTTCTACGATTACGCAACCAACACACCACGTGCAGAGAAGAAGCGTGCACTATTGTTTGAAAATGCTTCAGACCACAGACAAAAATGGTCTGTTTCTGCAACAGATAATTCCACTATCTACTATGTGCGTCAATTGGCTAATGATAAGTATGAAATTATCAACACAACTACAGGTTACGGCTATACAACAGCAGGACAGTCTTCACAAAAAATAGAATATAATGCTGACAGAACTCGCAAAACGGCACCGAAAGAAATCAGCATCGACCCTGTTAACGACGCACGCTATCCTGGCTATTTCAAGATTGCTGCTGATGACGCAAGTTCTTCATATAAGTATGCACATGCCAAAAGTCATGGCAACGGAAACGGTACGAGAGATTTCACGATGCAATATGACTCCCCAGATAATAATGACCGCGACTTCTTTATGCCCGATAATAATCGTTTACCTGGTGCGTCTACATGGATGCTTGAACGTTTGCCAGAGACAACCAAACCTATTGTAAACAAAGATAAGGTTTCGGCTGTGCTCAATGCGAAAAACGTTGTAGACGGTTTTACGGCTGCAGAACTCGTAGAACTTGAACGTCTGGAAGATATTGCACGCGAAATGAATACCGATGATGCTTCGGGCACTGCACTCAACAATGAAGTTGAACGCTTGCTCAAGAAACCTCTTGAAGAGCGTATTCAATATGCCGATGGTTTCTATGTGATAAAGAATGGTTCTTATGATTATTATGAACGCGATTACAACAAAGTGTTGCTTATGAATGCAGCGCAAGAAGGTGGTGATGCGATTGACCGTATTCAGTGGAAAAAGAAAGGTGTTGCAGAAGCAGGTAACGATGCTTCGGAAGTATGGTACGTTCAGAAACAAGCGAACGGACTCTATACTTTCACCAACTTGAACACGATGACCAAGATACAAGGTTTCAATTTTGTACAGAACACAAGTGAGCGTAAAAATTATAAAAGTGCTTTCTTGGCAGGTAAAGATGCACAAATTAAAGTGAGCTTTGTAGACCAAGCTAATCGTCCGGCACAATTACTCTTGCAGACAAACACTACAGGCAATAACAATGACATCACTGCTAACCCTGAAAATCCGGGTACTACTTTCGATGGAGAGCAAACAGGTCCTATCTTGACATGGTATGGCGATCCAATGGATTCTCATTCAACATGGATGCTTCGCAAAGTGGAGGAAACAACTTTCAAAACGATTCTTCCACGTCAAAGTACAGTGAAGACTTCATTTGAAAGGTCTGAAAACAAGTATGGTGGTTTCACAACCGAACAGCTTACAAAACTCAAGACCATCACAAATCCATACGAATTGGTAAAAGAGATAAACCATCTCCGTACTCTCACACGCATTGTGTCAGCTGATGGCTTTGTACGTATCTCTAATGCCTCTACATGCTTTGCAAAACCAAAGCATATCTACCTTGATTATGCAGCAAACAACGTGAAATGGCACGACCACAACAATACGCTTGTGGACGAAATCTGGGTATTAGGTGGTGGCTTAGCCTCGTCAAAACGTACATTGCAGCATCCTAACACCAAGACATATATTAATAATGTGAATGGTGATATGGGTGCACTTGCTACCATGGATGTAATTGCCATCGAACCAGATTTGTTCCCTGGTATCTTTGAAATAAGATTCAACAATAATGTTAACGAAACGCTCCATTATTTGGGGCACTCAAATGGTGCATCTGAAAAAGGTGATATGTCAAATTATCGCTATACTTCTGGTGAGACGTTCTACTACTGTTGGGCTGCATCGGATGGAACTGCCGATTTCATCTCTCAATTCTCTACCTCTTATATAGAGAAAGCTACTCAAATCGACATTGTTCCAAAGGCAACTGCGCAATGGACAACGTTCAACTATCCGTTTGCTGTAAAGATGCCTACGCCTTTTGCCGATATTAATGCAAGTGAAGGTATTTGGGCATGTATTGAGAATACAGATGTTTTCTCAAATCCGAACTTGAAAACCAATGTGCAGGTGAAACCATTGTCAGGGCAGTATGTCGAAAAGGAAACACCTATGGTAGTAGAAATGAAGCCAGCTAAGAGTATAACTTTGGAGATTATCCAAGACATAAGTGGAGTTCCTTCTAGCGAACTTATCACTCAAAAGAGTACACTTTGGGAGGGAACATTGGCACCTAAGAACGTAGAAGTAGGTGACTATGTTATACGTAACTTGGCACAAGGAAATGGTTGGTATCCTATTACAGGCTCTCCTCTTGTATCTGCTAACAAGGTATACCTTCCTAAGAGCAAAGCTGTGGCTGCATCTAAGTTCTTTACGCTTGAATTTACTGATAGAAACACCACAACCGGTATCGGTGCAATGCAAAGTAATGATGAAGTCATCAAAGATATGATTTACTACGATCTCTCAGGTCGCCGTGTAGTAAATCCTGCTAAGGGCATCTATATCACATCTGAAGGTAAAAAAGTAGTATTTAAATAAAAATTAATATGAACAAAAAAAATATATATATCAAACCCACTGCTACGATATTTAAATTAGCATCTGAAAATCTGTTATTCACTCCCTCTATTCAAAAGCATCAAGGTGATGGTTCAACTCCTCCCGTTCCTACTGAGGGAAGCGACGCAGAAAGCAAAGAATCACTTTTTGATGATAGTTGGACATCAGATGATTTTTTTGAGGAGTAAAAGATAATATAATTGTAGGTAAATGCGTCTTGTAGTTTTGCATTCTTTTTTGCATTGAGAATGCAAAACTACAGACTAACAGTCTTAAAAACAAAAGCGTGAATTTTTCAGAAGTTATCTTGTAACTTCGAAATTTAGATGTAATGGACATTTGGTAAGCTGAAAAGCCCCAAATGTCCATTACGCCTAAAAAAGGTGTTTAAATTATTTGAACAAGATCCTTTTTAATTCCGAAAAATGTTCAATTATGTAGTCAGCACCAGCTTCTTCAAGTTCTTTTCTTGTTCCGTTTCCATACGTAACCCCACAAGTCTGTATGCCTGCGTTTTTTCCCATCAATATATCGAATTGAGCATCGCCAATGATCATACATTCGTTCGGCTGACAACCATAGTGTGCTAAGATTTTTAATGCAGGTTCGGCATTCGGTTTTTGTTGTTCTACATCGTCAGCACCAAGTACGACAGTAATCATTTCGCCCAGTTGCATTTCTTCCACAAAAGCTGCCAATGACCGATGACCTCTGTTGCTTGCAATTGCCATTTTGATACCTTTTTTATGGAGTTCTTCTATTGTTTGAATGACTCCATCAAAAGGTGGAACTGCCCCGGGCATATTGTTCTTTTTGAAGAATAGCTCATAAAGTTCGGCACATTTTCCTATTAGCTCTTCATCTTCTCCCAACAAAGAACTAAAGCATTTTTTCAAAGGAAGACCGATGGTGCTTGCACAGCTTTCTTCAGAAGGAACAGCACGTCCTATTTCTTTAATAGTTTCTTGCATAGTATTTACTATCAAGTTTTTAGAATCTCCTAAAGTACCATCAAAATCAAATATCAATAGTTTTATTTTCATACTTTGTCAATAGTTTTATTAAGCTCGATAGTATTTCGTTTCTTGAATTTTCTTTTTAATCTTTTATAGCCTTCTGTTCCTAAAATGAGCAAACCGCTGTATTGAAAAGTTTTTGCCATTCCGAAAAATACTACCCAAAGTACACCTTTCGCACTTGTTGAAAGTGGCAAGGCAAATTGTGCAAATGAAAGGATGTAGCAAGGAATGCAAAGTGAAAGTACGATGACGCCAGTGCGAAAGGACAAACTTTCTAACCATTTTTTGAAACCTTCTTTGATTCTTTTTATTTTCATACCTTCTCTATTGTTCAATTTCATTTAGTTGTTTTTTGCTTTGCGAGTGTCCAAAGAATGGTTACTTGCTTAACAAAACGTTCTTTTCTTTGTGTTTAAAGTTTGTTGATTTCTTCCCAAATGCGCTGCACAGGTAATCCCATTACATTAAAATAACTACCCGATAGCGAAGTAACACCAATGCAGCCAATCCATTCTTGAATGCCATACGCTCCAGCCTTATCGTAAGGTTGATAATTATCTATGTAATAATTAATCTCGGCTTCAGAAAGTTCTTTAAAAGTAACATCGGTCGAAACCTTAAAAGTGTGCTGAAAAGTTTTGGTTAGCAAACAAACGCCCGTAATAACTTGGTGGGTTCTTCCGCTGATCTTTCGTAACATTTGTTGTGCTACTTCCTTATTTTTAGGTTTTCCCAGCACCTCGTTTTCCACTATCACGACTGTGTCAGCTGTGATAATCAAATCTTTCTCTTTCATTGTAGCCTTATAAGCATTGGCTTTTTCCTTACTTATATAGAGCGCAATTTCCTCCGTAGGCGTTGATGCAGGGTAGTTTTCAGCAATGTCTGGCAAGACCTTTATGCTGAAATCTATGTTGAGTGCTGTTAAAAGTTCTTTTCTTCGAGGCGAATTACTTGCAAGAATAATATTGTAGTCTTTGATTTTCATATTGTTAAGAAATTATTCTTGTTCCTACCATCCAAATGCTTTGCTATCTTGCAGCCATAAATTTTTGGCACGCAACACTTGTTCTATCACATCGCGTGCCACACCTTCTCCCCCTCGTTGATCGCTCACGTAGTCGGCAATGCTAAGAATATCAGCACAAGCATCTTTCGGACAGCATGCACAGCCCGCCAACTTCATTACTTCATAGTCGGGGATATCGTCACCCACATAGATAATCTCCTCATTCTTTAGTTCGTATTTTTCTGTGAATGTGTTCCACGTTTTGATTTTCATCGAACAATTGAGATACACATCCTTTACACCTAAATATTCATATCTCAAGCGTATGCTCTCATTGTGTCCTCCGGTCATTATGGCAATTTTCAGTCCGAGTTTCTCTGCCAATTGGATGGCATAACCATCTTTGATATTCATCGTCCTTGCAGGGTCGCCATTGGCATCCATCGGCACAGTGCTTGCAGAAAGCACGCCATCTACATCAAAAACGATAGCTTTTATTTTTTTGAGGTCATAGTTAATCATTGTACTATTTCGTTTATAGGATTGTTCAATTTCATTTAGTTGTTTTTTCTTGCTGGAAAAAACATTCATTTCGTGTATACTATCTGTCAAACTTTGATAAAGTGCTTGAAGTTTAGGCGCATAAGCCAAAAGTTCTTTTTGCCGCTCAATGATATTTTCATCATAGCGTATGGCAGGACCCGTTTGTGCCATTTGAGGCGACAGTGACTGTACTTTTTTTGCCGTTTCGTTGATGAGGGGAAGTAGTACATCAGGCGGAATACCCTCTCGTTGCAAAATGTTGAAAGCCACATGGTAGCAATGGTTAGTGAAGTTGCAAGCCCAAACAGCTGCAAGATGCAAGTATTTGCGTGCCTCGGAAGACAGCGAATGAACATGATTAGGCGATATTTTCTCTGCAATAGCATTCAGTGCAGCGTAGGTTTCATTGCTATCGGCTTCCAGAAAAATCGGAATTTCTGTAAAATCCAAGTCCCTATTCATAGAAAATGTCTGTAAGGGATAGAACACGCCATAAGCTGTCGATTTTCCTTTGAAAACATCTATGCCAACAGACCCTGCAGTGTGAACAAAAATGCATTCCTCTCTGCCCCTCACAAGTGCTTCTATCGTTTTTTTTATTCCTTTGTCAGAGATTGCAATAATATATAAATCAGCATTATAACTGATTTCATTCAAGTGATTAATTGCTTTAGAATCTATTTTTGCAGCCAGCATTTCTGCTTTTTCAAGGCAACGACTATACACCTGAAGAATGTCAAAACCTGCACGCTTCAGCGCCTTTCCTAATGCCGTAGACAATCGTCCTGCACCTATCAAGACTATTTTCATAATACTACAAAAGTACAAAAAGGCTTTGAAAAAACAAGTACTAAATTGTTTTTTTAGAAAATATTTGCTATTTTTGCAACGTAAGTGAGTATATGAAAACAAGCATAGTATTGGATATTGACGCACTTCCAAAGCACGATTGCCCTATATTTTTTCATAGCAATGCGCTTTTTCGTATGGTGATACACACACCATACCTCTCACCTTGCTTAGTTCTATTGAAGAATGAGCGTGGTGGAATAATTGGTCGGCTACTTTCCATCATTGAAAAACGGTGGAATTTATTCTCAATCTCACTTTTCAGATGTGCGCGCATCTATGGAGAAGGGGCTTATGATGCTTCCTTTTTCTCGTCAGATGCCGAGCGTTCCGAGGCTTTCGCTTTGATGTTTGATAGAACTATGAAGTATCTGCATGAGAAGTCTTGTTTTCGTATCGAGGTGAGCGATGTTTCCAAAAAAATATTTGCTTATCGTGTTTTTCGGCACTATGATTTCGTTCCCATACCTTGGTTGAAAATTCATAATTCGTTACACAGCAAACCACCCACTGAACGTTTGATTACGAAAACGGCTCATCGCATAGAGAAAGCCTATAAAGCAGGAATTAAAACATGGGAAGCAAGTAATGAAACGGAAGTTTCTCAGCTTTATGAACTTATTCGGTCTTACTATCGTTTTCGCAAACAACGACACATTCCTCATCGACATTTGTTCCTTGAAATAGCCAAGAGTCAATGTGGGCATGTTTATATAACTTCCTATAAGGGGCGAATTATTGGTGGAACAGTGGTGGTTGACTCTGAGAAAGATGCGTTGATTTGGTTTGATACATCGCTCAAGCGCCGCTTTTTATTCTCCTATCCGCATTATGCAACCATCTGGTTTGCCATTCAACAAGCTTTCCGATGCTCAAAGGAGCATATTCGTTTTATGAACGTAGGATTGCCTTATGGGCGGAACCAATATAGGAACTTCATCCTCGGATTTGGTGGAAAGCCTGTAACGTCCTACAGATGGTTTCGTTTTTCGTTCCCGCTCGTAAATCGTTTCCTTTATTGGTGCTTTCGGACGTAATTATGAAGAAAATGAATATTAATAAAAATAGGATATAAAAGATGAAAAAGAGAAAAATAATAGCCATCATACCAGCTCGTTATGCTTCTACGCGCTTCCCTGGTAAACCGCTTGCTCAACTTGGTGGGAAATATGTTGTTTGCCACGTTTTGGATCAAGTTTCAACTGTATTAGATGATGTTTGGGTGGCAACCGATGATGAACGAATTTATGATGCAGTTATAGAAAATGGTAAGTGTGCAGTGATGACAAGTTCGTCTCATCAAAGTGGAACCGACCGAATTGCAGAAGCATTAGAAAAAATAGGTGGCGATTTCGACATTGTGTTGAATGTTCAGGGCGATGAACCGTTTATTCAACAGGAACAGTTGAAAACAATCATTGCTTGTTTTGAAGATGATGCAACCCAAATTGCAACACTCGGAAAACGTTTTAAGACTTTAGAAGAGGCTCAAAATCCTAATTCTCCAAAAATTGTTTTAGACAATTCAAACTATGCACTTTATTTTACAAGAGCTTTAGTACCCTACGTTCGTAATCATGAACCCCAAGATTGGCTCAACCATTTTCCTTTTCTTAAGCATATCGGGCTTTATGCCTATCGAACCAATGTGCTAAAAGAAATCACACAATTACCACAAAGTAGTTTAGAGATAGCTGAAAGTTTGGAACAACTCCGTTGGTTACAGAATGGCTACAAGATAAAAGTAGGGTTGACCGATATAGAAACCATTGGAATTGATACGCCGACGGATTTGGAAAAAGCTGAGCAATGGTTGCAGGAAAGGAAATAAACGAAAGGAATTTTTATCCCAATTCGGTCATTAGAGACAAAGCTATTGGTAAGTGAATAAATAAGACAAAAAGAAAGCTCTTCCAGTCTAATGACCGGTTAGGGTTTATATAAAAAGTTCTTACTTGAACGCTAAAAAACACCAAGAAAATATTCTGCAAATGTGAACGTTGAAAGAAGGTGCTTTGAGAGAAGAGGAATATTTTTTCTTTCGGTACCTGAATTTGATTTGTTTGGGAGATGGGATAAGCGTAGAATTTGGTTTCGCTGTATGTTTTTCTTTGACTTTTCGGAAAAAACGTTTGACAACAACTGTTTGCAAGAAAATAGTTATTTGATGTAAAAATCTTTGGTCAGCTCTGTATACCATTCCGAACGCTGATTAGAAGCATTTATCAAAGAAACTTCTTGTTGGATGATGGGGGAAGGGTGTTTTTTGAATTGCATCAAAAGGCGTTTCGATGGTTTGTTGTTTTTTGTTTTGATATGCACCATCTGCGAAATGAAAAAACCATAAATGCTGGCTTCTGTCTCTATCATTTTTAGTTGATCGGTGGGAATGATGATGGAAAGTGTACCTTCAGGCTGGAGCAAGAAGTGGCTACAGTTCATTAAATCTGAGAAAGGTAGTGTGTCGGTGTGGCGCGCCATCGTTTTGTTGCTTTGATGATTTTTGAGCGATGCTACAAAGAAAGGAGGGTTACTTACGATTGCATCATAAAGTGTTGGAATTTTTTCGCAGGCGAGCGTGGCAGTATGGTTTTGAAGAGAAGTGTGAAAAATTTTGATTTGCGCTTTAAAAGGCGAATTGTTTGCATTCGATAGTGCTTGATGGGCTGCATTTTCCTCAATTTCAATGCCATTGATTACGGCTTCGGGATACCTTTGTGCCATCATGAGCGCAATCAATCCCGTTCCTGTACCAATGTCTAATATGCGCTTTCCGCCTTCTGCCCATGCGCCCAATAAAACACCATCTGTGCCCACTTTCATGGCACATTGGTCTTGTTCGATATGGAATTGTTTGAAAGTGAACCCCATATTAAATATTTAACTTACGACGAATGACTTTATTGAGTGCTTGTATTTTTCGCGTCTGTTTGGTGAGTTCTCGGCGAATGTGGTCAATGTTTGAGAAAAATTCAGAGAATCCGTTTTGTATCATGTTCGGTTGGCGTTGCAACTTACTTTCTTCTGGGTTGATAATGATATTTATGCCCTTCTGAATCAAAGCAATTTCAACGTCCTTTTTCTCATTGATCGGGTCGCCATCAAAATGGATAAGTCCTTCACTTTCACGACGGATGAGAATTTTCTTTGCCTTGAAAGTTTTAATTTTCGTATTTTTGTCTAATGTTTTGTTGAACATTTCTATGGCAACTTGTGGTGCTTCAAGCGCATCGAAAGGCTCCATGATGATCACGTCTAACCACCCATCACTCATAGAAGCCTGCGGGGCAATGTAGGCATTGTTACCATATTGCGATGCATTGGCAACTGAAACCAAGAAGGCTTTGTGTTTATGAACACCCGTTTCGTCTTCAATCTCGTAGGTTTGTGGCTGGTATTTCAATCCCTCTTCTAATACTTTCTGTACGTAGGTAATGACGCCTCGCTTTCCAGCTTCGGCAAACTTCATAGAGATGAAAGCATCGAAGCCCATCCCGCAGGTGCAGAAAAAAGGAATATTGTTGATAGTTCCATAGTCAAGTGCACGTATGTCGCATTGGTTGATGATTTCAATGCTTTTTCGTGTATTGATAGGAATGGCAAGATGCCGAGCCAATCCGTTTCCCGATCCACAAGGAAGAATGCCCATTGCCGCCTTTGTTCCGATGAGGGCTTTTCCCACCTCGTTCACAGTGCCATCTCCTCCTACGGCAATCACAATATCAGCATGATTTTTGACAGCTTCAGTGGCAATCTCTGTGGCGTGTCCAGCATATTGCGTTTCTATGATTTCATAATTAAACTTCTCTTTATCAAGATAGTTCTCAATATGTGTAGGTACTGATGCTTTTTTTATGACACCAGAGTTAGGGTTGATAATAAACACTATTTTTTTCTTCATTATCTTGCAACTACTTAGAAGTTTAAATATGAATAAGGTTGTTAAATCCGTTTATATTAGAGCAATGTTCTCAAAATACACGATTGAACGTCATCTTTCAAAAGTCGTTTGGGAAGCTGCCTATAGATGGGACAAAGTTACAAGTTTGTGGTGTTTTACGGAAGGAAAAAGTATCAAAAAATCTTTAAAAAACAGTTTTTTGCCTATTTTTGTCTGATTGTCGTCTAAAAGTTGTATCTTTGCAAACCAATAAATTGTAGGTTAGTACTACATTTTTTTAATCATAATGGGACAATTACAAGAAAAGTACAAGAATTACCGTGAACCGCAAAAATTTATGGAAGCGGGTGTGTATCCTTATTTCCGAGAAATCACAAGCAAACAAGGAACTGAGGTTACAGATATAAATGGTCATAGGATATTGATGTTTGGCTCTAATGCCTACACCGGACTTCCAAATGATCCACGCGTAATAGAGGCAGGAAAGAAAGCCCTCGATCAGTATGGGACTGGTTGTGCGGGAAGTCGTTTCCTAAATGGAACATTAGATTTGCACGTGAAATTAGAAAAAGAGTTGGCAGCTTTTGTCAATAAAGAAGAAACTCTCTGTTTTTCAACTGGTTTTACGGTAAATTCTGGTGTGCTTGCAACGGTTGTTGGTAGAAATGACTATATCATCTGCGATGATCGAGATCACGCAAGTATTATTGATGGTAGACGCCTTAGTTTTGCTACGCAGTTGCATTATAAGCATAATGATATGGAAGATTTAGAGCGCGTTTTGCAGAAACTTCCCTATGAAGCAATTAAGCTTATCGTTGTGGATGGTGTTTTCTCAATGGAAGGCGATTTAGCAAAATTACCCGAAATTGTTGCGCTTAAAAAGAAATACAACTGCTCTATTATGGTTGATGAAGCCCATGGATTAGGCGTGTTCGGCAAAGCGGGTAGAGGTGTGTGTGACCATTTTGGACTGACAGATGAAGTTGACCTTATCATGGGAACATTCTCAAAGAGTTTGGCTTCGATAGGTGGATTTATAGCAGGCGATAAAGATACCATAAATTATCTTCGCCATACTTGCAGAACTTATATTTTCTCTGCCAGCAACACTCCATCGGCAACTGCTGCAGCCCTAGAAGCACTACACATACTTCAGCAAGAACCCGAAAGATTAGAACAATTGTGGGATGTTACAAATTATGCCCTCAAGCGTTTTAGAGAAGAAGGGTTTGAAATTGGCGACACAGAAAGTCCGATCATACCTTTATATGTAAGAGATATTGATAAAACTTTCTTGGTAACAATGAAAGCTTATGAGGCTGGTGTGTTTATCAATCCTGTTATTCCGCCTGCCTGTGCACCGCAAGACACGCTCGTTCGCTTTGCACTGATGGCCACACACACCAAAGAACAAGTGGAACGTGGCGTTCAAATACTCAAGGAAGTGTTTGTTGAAGAAGGTATTATTGCAAGATAGAATATGTGGCAGTCGATAAACGCATTATCGGAATATGATACAGTATATTTATCCCCCGAAAGTTCATTTTTAACTTTTGGGGGATAAATTTCTTCTATCTAAACACCAATTGTATTTTTATTAAGGCTGTTTGATCTATTATTAATTTAAGGATTTGGACATATAAGAAAATATTGTTACTTTTGCATATTAAATTCTATAGCAAAGCAGCGAATAAGTTGCACAAGTCTTTCATAATTAAGAAATTATAAAAAGAAAATAAATGAATATTTCATACAAGTGGCTAAAAGAGTATGTAGACTTTGACCTCACCCCACAAGAAACTGCTGAAGTTCTTACTTCTATTGGTTTAGAGGTGGGAAGTGTGGAAGAAGTTGAAACGATTAAAGGCGGATTAAAAGGACTTTATGTTGGCAAAGTACTCACGTGTGAGCCTCATCCTAATTCAGATCATTTGCATATTACATCGGTCGATCTTGGAAAAGAAGCCCCACAACAAATCGTGTGTGGTGCAGCCAATGTTGCTGCAGGACAGAAAGTAATTGTAGCCGACCTCGGTTGTGTGCTTTATGATGGTGATGAAAGTTTCACGATCAAACGCAGTAAACTCCGTGGCGTGGAGAGCTTGGGTATGATTTGTGCAGAAGACGAGATCGGTGTAGGCACGAGTCACGATGGAATCATAGTTCTTCCAGAGGAAGCGTCTGTAGGTATGCCAGCGGCAGAATATTATAAGGTAGAAAGCGATTGGGTACTTGAAGTAGATATTACGCCTAATCGTGCTGACGCATTTAGCCACTATGGTGTGGCAAGAGACTTGTGTGCATGGTTGAAGCAAAATGGAAAGGCTGCAACATTGCGTCGTCCAGATTGTGAAGAATTTGTTGTAGATAACACCAATTTGTCCATTGATGTGCGCATAGACAATACAGATGCTTGTCGTCGGTATGCTTGCGTGAGCATCACTGACTGCAAAGTGGAAGAAAGTCCGCAATGGTTGAAAGACAAACTAAATGTAATAGGTGTGCGTCCAGTCAATAATATTGTGGATATAACCAACTATGTGATGATGGCGTATGGACAGCCTATGCACTGCTTTGATGCTGACATGGTGAAAGGGAACACCATCATCGTGAAAGACAAAAACGAGGGTAAAAAATTCATAACCCTTGATGGCGTTGAACACACTTTGGGTGAACACGACTTAGCTATAGCCAATGCCGAAGAACCTATGTGTATAGCAGGTGTGTTTGGTGGAAAGGGTAGTGGTACGTATGAAACAACTCGCAATGTGGTGTTGGAAAGCGCCTATTTTCACCCCACATGGATCCGAAAAAGCGCACGTCGACATGGATTGTCAACCGATGCCAGCTTCCGTTTTGAGCGTGGTGTAGACCCTAATGGAACAATTTATGCACTGAAACAAGCAGCTATCTTGTGTCGAAAGATTGCAGGTGGAAAGGTGAGTATGGAAATTCGAGACGAATATCCTAATAAAATCGAAGGTTTCCCAGTTCGCTTGAATTATGAATATGTGGGACGATTGATAGGGAAAGAATTAGGAGCGGACACAATTAAAAGCATTGTAGCAAGTCTTGAAATGGATATTGTAAATGAAGATGCACTTGGAATCGACCTCATTGTTCCTCCCTATCGTGTGGATGTGCAGCGCGCATGTGATGTTGTTGAAGATATTTTGCGCATTTATGGCTACAACAACATTGAAATTCCAAGCACATTAAAGTCTTCGCTGACCATTGCAGAAGAAACTGACAAAAATTATCATAAAGAGAATATTATAAGCGAACAACTTGTAGGAGCTGGATTTAATGAAATTCTCAACAATTCGCTCACATCGGCAAGCTATTATGAAGCAACGGAACTCTCTCATTATAAATGGGAAAATACAGTAAAAGTAATGAATCCGTTGTCGAGTGATTTAGGTGTTATGCGCCAAACGCTCCTCTTTGGTGGTTTGGAAAGTTTGCATCGCAACATCAACCACAAATCACCCAACTTGCGTTTCTTTGAGTTTGGGAATACGTATGCCTATCAACCAGAAAAATGGAGTGAAGAAGCTCCTGTCAAAGCCTATGAGCAAACCTATCATCTTGGGCTTTGGATTACTGGAAAACGCATTCAAGGTTCGTGGATTCATGCAGATGAAGCATCTTCTTACTATGAACTGAAGGCTTATGTGGAAAACATTTTGGTTAGAATGGGCGTTCAGCAAGGTATGCTTGTTGCTGAGGAATCGGATAATAACATTTTCGATAAGGCAATACGACTCAAAAATTGTGCAGGAAAGGCGATTGTAGAGATGGGTATTCTCAGTCAAAAATTGCTCAAGCGTATGGACATTGCACAACCCGTGTATTATGCAGAGATGAATTGGGAAGCCCTTGGGAAGCTCGTTCGCAAAAATCAGTTGCAGTTTGAAGAAATAGCTAAGTATCCAAGTGTCAGTCGCGATCTTGCGTTGCTCATAGATAAGAACATAGATTTTGCTCAAATCGAAGAAATTGCACGGCAGACAGAAAAGAAATTACTGAAGAAAATAGAACTTTTCGATGTTTATCAAGGTAAGAATCTGCCAGAAGGCAAGAAGAGTTATGCTGTGAATTTTATTCTTCAGGATGAAAGCAAAACGCTAACAGACAAAGCGATAGACACTATTATGCAGAAATTAATTAAAAATTTAACCAATAAATTAGGAGCAGAGCTCCGTTAAAAGATAAACTCTTATGGGAAGAGCATTTGAATATCGAAAAGCTGCAAAGCTGAAGAGATGGGGCCACATGGCTCGAACATTTACCAAACTCGGGAAAGAAATTGCCATTGCAGTGAAAGCTGGCGGTCCAGAACCAGAGACCAATCCACGTCTGCGTGCCATCATTGCCACTTGCAAACGTGAAAATATGCCCAAAGACAATATTCAGCGTGCTATTAAAAACGCAATGGGCAAGGATACAAGCGATTACAAAGAAGTGCCTTATGAAGGTTATGGACCTCATGGGATTGCTATTTTTGTGGACACACTGACCGATAACACCACAAGGACTGTGGGAGATGTGCGTTCTGTATTTAATAAATTCAATGGCACATTGGGTACGCAAGGTTCATTAGCATTCCTTTTTGATCATAAAGCGGTCTTTACTTTTAAAATCAAAGAAGGTATTGATATGGAAGAATTGATACTTGATTTGATAGATTATGGTGTAGAAGATGAATACGATTTGGACGAAGAAGAAGGCGAAATCACCATCTATGGTGAGCCTACGAGCTTTGGTGAAATTCAAAAACACTTAGAAGACAATGGCTTTGAGATTACTTCAGCAGAGTTTACACGCATTCCTAATGACTTAAAAGAAGTGACACAGGAACAGCGAGAAGTAATAGAAAAAATGATAGACAAACTTGAAGATTTTGATGATGTTCAAAATGTCTATACCAACATGAAACCAGCTGAATAGGCTATAAAAAATGAGTTGAAGTCTTTCTTGACTTTAACTCATTTTTTTTGTTAGAACAAAATTTAGGGAGTTCTTTTCTTTAGCAATACTACGTTTTCAACGTGGGGCGTATGTGGAAACATGTCTACTGGTTGAACTGCTTCCACTTTATATTGTGTGTCTAATAAAGCGAGATCGCGAGCTTGCGTTGCAGGATTACAACTAACGTAAACAATTCTATCGGGTGCGGCAGCGAGGATAACGTTTATCACGTCTTCGTGCATACCTGCGCGTGGTGGATCGGTGATGATTACATCTGGACGACCATGTTCTTTGATGAAATCGGTTGTCAAGATGTCTTTCATATCTCCTGCATAAAACAAAGTGTTGTTTATCTTGTTGATTTCAGAATTAATCTTGGCGTCTTCTATTGCCTCAGGCACATACTCTATGCCGATTACTTTTTTAGCCTTTCGAGCAACGAAGTTGGCAATTGTTCCTGTGCCTGTATAGAGATCATAGACAAGTTCCTTGCCTGTTAGGTTGGCAAATTTGCGGGCAACATCATATAAATGAAGTGCTTGTTCCGTATTGGTTTGATAAAAACTCTTAGCTCCTACTTTGAAATGAAGATCCTCCATTAGTTCAAAGATGTGGTCTTTCCCTTTGAAAAGTTGGAGATCTAAGTCTCCGTAAGTGTCATTTCCTTTCTGATTGTCTACAAAGAGCAATGCTGTGATTTCAGGGAAAGTATCTGCAATGAATTGCATCAAGGCTTGTGCACGTTCCTCATCGCCCTCTTTATCGTAATGAAACTGCACCAAAAGCATCCATTCTCCCGAATTAGAATTGCGTATCATAAGATCACGGAGTAGTCCGTGTTGTGCACGTATGTCATAAAAAGAAAGTGCATTAGTTTTTGCATAATCTCTGATAGCATTGCGTACTTTGTTGCAAAAATCATCCATGAGGTAACATTTCTCGATAGGATAAACCTTATCAAATGCGCCTGTGATGTGGAAACCAATCGCACCTTCTGAAAGTCCGATACCTTCTGGGAGTGCTTCTAATTCTTCTTTGGTGTACCATCGTTTGTTGGCACATGCAAATTCAAGTTTGTTGCGGTATTCTTCTGTTTTAACCGACCCCATGATGGGTAGAAATTCGGGCAGCTCCACCTTACCAATGCGATGGAGTTGGTCGTAAACTTGTTGTTGTTTGGCTTTTAGTTGTTCTTCGTAAGGAAGATTTTGCCATTTGCATCCGCCACAAACACCAAAATGTGAACACTTGGGTTGCACTCTTTTTTCGCTGTAAGTAATGAAGCGTACGACCATTGCTTCGCAATAATTGCGTCGCTTTTTCTTTACTTGTAGGTCAACAATGTCGCCAGGAACGACAAAAGGAACGAACACCACCATGTCGTCTACATGAGCAACGCATTTCCCCTCGGCTGCAACTGCTTTAATTTCGACGTTTTCTAATATTGGTAAGGGCTTTCTTTTTCTACTCATTTCGTAATGTTTGGTGCAAAGTTAATCTATTCTTGGCTAAAAAATGTATTTATAAATCAAAAAAATGGCAGTTAGCAGGAAATAATAATGAAATGTTTACAATAATCTATCAGAAATTTGTTCTACTCGTAGATTTTTATTATATTTGCACAATAAAGGAATAACTAAATTATTAATAAAGAAAATTAAAAATGAGTGTAAAAAGAGTTTATACTTTCGGTAACGGACAAGCTGAAGGTAAAGCGGATATGCGAAACCTCTTGGGAGGCAAGGGTGCTAATCTGGCTGAAATGAATTTGATAGGGGTTCCTGTTCCTCCAGGATTTACAATAACGACTGATGTATGTAATGAGTTCTTTCAGTTAGGACGCAATAAGGTAGTTGAGCTTCTTCACGATGAAGTTGTGAAGAGTGTGAAACACGTAGAAAGTTTGATGGATGCAAAGTTTGGTGACCCAACCAATCCATTGTTGGTAAGTGTGCGTTCTGGTGCGCGTGCGTCAATGCCAGGTATGATGGATACCATTCTTAACCTCGGACTCAACGATACAGTTGTAGAAGGTTTGGCAAAGAAATCGGGTAACGAACGTTTCGCTTTCGATAGCTATCGCCGATTTGTTCAAATGTATGGCGATGTAGTGCTCGGTATGAAGCCTGTTAATAAGGAAGACATCGATCCGTTTGAAGCAATCATAGAAGAACTGAAAGAGCGCAAGGGAATAACACTCGATAACGAGATGACTGTTGATGACTTGAAGCAACTTGTAGCCGACTTCAAAAAAGCTATTAAAGCCCAAACAGGAAAAGATTTCCCAACCGATCCGATGGAACAACTATGGGGCGCAATCTGTTCTGTATTTGATTCTTGGATGAACGAACGTGCTATTCTTTATCGCAAGATGGAGGGTATTCCTCAAGAATGGGGTACTGCTGTGAACGTGCAAGCAATGGTCTTCGGAAACATGGGCGACACTTCGGCAACGGGTGTATGCTTTAGTCGTGACGCAGCTTCAGGCGAGGACTTGTTTAATGGAGAATGGCTTGTTAATGCACAAGGTGAAGATGTGGTGGCGGGTATTCGTACTCCACAGCAAATCACACTTGAAGGCTCACGTCGTTGGGCTGCATTGCAAGGTGTGAGCGAAGAAGATCGTGCAAAGAATTTTCCTTCTATGGAAGAAGCTATGCCAGAGATTTATCGTGAGCTTGATGCACTTCAGACGAAACTTGAAAACCATTATGCCGATATGCAAGACATGGAGTTCACTGTCCAGGAAGGAAAGCTCTGGTTCCTCCAAACACGTAATGGTAAACGAACGGGTGCGGCAATGGTGAAAATTGCTATGGATCTTTTGGAACAAGGAATGATCGATGAGAAGACAGCCATCAAACGCTGCGACCCACAGAAACTCGACGAACTTCTTCACCCAGTTTTTGATAAGAACATGTTGAAGAAAGCCAAAAGTCTCACACGTGGTTTGCCAGCTTCTCCTGGTGCGGCTTGCGGACAGATAGTTTTCTTTGCAGAAGATGCTGCAAAATGGGCAGCTGATGGCAACAAAGTTGTGCTTGTGCGCATAGAAACTTCTCCAGAAGATCTTGCAGGTATGGCAGCTGCCGAAGGCATTTTAACGGCTCGTGGAGGTATGACCTCTCATGCGGCTGTGGTTGCTCGTGGTATGGGCAAATGCTGTGTAAGTGGTGCAGGCGCCTTGAATATTGACTATAAGAAAAAGACTGTTGAAGTTGAAGGCGTTACACTCAAAGAAGGAGACTTCATTTCGCTTAATGGTACAACTGGTGATGTTTATAAAGGAGAAATTCCAACGCAAGCAGCCGAACTCAGTGGCGATTTTGCAAAACTGATGAACCTTTGCGAAAAATATTCACGCTTGAAGGTGAGAACCAATGCCGATACGCCAAACGATGCAAGTGTTGCAAGAAATTTCGGCGCAGTTGGTATCGGGCTTTGTCGTACAGAACACATGTTCTTTGAGGCAGAAAAGATTGTGGCAATGCGTGAAATGATCCTTGCTCCTGATGAAGAAGGACGCAAGAAGGCTTTGGCAAAACTTTTACCTTACCAAAAGGCTGACTTCATTGGTATCTTCAAAGCGATGGATGGTTATCCTGTGAACATTCGCTTGCTTGATCCACCTTTGCATGAGTTCGTGCCACACGACAGCAAGGGACAACAAGAAATGGCTGACCAAATGGGTATCACTGTTGCTGATATCAAGCGTCGTGTAGCAAGTTTGAGCGAAGCCAACCCAATGCTCGGTCATCGTGGCTGTCGTTTGGGTAACACTTATCCTGAAATCACAGCAATGCAAACACGTGCTATCCTTAGCGCAGCTTGCGACTTGAAGAAGCAAGGACTTGATCCTAAACCAGAAATCATGGTGCCACTTATTGGTATTCTTTATGAGTTTAAAAACCAAGAAGCAGTCATTCGTGCAACTGCAAAAGAAGTCTTTGAAGAAGAAGGTATTGAGGTGGAATTTAAAGTTGGTACGATGATTGAAATTCCACGTGCAGCTCTTACAGCTGCAAAGATTGCAAGCAGTGCAGAATATTTCAGCTTTGGAACCAATGACTTGACGCAAATGACTTTCGGTTATTCTCGCGATGATATTGCAACCTTCTTGCCAGTATATCTTGAGAAAAAGATTCTCCGTGTAGACCCATTCCAAGTTCTCGACCAAAATGGTGTAGGACAGTTGGTGGAAATGGCTGTGAAGAATGGTCGCAAGGTGCGTCCAGACCTCAAATGCGGTATCTGTGGCGAACATGGTGGCGAGCCATCAAGCGTAGCCTTCTGTGACAAAGTTGGTTTGAATTATGTTAGCTGTTCTCCTTTCCGGGTGCCAATTGCACGCCTTGCAGCGGCGCAGGCAACCCTTGAGAATTAAGATAGAATTAGTTGATATATAGGCAGTTAGGCTGTAACTTCTTGGTAAAACAAGGGTTACGGCCTAATTTAGTAAAGAATCGGATGTGCATTTGTGCACACTTTCCGTGTACTTTTGAACGCCCAAACTTACCAAAACTTACACCATAGGCGACAGGGCGACTTACCACAGACTTACCAACGATATGAAAGAATTTATAAACGACAGACGATTATGGCAATATTCAAGGCAATAGTCAGGAGACCACGCAAGGATGGCTTCTGGCAGGTGTTTTTGATAATTTTATCGTTAATTTGCTTGGTGGTATTGCTGCATATTGCTTATTCCCAAAGAAACCCTGCATCAATGTAGAGAGAACATTAGACACACAAATTACTTTATTTTAATTTCATTGAGCTCACGTTAATTAATCTTAGAGGGAGTCCTGCAAAAGGACTCCTGTTTTTGTATTGCTGGTATGGCTCTTTTGAAAACTAAGCATTCCTGTTGTAAGGCAAACCTGCGGTATTTTTATGTTTCTACCTTGAAAAAACTAACGCAGATTTTTGCACTTCGATTTGGAAAACGCATAGTAATTTCTTTGCATCGTGTTGTAAAAATGATGCATGTAACAAATGTTGCAAGGCTCGTACGAATATTAAAAGCCTGATATGCAGAGAAATCCTATATTTGCCGAAAATATCATTCAGTGCAACAATATTAACAATCAGAATTTATAGCTAAAAACAGTAAACTATGAGGCAACTTAAATTTCTTTTGCTGCTGACCCTCTTTTCTTTGACATCAGCAGTAACACTGGCTCAAGAAATATTGGTCAGTGGTAGTGTAAAAGATAGCAATGGTGAACCCATCATCGGAGCATCTGTTATTCAAAAAGGAACATCTAACGGAACAACAACGGATTTTGATGGAAAGTTTTCTTTTAAATCATCAAGCGGAGCCATGCTTGTTATTTCTTATATTGGTTATATGAGTCAAGAAGTAAAGGCGGCGTCTGCACTAGAGATAACGTTAAAAGAAAATGTCAAAGAACTGGCAGAAGTAGTCGTAACGGGTTATACGGCAGAAAAGAAGGCAGATCTGACGGGTTCTGTGGCTGTGGTCAAAATGAAAGACATTGCCGACGTACCCACTGGTAACGTCCTTCAGAGCTTAAATGGGCGTGTTGCTGGTGTGAACATCACCACTGATGGTACGCCTGGAGGGAACAATACAGGAACGCTCATTCGAGGTACAACAACTATTAACAATGCTTCGCCACTTTATGTTATAGATGGTGTGATGACACGCGATGGCGTAGGGTCTATTCTTTCGAGTAACGACGTGGAAAGCATTCAGGTTTTAAAAGATGCTGCATCTGCATCTATTTATGGCGCACAAGCTGCCAATGGTGTGATTATTATCACAACGAAGCGTGCAAAAAAAGGTGAGACAAAGGTTGATTTTTCAGCATCGCTCACCGCTCAACAGTTTGTAACCAACTACGATCTACTTGATGCCTATCAATGGGGAGATGTCTATTGGCAAGCCTATAAAAATACCTATGGCGTTCATCCTACATCATTGATTTATGGTTCAGGCGAAACAGCACAATTGAATACCACTACACCTTATTATGTTGGTGTAAACGGACAAACCTATACTGCTGCCAATACGAACTGGTTGGATTTGATGTATAAAACAGCACTTATGCAAGACTACTCGCTCACGTTAAGTCGTGGAACGGATAAGGGTGCAACGTCTCTTTCTTTGAATTGGATAGATCAAGATGGTATGCTGCGTAATACTGATTATCAACGTTTTAATACACGTTTGACATCAGATTTTCAGTTCTTCGATAACAAGCTGCGCATAGGCGAAAGTGTTGCTATCAATTATTGGTCGCAGCATCAAGCATCTGGGGGTATAGAAGAACAACTTGTTGCAATGCATCCTGCCGAACCTGCCTATGATTCACTAGGTGGATATGGTGGGGGCTACATTGACGTGCTTAATGATAAAGCCAATCCTCTGCGTCTTCAAGATAATCAAAAAGCGAATAAGCATCAATATTGGCGCGTATTTGGAAATATCTACTTAGAATTAGAACCCATCAAGAATCTTGTTTTTCGAAGCAATGTCGGTATCAATTATTACAATGAATTTAGCAAAACATTTGTTCCTAAATGGACAGAAAGTAGTCGTGCCGTAGATGTAAACGAGCTAGATACTTATCATTACCAAAGTCTTCAATGGGTATGGACAAACACGATGAACTATCATCTTGAATTTGGCAATCATTCACTAAATGCGCTTTTGGGTTATGAAGCAAAAAAGTTGAATTCAGAATCTTTAGGTGGTTATGGTCAAGGACTTGTTTCCGAGGCAGCAGATTATCGCTATCTCAATACCATCACTAGTCTTGCAGCTGTTCGAGGAATTGGAAGTAATTACTCCATGGTTTCTCAGTTTATGCGTTTGAATTATGCCTACGCATCAAAATACTTGCTTGCTTTTACACTGCGTAGAGATGCTTCTTCACGTTTTGGAAAAATCAATAACTCGGGTGTGTTCCCTTCTCTTTCTGCGGGATGGCGTGTTTCTTCAGAGAAGTTTATGCAGAAAACCCAATCATGGCTTAATGATCTTAAACTTCGTGCAAGCTGGGGTATTAATGGTAATGATGAAATTGATAACGAAGCAACTTACACAAAATATCTTGTATCGCTGTCAAATGCAGGTTACAACCTAAGTGGAGACAACCAACATTTAACTTCAGGAGCTGTAAAAATCCACACAGGAAACCCTTCGCTTAAATGGGAGCAAACCGAACAAATCAACTTTGGACTTGACGCAACACTTTTGAAACAGCGTTTAACGCTATCTCTTGATTATTTCTATAAGAAAACAAAAGATACGCGAGTTCGGGATAAGATTAGTATGCAAACAGTTCCAATTGCCTTGTCTTTTCCACATGCACAGGCAATGCCTCTGGCTTGTTGTCAAAGAAGCAGTAGGCTGTGAGTGCCGAGCAGAGGTTCATCATAAAATTGT